>CAZOBD010000222.1:0-5518 GCA_964577665.1 uncultured Hyphomicrobiales bacterium
ATATAATATTTACTTCATTTTTTCTAATCCTATAATACAACTCAGAAAGTTGAGTATCTAAGGTAAGAATGTGCCTCTATCAATTTCTGTTTTGATAGAGAATTGACAATATCATTAGCATCGCTTTGCAGCAAATTCATATCCTTCATAATAATCTTGTATTAATTAAACATACTTATCTGATAAACGATGAAAATTTAATTATATTCTTTAGATTTTCAAAACGATAATCAAAAAAACATTAGGAATGGAAAGATGGACTCCACTTTAGAAGTGGAGTCCATCTCGAGAAACACAGCAATAAATAAACAGATGAAACATCCATGATTAGGGAAAATCACCCAAGGGGATGATTATTTGAGATTTAATGCAAAACAGAGTTTTGAAAGAAAAGCACATTCCCAAATCGGAGTTTGGGAATGAGAAGTAAGTTTTCTTTTGAAAACAAGTTAGTAATACATTTAGGAAACGAGCTTCTCTTCTATCGATTATTCTGGATTTAACAAATTTTTACCTATTTTTTATTTTTATCTTATATTTATTATTGCTTTTTATCCTATTCTTAATAAATTGCAAGAGAAAATGACTGTTATTTCATTAAAAGTGTAAAAGGATAAAGAAATGGCAAAAAGGGAAAAGGGACGTTCAAAGAAACTTCCCGGACAGGAAGATAAAACAGCAAGAACGGAAAAAAGAATTTCGAAGTCTGAAAGCGCCGTTAAAAAGAAAATTATTCCCGATAAATACCTTGACGCGGCTCTTATCGGCATTCTTGTTGTTGCTCTTTTTATCTTTTTCTCAGATGCGATCTTTACGGGAAAAGCTTTTAACGTTTCCGATAATCTCTCATCGGACAGTTTCCGCCCATTCATAGAAAAATCCCGCGAGCAGGGCGAATTTCCCCTTTGGATACCTTACATCTTCAGCGGTATGCCCGCTTATGCTTCCATGCTCCTGACCGGTTTCCGTTGGTGGGATTTTGCCTCAATGGTACCGACTTATACAACAGTTTTCATCGGCGATATTTTCTCAAGCGATGCCGCCCGTGTTCTCTGCTGGTACATACTCTACGGTATAGGAGTTTACTATCTGATGCGTTCAAAGAAGATGAACCGGTTTATTTCATTTTTTACAATGACGGGAGCAGTTTTTTCTACTGGGATAATAGTATGGATAATGATAGGGCATAACACCAAGCCGGTAGTGTTTGCCATGTTTCCTTTTATTTTCCTGTTCCTCGAAAAAATCAGAATGAAATTTTCGCTCTTCTATTCGGTTCTTCTTGTAATAGCGGTTCACATTATGATAGAAGCAGGCCATCTGCAGATGATTTTTTACGGCATTCTTGCCTTTAGTATTTATTTGATTTTTGAGCTGATAAGCCGTGCCGTTAAAAAACAGCAGCCCGTAAATGTTCTCCGCTCGGCAGGTATGCTGATTATAGCGGGAGTCTTTGCTTTTCTGATGTCGTCCGACAGATACCTTACCACTTTGGAATACACCGATTATTCCACACGCGGATCGGCTCCCATTTTAAAAACGGATGATACTAAAATAACAGAAAGCGGCGGACATGATTACGAATATGCCACTATGTGGTCTTTCAGTCCCGACGAGATTTTCAGCTTCTTTGTGCCAAATTACTTCGGTTTCGGCAAAATGAAATACGAGGGGAGCCTTACGGGAGGCAGAGAAGTAATGGTGCATCTTTACTGGGGAGAAAAGCCCTTTGAGGACGCCGCTCCCTATTTTGGAATCATAATTTTGTTCCTGGGGGTGCTTGGTGCTTGGGTCTTCAGAAAAGATGTATTTGTACAGTTTCTGATAGTTTTAAGCTTATTTTCATTATTTCTGTCTTTCGGAAGGCATTTTTCTTTGGTTTATGATCTGTTTTATTATTTTATACCTTCCTTCAATAAATTCCGCGCTCCGAGCATGGCTCTTGCCCTGCTTCATTTTGCCATGCCGGTTCTTGCCGGATACGGCTTATCTGCCGTACTGAAGTGGCGTGATGATACAACAAAAAAACAGATGAAGCTGATAATATACTGGCTTGCCGCTTCAGCAGCCTTTTTAGTAATCGGATTTATTTTCTCGGCGGGTTTTAAAACCACTTATCTGGAAGCAGTTGCCGCTAATCCTCAAATGGCTCAGTTTCCCGCTGAACTCAGAGAATATGTATTTCAGGAAATGATTTCCGACTGGTATGTAACCGGAGCGGTTCTTGTGCTGGCATTTACGCTGATTTATCTATACATAAAAGGAAAAATAGGACAGAATCTATTCTTTGCAGTGATAGCATTTCTGCTTGTTTTCGACCTTTGGCGCGTGGGAGTCAGGCGTTTTGAGGTAAGCGAAGAGCAGCATTTCAAAAAGGATGACGTCATTGCATTTCTGCAGAACGACCCCGACAGATTCAGAATAGCCGATTTCACTTCAGCCACTCCGAATATGCCCGCTTATTTTTTCCTGGAAAGCGTAAACGGATACCATGCCGCAAAACTGAGGGTTTATCAGGACATGCTCGATGTAGCAGACCAAGGATCAACATCTCAGGTTACTAATCCTTTTTTGTGGAATCTGCTGAATGTGAAATACATAATTACAGACAGGGAAGCGCCGGGTATGCCCGTCGTATTTAGATCTCAGGAAACGAATAAAATTGTCTATGTAAATACAAATATGCTGCCGAGAGCGTTTTTCGTGGATAGTGTTGAGAAAGCCGAACCTCTGGAAATACTAAAAAACATGAAAGAGGGAAATTTCAATCCCGCCGAAAAAGCATTTCTTGAAAAAATGCCCCCCGTGAAAATAGACAGCGCCGGAGAAAATGCTCAAGTTGATATAGTCGAGTATGATAATCATTACATTAAAATAAAAGCTCGGGCATCAGGCAATAATCTTCTTTTCTTAAGCGAAATTCATTATCCGCCCGGATGGTCGGCATACATAGACGGAAGGGAAACTGAAATTCTTAAGACGAATTATGCTTTTCGCTCGGTGGTAGTTCCAAAAGGCAGTCATACAGTTGAACTGAAATACAGCTCCTCAGAGTTTGAAACCGGAAAAACTGTAAGTCTAATTTTAAATATAATTGTGCTTCTTTCATTTGGTTTCGCCGTCTATCTTCTGAAGAAAAATAAACAGATGAATGAAATACTATGAAAAATTCAGAAAAATCCAGGCAGGAATTAATTAAGGAAATGGAAAATTTAAAAAAAAGAATTCAGGACCTTGAAGTCTATGAACATCAGCTTTACACAGCCCAAAAAGAATTGAATATGAGCCGGAGCAAAATCGATACTCTCTGGGCTGGAAATTTAGGACGATGGGAATGGGACTACAAAACCGGCGAGGTCAGTTACAATAAGAAAAAGATTGAGTCTCTCGGCTATAAAGAAGGCGAAATAAATCCCGATGTATGGGGATTTACCGAAATGCTCCATCCCGATGATTATGAAGCAACTATGCAAAATATGCGCGATCATCTCGAAGGAAAAATCGATGCTTACGAAGTAGAATACAGGATAAGGACAAAAGCCGGCGATTATAAATGGTTTTACGACAGAGGAGTAGTTACCGAAAGAACTCCGGAAGGCAAACCTTTGAAAATAATCGGCATAGTTTTCGATATTTCAGAACGCAAGGAAGCTGAGATTGCCATTAAAAAAAGCGAAGAACGCTACAGGATGCTTGCCGACAATGTCATAGACGTAATCATTCTGCATGACATAGAAGGAAATATAGAATATCACTCACCTTCACTCGATTTTCTGCTTGGATACTATTCTTTGGAAAATGAATACGAAAATTGGTATGATTTCATCCATGGAAACGATCTGCTTCAGGTTCGTCAAAAATTCCTCCGTCTTCTGGAGCAGAAGACTTTATCGCGTATGGAATACCGTGTGAAAAAGAGTGACGGCATTTACATCTGGGTCGAAACCATATCCAAAATATTCAGAACGGATAAAGGAGAAGAAACCGATAAGATTATCTCTGTTACACGGGATATAACAGAGAGAAAGAAATTTGAAGAATCGCTTAGGAACTATCAGATTGAGCTGCAGGCGCAGAATGCAGAACTGAAAAGAATACAGAACGATCTTGAAATTTCACGGAACAAGTATTTCCACCTTTTTGAACTGGCTCCAGTAGGCTATTTTACATTCGGCATCGACACAAAAATACTTGACGTAAACATTACCGCCGCCGATATTTTGAAATCATTTAAAACAGCTTTGTTAAACAAGCACTTCAATACATTTATCCTGCCGGAATATCAGGACGCTTTTTATTTTCATCTTCAAAAAGCAATTGATACTAAAGAACTTCAAACACTCGAGATTGAACTGTGCAGCGCCGCAGATGAAATCATATTTGCGCAGATAGAAAGCATAGCGATAGACGATGTAAAAAACGATTCTTCACTTATTCACTCAGCTATGCTGAATATCACGGACAGAAAAAAAGCTGAAACTGCCCTGAAAGAATCCGAAAAGCTCTTAAAAGAGGCTAATGCCGCCAAGGATAAGTTCTTTTCAATCATTGCCCACGATCTCCGCAGCCCTTACACGGCTATATTGGGACTTACCGATATAATTGTTAACGAACCCGATATGGAAAAATCAGAAATGTATGATTTGATAAAAAGGGTTCACAAGTCTCAGAAAGCGCAGTATGAGCTGCTGGAAGACCTTTTAAACTGGGCAAGGGCTCAGACCGGACGGCTAAAAATTAACATTCAGGAATTTGACCTCTACGAAAAAGCTTTTAACAGCCTTTACATTTTCGGTAAATCGGCAGAAGCAAAAGAGATTGAACTGATAAACAATATTCCGGTCGATACTATCGTTAAGGCTGATACAAAGATGATAGATACTGTTTTCCGTAATCTGATTTCTAATGCCGTCAAATTCACAGAGCCGGGCGGAAAAATTGAAATGTATATTGAAAATGAAGATAATGAAAGAGTGGAAGCAGTTGTAAAAGACAACGGAGTGGGAATAGAGCAGGAAAACATAGAAAAACTTTTTAGAATTGACGTGCAGTTTACCAAACCCGGCACGGACAAAGAAAAAGGCACCGGTCTTGGCTTAATACTCTGTAAAGACTTCGTAGAAAAAAACGGCGGAGAAATCTGGGTGGAAAGTGAAGTCGGCAAAGGTACTGTTTTTCATTTCACCATTAATAAATAAGAGATTGCTTCGTCGCTTCGCTCCTCGCAATGACATATCAGTTGAAGGGAAAAGATGTCCAACATCTGCCAGATGTTGGACATCTGAAGCGGAAAGTAAAAAATAAACAGATGAACATCCATGATTAGGGAAAATCACACAAGGGATGATTATTTTTGAAACTATGTTTCGTCATTGCGAGCAGAGCGAAGCAATCTCAGTATATATAATATCTTAGAGATTGCTTCGTCGCTTCGCTCCTCGCAATGACATATCAGTTGAAGGAAAAAGATGTCCAACATCTGCCAGATGTTGGACATCTGAAGCGGAAAGTAAAAAAT
>CAZOBD010000223.1:0-5405 GCA_964577665.1 uncultured Hyphomicrobiales bacterium
GGGTAAGCGGAGTAATTCTTATTATTGTGTTTACCCCATGTTGTACGGAGTTCGCTTAAGCGGACTCCCCGCTTACCCCATGTTGTACAGAGTTCGCGGAGCGGACTCCCCGCTTACCCCAGACACGTTGTCCTGAATGAGCGGAGCGAATTCAGGACAACGTTTTGCAGCTACCCGAAGGGCGGGCTTTTTACCACTAAACTTCATTCGGAGAACTGAACTTTCGGCTACCACAAATCTGTCTGCGAAGCACGAACCCCCGCCTTTTGGGTAGGTGCTGTTAGCGGTTCGGCTTTCTTTCCGTCCAGTTGTCAGTCTATGTGTTTCAAAAATTCCTTCCATTCGTTTTTTAATGTCACGCCAAATTTATTTATGCTTTCATTTTGTGTCGGTGAGCAGTCCTTGCAATTTAATTTTAGTTTTTTGATATAGTCGTCAATTATTGGTTTGTCATATTCTCCTTCTCCACTTATACTAAATTCAAGTATTACAATTTTCGCCCAAGTCGTTAAGTCGTTGTCAGTAAAGCAGTCTTTGTTGTCAAAGTTTGTTATAAATTCTTTGGTATTTTTTTCAATATATTCTTTTCCTGCAAGTCCAAGTCCTTCTGAAAAATAGCCGTCTGATTTTTGGTACGTCTTTGTTACAACTTTAAAATAAAATGGTCTTGAAGTTTTATTTTTTGCAGTCAAACTGTCCAGTAAAGCAAGGGCTTCATTGTCGTTGCTTAAATTCCAGTCGTTGTCAAGGTAAATATCTTTTGCGAGTTTCGGAGTTTTCTTGTCAGCGATAAAGTTGTCAAAGTTGCAGTTGTGAAATTCTTTGTAAGGTTGTCCGCCAGCACCATTTATTTCGTTGCTGTCAATATATAAACTGTCAACGTGAACCGTTTTGGCTTTTTCGTCAACCACGTTTTTGTCTGCCCGATTATTACAAGCAGTCAGTCCAAATAGCGATATAATTATTATTGTCCATTTCATTGTTTGTGTCGTCTTTAAGCTGACCGCTAACGGTACGCGTGTATGTGCAGTAGCGGATTAGAAGCACTTTCCTTTCCGTTTAGCACAAATTTTCTTAGAAGCACAGACCTTCGATTTACCACTTCACCCGCTATTGCCACATACACGCTGTTACTGCCAAGTGCTTTCATACTCAATTTTCAAAGTTACTTTTTGAAGTACAATATTGGAATATCTACCTTAAGTGATAACCCTGCACGCCAATATAACGCTTCGGAAATCAATTCCTTTCCCGTTATATTGCCCATGTCATCTTTGATGATCTGTTCTCTGATTTGTGGTCCAAACTGTCCACCTGCTCCTAACGTTAAGGGAGTTTTTCCTAGCCTCCACTCGAGAAATATCCCTGGAGAAATAATATTATTAAGCTTAACTTTGGGAACTGAAGAAACATCATTTGTTTCAGTAAGCCTATAATTCGTGATAACCCCAAGATCAATTATTGAGGTAAATATGCTAGTCGGAACAACCCAACCAACATATTTATTTTCACAACGTCTCCAATTAAACGATATACCCACAGGAGCTGTAATCGATGCATTCCACGCATTATCCATTCCACTAATAAACTCTTGTCCTCCGAAAATACCTAAATATCCATTTAATGCAATACTAAAGTTTGAATGTCTTTTAATAGAGTAACTTCCTAGCGGCACTGCAACGGCTTCGATAGCAGCTGTAACAGCCTCTGGAGAATCTGCTGATACCAAATTCGCCATGAAAGTACCGTATTTTAGGAATGTTTGCCATTGATTGTTTTTATCTGGAACAGCCCTGTTTAATATCAAGAAAGTTTGTGCTACTGCTCCCGCATACTGCTTATTAAAAACATGAACCCCAATTTTATGCGTGGTTTCAATTCTTGCAATTAGTATCTCATCAATTTTTTCAAGTATAGTTCTTGTAAAGACAGGTTTTATTTTTTTACCTATAATAGTATCAACATTATTAATCCCTTCGGAAAATTCATTCATTCCTAAGCCGATGTTCCTAAGAATATCAAGCATGGAAGTTGTGATGTCATAATAGGCGTTGAACATTTCATAATTGCGTACTCGATTGGTGAGTTCATCGTTTGTATTTACTCTTCTCTTTGTTTCATTGAAGCGGGCTACAGAGCTTTGTGTCAGGTTGATTTGAGATGAAAACCTTGATATGAGCCTATTCGCTACGAAACTATATTTATTCCAATTTTGTCCAATAGTTTCAAGCAAGTCCAACAATGTAATATCGTTACTAAAAGCTATATCTAGTTTGGCAGAATCTAAGTTAATCTGCTGATAAAAAAGTCCCAGATATATTCTCAACAAAACCTCATCATTGGCCAATTGACGGATTTTTGATCCATCAACCCAATAATCACTTGCTCCAAGTGTGTCGCGAAAAGACTCGCTTATTAAAGCTACAAAATGAGTTATATTTTCAAACGTTTGAAAAATGTTGTCATTTTCATTTTCATTGAGACTTTTCACCTCGGTCGAAAGGTCTTTAAGAATTGCTCCCGGATGTTTGTTTTCTATGATAGAAGTGGTGGTAATCAAACCAATCCTTATCGTGTTAGAAACAGAGGCATCTATGCTTGCCTCATGTAAATCCACCCAATTACGAATATGATATGGCATTCTCTTTAGGTCGGTTTCAAATGCATGTCGTAAGCCCTGTATATAATTGTTGTAGTAATACATTTGGTCACCTATAGCTGTCAGCATTTGGAATGTTTGTGGAAATAGAATTTTAAGGTCTTTGTACTCCTCTTTGGTCATTTCATCTTTGAATCGCTCGAAAAAAGCAATGTTCAGTTCCGTTTTGGTCCGCTCAATCAGGAAATCGGTAAGACCGAATGCAAAGTTAGTAACATCAAGGGAGGACAGAGAAAATGGTATTTTTGATTTGCCAGTAACTTCTGAAGCTGACAGGTTTGTATTATCAGGTAATCGAATAAATGGATTTTTATCATACTCACTTTTTATTTCGCCATACGTATTTATGGAACGTAGATAACCTTTTAGTATTTCTGCGGCATCTTCCTCAAAAGTAGAGCTAAAAACTATTGCTGTATCAGGAATTTCGCTAAGAATCATCGCTTTTAGTTTAATAGCATCTAAAAGTATTTGGTTACTTGAGTTTTGCGCAAAAGTGGTATCGACTGAGAATTGAAACAAAACAGCAAATAAGAAAAGGTTTGATGTAAATGTTTTCATTGTAAAAGGTGTTTTATTGAATTTAAAGGGTTAACGATTCTGTAATTTCCTTGAATTATTGATTGATCCTTGAGTATTTTTTTTACCTTAAAAGGTGTGAATTGTTTATTCATTGAGAATAAAGCTTCTGTTATTAATGCTGCAACTCCTGTTACATAAGCGCAAGCTTGGCTAGAACCTCTATCCTCTTTATAAAATTTATATTTTTCGTTTGAAGTTGAGTATATTCTTTCCCCTGGAGCATATATGTCAATTCTATCTTTTGCGACAGATATATCTATAGGGGAATTATTCATATCTACTGCACCAACGGATAATGATTCTTCAAACACAGCAGGGTAGAAGTCGTCTCCAGAAACACTGTCTTTATTGCCAGCTGCCGAAACAATTAAAATATTCTCTTCAAGACATATTTTAACTACTTCATGCAGTCGTTTAATATCACTATCTTTCAATTTAAACCATCCAGAACTTATATTAACAATATTGACTTGTTGACTTATTGCCCATTTGATACCATCAATTAGATATTGCAAACTGTCACCCTTATCAACATGTGTGATTTTTGAAAAATAAAAATCACAATTATGTGCTATACCAGTTACCCCCTTTCCATTATTTGATGCTTTGATTATTCCTGATATATGTATACCATGCCCCCTATGATCTATCATTCTGCCTTCAGAATTAGTTACATCGAACAAATTTTCCGGCTTTACATTTAATAGATCCTCATGTGGATGTCCATTCTTCAAAAATATTCCTGAATCCAAAACAGCTACCTTCACACCCTTACCTGTATATCCCATTTTCCAAATGTCGAGTATCCCGTAGTCCGCAAACCACCATGGCTTGTAGGTTTCATAAATAGGTTCAGTTAATAGTTCTTCAATACCAGCTATTTCAATTGAATCTTCACTATTAAAAATAGAACCGGGCTGAAGGGTCAATTCTTTCCCTTCTTTGGTTATTATCGTCAGCTCATTTTTTACTTTGTATTGCTTCATTTTTCAAAAATACTAGATACGTTTGTTTTTAATAGCATTGGCAGTAACGTGTCTGGGGTAAGCGGAGTAATTCTTATTATTGTGTTTACCCCATGTTGTACAGAGTTCGCGGAGCGGACTCCCCGCTTACCCCAGACACGTTGTCCTGAATGAGCGGAGCGAATTCAGGACAACGTTGACAATATGGCCAGTAAGGGATTGCGGGTGATTTCCTATCAAGATACACAAAAAGTTGAAGCGGGCTACAAACCTTCGCATACCACAGAAACCCTTATTGGCTATATTGTGTGTTGTAGGGCGTACTTTTTATTAATTCATATTTAATCGACTTATTCATCGTACTAATCAATTCTAAAGTATCATGTTTTAAAGTCCAGTTAAACGGAATTTTCATTTTGCTACTCATCTGTCCAAAATAAATGCAGTCCTTATTTTCGGCAAAATACCCAATTCCTATTTCATAAATATCTATGTTTTTGAAACTTTTATCTAATTTTTCTAAATTCTTAATTTGTCCGTTAGTGTCAAATTGAACGGTAATTGAATTGTTAAATTTATACTCTCCTGCAATAAAAGTCTTATTCAGTAATTTCTCATAATCACCTTTTACAAGCACAACAGAATCATCTTTATATTTTAAATCAAGAACTACCTCATTGTCCAGCTTTATTAACCTAAAAAATCCAATTTGTTCTGGTTCTGAATAATTATCAATCCACTTATCATTTTTTGAATCATAGTCGTTTGAATATTCTTTTTTTATAATCCTTCCTAATTGCTTATCAAGTTCGATTGCAAGTCCTTCGTTGATGAAATTTTTCTTTGAGTCAATAAAAATCCAATAGCTTGAATCGTTCGGAAAGACATTGGAGTACTTTTTACTTGGGTTATAAAAAAATCCATGAGTATTAATCAATAAATCCTGCAAGTCAAATGGCGTACAACCTTTTAAAATGGAATCTCGATAGGATTTTAAAATCCAAGAACCTGTCAGTTCTGATTTGAATTCATTTTCGGAATCAAACGACAATCTATCTTGTCCAGTCAAAGTACAAGAGTAGAGAAGTATTAAAGTTAATATTTGTATAAATTTTCTCATTTTGCAGTGTCTTTCCTGTATGCCCTACAACGTGTCTGGGGTAAGCGGAGTAATTCTTATTATTGTGTTTACCCCATGT
>CAZOBD010000224.1:0-5375 GCA_964577665.1 uncultured Hyphomicrobiales bacterium
GAAACAAGTTCAGCATGACAACCAAACGATTTTCAAAGGTAAAATACAAAAAATAAACAGATGAAACGAGCTTTCGGCATGACAATATAAGACTTTTAATAAAGCCTTTAAAATTATATAATATGTAGGGAGAAAAATAAAATGGATACATACTGGGCAGCATTTATGATAGGCGTTGTAGGCAGTTTTCACTGCGTCGGAATGTGCGGACCTATCGTAATAGCAGTTTCAAATACCAGCAGGGATAAATTGGGGCTGGTAGTGGATAACTTTCTTTACAATATCGGCAGAGTAATTACTTACGCTTTGATGGGAATGATTTTAGGCACTCTCGGAGCTACGGTAAAGCTTGCTGGATATCAGGAAATTGTCTCAATCATTGTCGGCGCGGGTATGCTAATAGTACTATTTTTTCCAAAAAAATGGATTTCAAAATTTGAAGAAACTCCTGCCATGAACAGTATTCTTTCGGGTTTCAAAAGGCTTTTCGGGCGTTTTATGAACTGGCGCTCTCGATTTTCATTTCTGGTCATAGGACTGCTGAACGGACTTCTTCCCTGCGGGCTGGTTTATGTAGCCCTTGCTGCTTCCATTACGGCAGGCGGCGTGGTTGAAGGCGCTTTTTACATGGCAGCTTTCGGTCTTGGTACTGTGCCTATGCTTTTTGCGATGTTTACCATGAAGAGCTTTGTACCGCTTAAGCTTCGCCGTGCCGTAAACAAATTTATCCCCGTCGGCATAGCAGTGGTTGCAGTGCTGCTTATTCTCCGCGGCTTGAGTCTTGGCATTCCTTATATAAGCCCGCCTGCTGAAAAACTTCAGGTTAATCCCGGTGCGGAACAAGGATGCTGTTCGCAGTAATTATTTTTCTATCTTTTTATTATTCTTTGGTTTAAAAAGAATGTAGAGTATTAGGATTAATATTAGAATAGCAGCAATAAAGATAATTATTCCTAAAGTAGTAGAAAAAAACCAGCCCATATTGAATCCACCGTTACTGCCGTTAATGTAAATACTATCAGAAGTAGAAACGCGAAAAATATATCTGTCTCCGGGAGCTATATTGAATCCCCCTGCAGTAGAAACGAAATAGTCGGGATTATTTGTCCAAGGCTGAGTACCGGCAGCATCTAATAATACCCATTCCGTTTCTGCTTCTTTTTTGTAAAACAGTTCAATATTTGATAAACTCAGCCCTTCAGCCAGCATAGCATGGGGATAGATGAATTTTAAAGTAACGGGATGAGGATTTCCTTTAATGTATTCTAAAATCCATTGAAAATGATACATTGAAGGTTCATCGACAGATGATGAAGTCCCTGTGTCAGGCCAGATTGGTTCATTATCGGAACGTATGGCAAATATCTCTCCTTCATTAACATTGCCTATATCTACGGGAGAAAAAGCAGATATTGCTCCAACTGGAAAAAACATAACAGAAGCGGGGTTCTTATGTATCTCAACCATTCCTGTACCGTTAGTGTT
Source organism: uncultured Hyphomicrobiales bacterium (assembly GCA_964577665.1). Lineage (GTDB taxonomy): Bacteria > Bacteroidota > Ignavibacteria > Kapaibacteriales > UBA2268 > CAYVTD01. The sequence continues at coordinate 1,486 of CAZOBD010000224.1, forward strand.
TATATATTTATTTACATCATATACAATTTCACAATCGTGATGTAAGATAATATTTCCGGCACCCAGTTGAATTATTCCGTTGTTTAAACTTATTTTTTGTTTTATTTCAATAATGGGATTTGTCTCAATTATAACTTCATGGTTTATTTCGAGAAACTCTGTCATAATTGCATCTCCTTCGTTAAAATGCACCGGACATTTAATTATTATCGAATAATAATTTCCCGCGGGTATGAGACGTGATTGTTCACCGTCAATATGCAGTAAGGGATAATTACAAGAGCCGTATGAAGTGCTGCCGAGCGCTTCTTCGACTGTTGCAAAGGCATTTACTCCGTATTGAAGCCCGTCGTTTTCGCAATCGGGACAAAAAGCTGAATTAATAAAAAATTCACATGGCGGCGATTGAGAAAATAAAGCGGTACAACCGATAAAAACAGAGATAAGTAAGCTGATTAGGAGTTTCGTTTTCATTTTTTACCTCATTTATTGTGGAAAAAGCGATGAAATTCCGACAGAATCTGATTCAAAGATGAGATTATTTTTTAATTTTTTATAATTAATTTGTAAATTACAATTATATGTAAATATAAAAAAAAAAGGATAATATGAAAATATTATTTACATATTTATTTATAATTTCTATTATTATTCCGATTGATGCCTTCTCAAATTCTTCCGGCTATTTGGATTCTCTTTTAATTCAATTAGTTAATTCCGATTCGGATACATCCAAAGTGAATGTATATTACAAGATTTCAAAGAATTACTACAATATTCATTATAATAAATCTCTTGAATATGCTTTTAAAGGTTTTAAGCTGGCAAAAGAAATTAATTGGGATAAAGGCGTCGGCAAAATGAGTTCCCTCATAGGTATTCTTTATAATAACACCGGTGATTATAATAATGCCATGCTTTACTACAACAGAGCGCTGCAGGCATTCAAAGCCGAAAATAAGGATTATTTAACGGCGGTCATTCAGACTAATATCGGTGTACTGCACCAGAATACCGGAAATTACGAACTGGCGCTTAATTATTATTTTAAAAATCTGAAATTGTTTAAAAAGAATGATGATCAGTATTCTTACGCTAAAACGTTAGGTTATATTGCATGGGCATTTCTTGAGCTTAATCAACCCGAAAAAGCAAGAGAATACTATCAAAAAGGGCTTGTTGTTTCCCGCGAGCTAAATGACAGTAATTGCCTGTCAATCCATTTGGGCGGCATCGGAAACACCTATGAAAAAGAAAAAAAATATGACCTTGCAAAAAAATACTATGAAAGATCGCTTGAAATTGCAGAAAAAATAGACTACAAAAGAGGTATTACAATCATGACCGGGAATATCGGGATGATTTTTCAAAACAGAAATGAGTTTAACAAAGCAGAAGAGTATTTTAAGAAAGCGATGAAGCTGTCAGAAAATATGGATGATAAACCCGGAATAGGCAATGCTTATGACAACTTAGGCAAGAATTATTTTAAAATGGCTCAGAATACCCAATCTTCTGATTCTGCTAAATCCATTCTGATAAATCTTGCTAAAGACAATTTAATGAAAGCGGCTGAAATATTTTCCGAAATCGGTCAAATACACTTTCTGAAAGTTACTTATGAGACTTTATCCGATGTCTTTGCAGAAAAAAATGACTTTAAAAACTCCCTGAAATATTTTAAAAAGTATATTGATGTAAAAGATTCCATTATGAACATCAAATCAACCGTGAAAATTGCTAATCTGGAAGCAGTTCGTAAGAATGAGCTGTATGACTCGGAAATAAAACATCAGCGGAATCAGATTTATACCATTTCGGCGGCTGCCGCACTGGGCATTTTGCTGCTGACAGGTTTGATTTATGTTCAAAACAGAAGATACAAATACAAAGTTAAAGCGGAAAATCTTTTAAAGAGAAAGAATGAGGAAATTAGAAAAGCAAATAGAAAGATTACAGATTCCATTAACTATGCTCAGGGTATTCAAGCTGCCGTTTTGCCTTTTCATTCGAGGATAAGGGAGTTCTTCAAAGATTATTTTGTCCTCTTCATTCCAAAAGATGTCGTATCCGGTGATTTTTATTGGATAGAGAGGGTCAATGATAAAATAATTGCCGCTGTTGTTGACTGTACCGGACACGGTGTACCCGGTGCTTTGATGTCTATGATGGGAAACGAGCTTTTAAATAATATTGTCATTAAGCAAAAAATCTTCGATCCTGCCAAAATACTCGAAGAAATGAACAAAGATGTGCGTTATGCTCTCAAACAGGAAGAATCTGTTTCTACAAGTACCGATGGAATGGATGTTTGTATCTGCATAATAGAGCGTAATAAGGGCATATTGAAATTTGCAGGCGCCAAAAGGCCCCTTTATATTGTCAGCGATGGAGAATTTATTGAAATAAAAGGAGATAGAAAGTCCGTTGGAGGCAGACAGAAAGAGCAACATAGATTTTTTACCTCCCATGAGATTGAAATAAAATCCGGCATGATACTATATCTTACGACAGACGGCTATCAAGACCAGCACAATCAGAATCAAGAGAAAATTGGCGTGAGACAGCTTAGGAAATTCCTTCTTTTTATTTCCGATAAGCCTTTGCTGGAGCAGAAAAAATTGCTTCAAAATGAGATAAAGGAGTTTTCAAAGGGCGAAAAAATTCGTGATGATATGACTATTTTGGGTATAAAGCTCTGAAAACTCCTCTTAAACGATAATTTCACAAAGAATATTTTTTATTAAACAGATTTTTATTCGTATATTTTCTTTTTAAATTTTTGGCAATTTCTTTAGATAAGTAATGGATATTTTTGATAATAACGGAATGGACAAACAAGAAATCAAACAGCAGTTTCAAAAGGCAAAAGGCAGCAACAGAATGATTCATGAAGGCAAAAAAAGAGCCCCTCTTTGGAAAAATATCATTGCTTTTGCCGGATTTTTCATTGCTCTCGGCGTTTTAGCTTATCTTGCCGACAATTTTATTATTCCGGGCATTGTACAAAGCCGCGAAACCCTTCCCGCACCTAATGTTATCGGCAAAACAGTAAGCGAAGCGGCTGAAATACTCTCCGCCGACGGCTTACAATTTGCAATTTCTTCCAAAAAAAGCGGTAAAGAGCAGGTCGTAGTTCGTCAGACCCCCAGACCAGGCTCGATTATCAAAGAAGGAAGGACGGTTTATCTCACCTTAAACAAGACTCTTCCCAAAGTAAGGATGCCAAAGATTATCGGAAAGACCCTCGACCGCGCCAGACCTTTTCTTATTCGTCAAAAACTCTATTTTGGTGAAATCACTTATGATTACAGCGATTCATTAGGAGCTGATACCATCATTTCACAAAGCGTGCCGCCCTACAGACTTATCCCGGTGGAAACCGATATAAATATTGTAATCAGCAAAGGTTCTGAAAATCAGGTTGTAGTGCCAAATCTTTATTTATTATCGCTTGAAGAAGCCAAAGAAACCATCGAAAAAGCCGAATTACAGCTTGGTAACGTCGTTTATATCAGCGAAAAGACCTTCCTGCCGAATACAGTCATCGTCCAAAATCCTTCTGCGGGCGAAATAGTTCCGCGTTATACTACTTTGGTCGATTTGACCATTACAAAATAATCATTTAATTCTTATAATAAATAGTTGTCAATTTAAAATGTATTAATAATCTCTTTTTATTAATATAAATATTTGTTATTAATAATTATATAATATATATTACAAATATTATTTATTATTTAATAATAAGACTACATTTTATAAATAATATTCTTAATATTTAAATATATAAAAATTGTATAAATAATAGATACCATATTAATATACTTATCTGACAAGCAAATTTACCGTTTGGTAAAGCAAATACGTCGTTTTGACAAGCAATTTTG
>CAZOBD010000225.1:147-5368 GCA_964577665.1 uncultured Hyphomicrobiales bacterium
GAAAGCTTATGATGAGCATCCGAAAGCTTATGATGAGCATCCGAAAGCTTATGATGAGCATCCGAAAGCTTATGATATACATCCGTGAGCTTGTTTTTTTAGGTTAAATGATTTAAAAATGAAAGAATTTTTCTTTGATTCTTATTATTTAATGCATTTTTCAAACAAAATTCCGTTTTACAACAGTCAAACAGAGTATGACTTGAAACTCTCCTATCCAAATCGGAGTTTGGATAGGAGGAAAGTTATTGTTTTGAAAGCAACTTAGTATTCTGTTTAATACGCTGAATCCCTGAGACTGTGAATAGCAGTTAATAAAGGCATGAATGCAGTATTTTGAGAATTAAACTAACGCATGACGGCAATGATTGCGGTATATAATTTCTTTGAAGTACTTGCTTTTAAAATATATACGCCCGCAGGAAGCTCAGCGGTAGAAATATTTATTATCGATTCGGCATTTTTTAGTTTAAATGAATGCTTTTCCATGCCGGTTATATCAATAAATGAGATGTTTACGCTGCCAGCCGGCTTAGCGGGAAATGCAATAGTAATGAAATCATCGGCGGGCAGGGGGGATATTTTGAGATTATCATCGGAAGCGGATTTATTTTCTTTGACTGATGAAATACCTGCAAGGCAGTTATGTAATTCGGTGATTAAATCCTGTCTGTTTTCGGCGGCTGCAAGGCAGAACTCGCAGTCTCTTTCGCCTGACGGCTCGATTTCTTCGGGAAACCTCATGCCTACAAACATACTTATGTCAGTTATATCGTCATTTTGTATCGCCGCACCGTTGTAAAGGGCGGCAAGCTGGTCGGAAAGGCGGAACTGCTGTGTAGTTTCGTAGGTAAGCCCCGCAGCCTGCGGCAAAGCATAGTCATACTTGTTGGTAAACGCCATCATGCCTACGAGGGGAAAATCGCCGCCGGCATATTCAGCTATTTCGCAGGCGGCTGGAAATATTTTAAATGCTTCCGGAATAGCTTCCGGGAAGAATGCAGTCTTATTTTCCTCGAAAGAACTGCCGAAAGGCCCGATGTCCCAGTCAAGATAGTAGCCCGCGGAAATATCCTTAATGGAAGTATTTTCGTTTAAGTTCTTCAGCTTTAAATTTATCCTGATCCAGCTTCCGCCGTTTTTCGACAGGGTGTATTCCTGGGCGATTTGAAGATTAATTCTATGCGATGCAGATGCTTTTGAGTCGTCTATTATTCCGATATTCCTGTCCGGATAAGTAAACTGCTTGATCGAAGCGAAATCGTTGCTGACACTACCGTCGGCGCTGTAATTTGCAGATATAACTTTCTCGCGGTCTTCGCCGACCATAATGCCTCCTTTGAAAATCTGGTTGCGGTTGTTTTTATAAACAAAGCCTACGCCATCGTTAGCTCCGGCTGCGTCTTCTTTCACCCGAAAGCCGAATGTACCCCTGTCGCTGACCGAAAATTTCAGACGATCATTCTCAAAAGTGGTCATTTCGGTCGTCGGAGTGAATGAAATGAGGAAAAAATCCTTGTAGCCGTTCGCTGCTTCGATATCGACACGCAATAAAATCACATCGTCATAGTAATCGGCGAATGAAAAGGAGAAACCATCGAGAAGGAAGCCGGCTCCTTTTTCTACATTGGAAATATTAACGGATTGGTCGATAATTTGAATAATATCGGTGAAGTCATAAGCCGGCGAAAGGGTAAAAGTAAGGTCATGGGCGGCTCCGAGATAGTTTTTAACTTTAATATCAAGCGCTGCTTTATCACCGGGATTGAATCTGTCGGGCATTATACCGTCTTCATTTTTAAAATAAACCTCTACGGGTCTGATTGCGGGCATTGAGAAGGGGTCTGTATTCATAAGATTGGATATATTAAGCCTTCCGGGAATAATTTTTCTGACATTGAAGTTATTTTCGGTGATATCAACGGTCATCTGCCTGACAAATTCCAGCGCTTGAAGCGCTTCGAGGTCAGGATATTTCGCTCTGGCAAGCGCAGCAGCCCCTGCGACGACCGGAGAAGAAAATGAAGTGCCCGTTCCAACCGCCTGATAGGAGTCATTAAGGAGTGCGGTAGTGTAATTGCCCAGTCCTTGAGCCATTATATCAACTTGTACGCCGAGGGAAGTCTGTGTAAGTTTGTCGGAAGCATTTACTTCACCGACTCCGAGCACTCCGCTGTAGCCGGCAGGGTAAGTAATTTCCGTATTGGTATTTTTATTGCCGCCGGAGGCAATAAGGGCAAGGTCATTTGCAACAGCGTAGTTGATAATGCTCTGGTCGAAATCGGAAAAAGCCTTAACTCTGCCCCAACTGAGATTCATTACTTTAAAGCCTCTCTGAGCGGCATACATAATGGATTCATAACCGAAGTCGAGATCAGTTGAGCCGAGCTTTGCAATCTTCAGGGGGAAAATTTTGCTTCTGCCTCCGGCTCCGGCAACGCCTTTGCCGTTGTCGAAATGCGCAGCGGCAATCCCGCTGGTCTGTGTGCCGTGGGGGTGGGTATTGTAAGTGTTGTCGGCGCTTACTCCGTCGCTTTCAAAAGTAAAATTGTAGCCCTTGTAATCATCTACATAGCCGTTTCCGTCATCGTCTATTCCGTTGTTAGGTGTTTCGGCTGTGTTAACGGCAATGTTATCTTTTAAATCTTCATGTTCATTGTTTATGCCGTTATCACTTACGGCAATCACAACTGATTCATCCCCTTTAAAACTGTCCCATGCCTGAATAAAACCGGAGCTGTTGAGAACATTCTGTTTGTCAACCTCCGGGTCATTCGGAATGTACAGCATTTTATCGGGATAGCGAACTTCAGCAAGTTCAATTTCAGGATACTCGGTTTCAAGTCTTTTAACAATTTTCTCCGGATTAGCTTCTCCGGAATATTCAAGTACAAAAGTACGAAGCAATGGTTCTTCGGCATCTTTTATTTTTTGTATTCTGCTTTTTTTCATAATCGCTGCTCTTTTTAAGTTTTTTTCCGCAAAAGTCAAGGAAAGCTCAGGCTTTAGCAGTCTGTCTTCTACGGAAAGCCCCTCGATGGAAAACATTTTATCCAAAACAATATCTTTTTTCACGTCAGGTTTCAGCCTGATGAAAATCCGGGAGGGGCTGCCTGCAGATAAGAACCCGGGGCTTAACACCAAAGCAAGCAATAAAAGAGAGAGGACTGATCTTTTAATTAAAATTTTCATTTTACCACATTTAAGTATGTTAATAATAATATAATTTTCAAAACTGAATTTTTTTTATTAGCTTTATTTTTTTTAAAATAATAAAAATTATCAAAGTAATAAACTTATGGATTTACTAGCAAAGAACAAAGAATTTGTGGTAACCGCCCGCAAATGGCGTCCTCTAAAATTTAAAGACGTTGTCGGACAAGACCATATTACATTAACACTTAAAAACGCAATTCGTCTCAAAAGAATTCATCATGCTTATCTTTTCAGCGGTCCGAGAGGCGTCGGCAAAACAACCACAGCCCGCATCCTGGCAAGAGCTTTGAACTGCACAAATCCTCAGGATTACGAGCCCTGTAACGAATGCGAGTCCTGCGTATCCATTTTAAAAAGCAGTTCGATGGACGTAATAGAAATCGACGGAGCCTCAAACAACAGTGTGGATGACGTTCGCAAGCTCCGCGAGAGCGCCCGCTATGCACCTTCCGGAAAGTACAAAATGTACATAATTGACGAGGTGCACATGCTCTCGACGGCTGCTTTCAATGCCCTTTTGAAAACCCTTGAAGAGCCGCCGCCCCATCTTATTTTTGTGTTTGCCACTACCGAGCAGCACAAAGTGCCCGCTACAATACTCAGCCGCTGCCAGCGTTTCGGCTTCCGCCGCATGGAGATGGATTTGATAATCCAGCATCTCGGTTATATTGCCAGCAAAGAGGATATAACCATTGACGAGGAGTCGCTTGTTACAATAGCAAAAAAAGCTGACGGCTCTATGCGGGACGCCCAGAGCCTTTTCGATCAGGTAACTGCCTTCTGCGGCTCGGAAATTAAATATTCCGAAATGGCAGACGCGCTGCATCTTATTGATCAAGACTTGTTTTTCAGAGTATCTGAAGCAGCCCATGAAGGAAATCTGCAAGAAATGCTCAAAATCACCCGCGAAGTAAGCGAAAAAGGATATGACCTGATGGAATGTATGCAGGGAATATTAGAGCATTTCAGAAATCTCCTGACGGTAAAAGTAACCGGCAAGACCAATATGATTGAAACATCCACGGCTTTTCTGGAAAAATATGATCAGGCTGCAAAACAATTCACCAAAGAGGATATTCTCCGCTTGTTGAACCTTATCAGCACCTCCGAGCAGAATCTGCGCTTTGCCTCACAGCCGAAGATACGCTTTGAAACAACACTTACTCAGATAGCTTCGATGGATTCGGCTAAACAGATAGCAGAGCTTATAGAAGAAATAAGGTCTTTAAAAAAAAACTTAATTTTAGACGATAGCGCGGCTTCCAAAAAAAAAGAAACTGACAATAGAAAAAAAGAAAAAAAAGACTCTGAACTGCTGAAAAACATCCTTACTGACAATGACGCTGCCGAATCTTCCCCGTCCTCCGGCGAGCCGGATATTCCTTATACAAAATCAGATGAATCAGTGCAAGAAGAAAAAGCATCCACCAATGAGAAAGAAACTGTTTCCGAAGAAGACTTGATGAGCGGATGGGAAGACTTTGTCAACAACTATGCAAACGGAGGAAGCGGCCTTTTCATGCTCAAGCAGGCTCAGATTCTGCCGGTTTTTCATACCGGCAGCATTCTTTTGAAAGTCCGCGAGCTTTCCGGATATAATATGCTTAAAGATATTAGAAGAACTATCGAAGATCTTGCCCGTAAACACTATAAAGGCAATGTAAGCATTAAAGTGATTCAGGATGATTTTGCGGAGCCACCGCTGCAAACTACATCTGCTGAAATCTCCGGGGACGCTCAATTGACAGAAATTAATGATAGAAACAAGGATTTGCAAATAAATTCGTCAGTTTCAAAACCGGATACCGATAATAAAGAACTTGAATCGATGCACCCCGTCGAAAGAGAAATAGTTGAACTTTTCGGGGCTAAGGAAGTAAGGAAGGCAAAGTAATAATTTGAAACAATTATGATTTTGTAAATCACTTAAGGAGATGATAATTTTTTTGGTAGATATGCCAGATCGTATAAAAAAAAGTAAATTAAATTGTAAACCGGAAGAGAC
>CAZOBD010000226.1:0-5261 GCA_964577665.1 uncultured Hyphomicrobiales bacterium
GAAATTCATTTTGATTTGTAAATTCAATAATATGAGTTAATTCAGTTCCACATTCTATCATTCCAAAGTCATGATCGCTTAAGTCAGGAATTTCCATATCAATTTCAGTTACTTCAACCGAATCTTTCGCCGTACAGCCGGAAGCGTCCCACGCCTGAACGCCGTATCTTCCTGCCGTATTTACAGTTATGCTTCTGGCTGTTTCACCGTTTGACCACTGGTATTTAACAAAATTGCCTTCTGCCGTTAAAACAGTTGTTTCTCCTAAGCAGAATGTCGTGCTTCCGCTTATCTCAATCGGAGGTGCATCGTAAACATCAATGTAAATGCTTGCCGAATCAGTACAGCCGTGTTCATTTGTAACTGTAACTTTATATTCCCCCGCATCATAAACAACTATATCTCTTGTTGTTGCGCCATTGTTCCAAAGATATGTCACCCCTTCCGGCTCGGCTGTTAAAGTAGCGCTTGAGCCTTTACAAAAGCTGTTTGAATTTGCGATGATTACGGCATCGGGTTTAGGAAAAACATACACTTCTATTGAATCCGCGTCGCTACATCCTGCCGAGTTTGTTGCTTCCACCCGGTAAGTCCCTGATTTATTAGCAATTATCTGTGCGGAGGTTTCACCGTTGCTCCATAGAATTTTACAGCCGGGACAGTCCTGTGCCTGTGCATTTAAAACGACACTGCTTCCTTCGCAGAAAGTAAGCGAACCGGAAGCATTTATCTTAACTTTTGGATTTGCATAAAGGTCTATGTATATTTCTGCCGAACCTGTGCATCCGTTGCTGTCGGTTGCGCTGAGTGTGTATCTGCCTGTTTTGCTAATGCTTATGCTTCGGCTTGTTTCGCCGGTTGACCAGTTGTATTTCGAATAAATCAGCGATGATGAAAGTATAATGCTGTCGCCCTCGCATTTTCTATCAGGAGTTAGGTTTACGATTTCAGGTGTTGGATTCTCATTAAACATAATTTCAATTTCTTTCGAAGCATTGCAGCAGTTTTCTTTTTCTACATACACACTGTAAGTTCCGCTTTCTTTGACATAAATAGTGTTTACGGTATCGCCTGTTGACCAAAGAACTTCTTTAAAGTTACCCGGCACGGAAAGTTCTATTTCTTCGCCCATGCAGTAGGGCGGCACGCTGCTTCTTTCAATTATAAGCGAATCAACAGGGTCCCCCACCTGAATAAATGCCGAATCAATAATAGTTTCATTTTCAGTTTCGCATACCACTTTATACCAGCCCTCATCGCTATAATCGAGATTTGGCTTCACCGGTTCTCTCTCAGTAGAGAAAAACCCGTTAGGTCCTGTCCAGGTAAAAGTACCGGAGCCTTCCCGTATATATTTCGGAGTAAAAGGCGAAAGGTAGAAATTCAAATCACCGCCCCTGCACGTTGGCATATCGTAAGCTATTATGTGGTAAAGATATGCGTGGTAGAAGCTAGAGTAATAATCGAACATAACTGACATATGGTAATGTCCTAATGTTTCATTTTTAGTAAGACTGCAATCCGTACCTTTTAAATTAGGTTTTTCAATGACATAAAAATCTTCTTTACTTCCTTCTCTTGTAGAAATAAATATTTGACCAAAAGGACTTAAGAACATACTGCTGTATATCAATGAATTTTTAGCTATAATTTCTTGAGATTGCTGAATATAAAAAGAATCCAAAATTGATAAATCATATTGTAAAATTAAACCGTAATAATCTGGAACTCCTGAGTTTACATAATCAGATAAATAGTATTTTGTTCCATCGGGAGAAAAGCAGCAGCTGCCTCCATGAATAATATATCCTAAATCTGTGTTAACTCTGTCTGTTATTAATCCGGAATCAGTGTCTAATGTTAAAAAAGCTAATTTATCTGACTCGTAATCTTTTTTTCTAACCTTATATAATAAGGACAGTATGTTTCCTTGCGGATTTAAATTGTTAAGATTTCCCTGATAATATAAATGTATGGAATGAGAATCAAAATTGAAATCGTAATTAGAGTATTTTTGATGAATACCATTTTCATTAAGAAGATAAACCTCGTAGCATAAATCAAAGTCATTGACACCGTGAACGATAAACAGCCAAATATCTTTTTTATTTCTGTGCCTAACAGGATAGAAAAATTCATATTGCTCTAACCAGCCGTCAAAATATTGTTGTGAAGACAGCCAGTTGTTTTTTGATATGACCTCTCCCTTTCCGTTATCAGCATTCATATCTATTATTAAATAAGCCGTAGAAAAAACATGCCTGGAATTGACATAGAATACATAATAAATATCTCTATTACCTGGTTTTGGAAGAATAATAATATCATCTAAATTAAAAGCGGAAAACAATGAGTCGCCATCCTGAAAAAGATTTTCTGAATTAATCATTAAATCTCCGTCGGGGTTGTAAATACTTTTCCCGAGAATATAAAACTTGATATTTCCAAGGCTGTCAGATATAACTGCAGGTACAGTATTGTTGGTTTTCGGAAATTTAATCTTTTCCGCGCTTTTATCACATGTATTAAAAGTCAGCCCATCTCCGTAATCAAGTATATAATTATATGCCTCTTTTTGTGAAATTATCACAGATGAAGGAATAATAAGAGCAAAGATTATTATAATATTTTTCATCATACAATCCTTTCATTTCAAAGTCGGTGGAAAACTTATATAAGTTTTCCACCCAATTAACACTTATCTATTGATAATAATTTTATCTGAATAATATTGTCTGCCGTTTTGTGTTATTTGTATGTAATAAGTTCCGACAGGCCAGCTTCTCGTATCAATTACCCATGAAAAACTGCTGTCTGTTTTTCTGAAATTTGTATAATATTTTGTTCCTCCTAATGAGTAAACACTAATTTTATATATTCCTTCATTTTCAGGATTAAGTTCTACTTTAAACGAACTTTCGGTCGGATTAGGTTTTACTACAACATCTTTTATCAGTCTATTGGTTTCCAATTTTAAATCTTCATGTTTTCTCGTAGTTCTTTTCAAATACCCGCTCGTAATATTACCTTCAGTAAGCGCCATACATTGGTAACTGCATGGTGCTGAACAGCTATCAGGTGTATCTGGTCCTTCATCAAAACTAGCTTCTTTTCTGTAGTACGGTGGAAAGACTATAGGGTCCTCTTCTTCAATTTCAACATCATATTCTACAAAACAACACTCAGATCCCGGACAAGGAATAATCCATCGTTCATTGATTCTTTCCCAGCATGAACTCATAATAACTATGTATTGCTTTGGTCCTAAACTATCATCATTTAAGTACTCTTTAAAATAACCGTGTGATCTCCAGAGCGCTCCTTCAACTGCTCGATATAGAAATTCATAATCTGTTATGCCGGGCATAGACGTATTTAATAGTATTCTTTCAATTCTAATATACTTTCTATCATTACATTCTTTAGTAGAAACATATACTGTAACATGATCATTTCCATAAAACTTAACAAATGCTTTTTCAAAATAAAACTCATCATCTCCAGGAGGACCTTCATAATTTTCAAAATATACAGAAGCGTCATTCCACTGGATTGACGGACATGAGTCATTGCATATCTCTTCTGAAGTGCTTGTTATGATTGGTCCTTCTGTAAGAAAATTAGCATCACAATAATCAAAGCAGTCCAACATAGGCGAACAGGGTAGTCCTGATAATGAATCTTTTTGTACTTCAGTAATAAAACACCCTGTTGAATCAAATCCTACCCAATATCTTGTTTTACAGCATTCTGAGTTATGTTCGCACGGAACAATAAAAGTACTGTCCCACTGCCAGCATTTGTTGTACATGACAGATACATTCCATCCTCCCCAAGGATATAAAAGCGGTTCGTAGAAAATATCTGGTGTTCTGCTTATTAATTGTTTTATTGCATCTGTTAATATATCCTCAATACTACTGCTGCAAGAAGAATCAACTTCAATCTTCTCAATGAAAATCTCTTTTTTTTCAATAGGACACCAGCATCGTCTAATTTTAAAATATACTTCGTAATAACATGTACTTACAATCGAATCATTATAAGCCCATAAAGCGTGGCCGGAAGAATCCAGTGAGTAAGAATAACTTCCTGAATATGGTTTGTGAAATTCTTCGCAGGAATCGCAAGGTGTACAAAGAGAGTCTGGATCAATTGCTTTAGCTGCTTCGGAAAATATTCCAAAAGCTAAGAATAACACTGAAAGAAATGCCATAGCGGCATTGATAATTTTTTTCATTTAATTTTCTCCTAAATTTTGATAAATAAAAATAAATAATATATTAGGAGCAGGGAAACTACGTTGTGGCTAAACTCGGTAGTATCCCGATCGACGTGCAGGCTTGATTCGTCAAGCCTGTGCTTTTTTATACAAAAGTTTTATATGACGAAGACGCACATCCCTCAACAGTGAAACATGCTCCATATACCTCTTTTTCCGTCCTGTATGCTCTTTATAAGGCTTGCCCTTGCTTAATCATCCTTATTAAAACTTATTATGTACCATTTGGTAATAATATAATGATTTTTTTTTAAAATAAAAAATTAATTTTCTTCATCAAACCAAACCCGGTAAAAAAGATGTCCGACACTTTAGAAGTGTCTGACATCTGAATACTTTTCTGTTTCGAAACTCACTTCACCACCATCACCCGCTCGCTTAACACATTCCACGGCGCTTTCAGGATGATGAAATAAATGCCGGAGTTGTATTTGCTTAAATCTATATCGAAAGATTTATCGTGCTTTTCTTCGGCTGACCAGTTCATAGCTTTAATTTCCATGCCGGTTACGGAGAATATGCTGAGTTTAAAGCTGCCCTTTTCTTCACTTTGGATAGTTATATTCAGGCTCTCTTTTGCTGGGTTAGGCTGTATAAACATACTGGTCTGTTCAAAATTCTGAACGCCGCGGAGAGGTTGAGCACAAACGCCACTTATTTCTAATAAACCGTCTTGCTTTTCTGCTGTGATGTTAGTATCGTTTACTTCAAATTTTTCGATGATTAAAGGATATTCTTTTTTTGTGCCGAGCAGTGCCATGCCGCAGATGTCGGCAATAGTCTTTTCTTCATTTTGATTTAAGATTATAGCGCCTTTCAGGTTAATTATTCTGTTTTGATTTTGAATGAACCCCTGATGTGGCGCTTTCGGATAAAATCCTTCTGCTTCAAAGCTTACGGATGCGTCATAATCAAATGAAATAAGATTGTTTCCTTCTAAATGTTTTATATTTAAAGGCAGGCAGAGTGTGTCGCCCGG
>CAZOBD010000227.1:0-5164 GCA_964577665.1 uncultured Hyphomicrobiales bacterium
ATCATCCTGAAAACTCCGTGGAATGTCCTCAGCGAGCGGGTGATGGTAGTGAAGTAGGTTTTTCAATCAAAAAAAATTCAGATGTCCGACACTTCTAAAGTGTCGGACATCTTTTTCCTTATAGTTTCCTTTATTCCGTACTTGTTGCATAATCTCATGGATGAATATCCACTCTTGAGAGTAATGGAACGGAGATAAGAGTTTTAATAGCCCCGACTTTTAAGTCGGGGGTATGAAAATCAGCATTGAGGCTTTAGCCAAATTAATTATATTTTTGGCTAAAGCATATATAATATAAGATTTAATAAACAGTCAATGTAATCGCTGTCTTGGGAGGCTTTTTAAAAAGTTCGCGTGCATTTTGCAGATCGTTGGATAAGCCGGCAGACGTAAATATCAAAAAGAATAAGAAAAATATTAGTTTTATCTAAATTCCTAAGTATTCATAATACCTTGGAAAATTGACGATAAAATCATAAATCATTTCATATTTTCTTCATATTTGCTTTAAAGAATAGAAATGATAAACAGAATAGAATCACTATTAATCCTTAGCTTAATGCTGATAATACCTCTTCTGTTTTACAAATATACGCAAAGCCGAACCCCAGATTGAGAAGACTGCCCAGATGCATTTCCTCGGTAACCGAACCGGTTGCATCCGCCGGAAAGAACACTCTGTAATCTCTGTAATAAGCGCCCCTGGCGGTAGATTCACAGCACATATTGGTCATAATGCCGTTTATTACAATGTCTTTGATTCCCTGCACTCTTAAAATCGTTTCAAGGTCGGTATTGTAAAAAGATGAATATCTGTGTTTGAGTATCTGCTTTTCGCCGGGCAGCGGCTTAAGTTCATCAATTACTTCGCTTTCAGGACTGCCCTCGATACACATGCCTTCCCACCACCATTCCATTATTCCGGCATCAATTTTACTGCCGTGGTGGACATGCCGCGTAAAAATAACAGGTCTGCCGGCTTCTCTGAAAGCAGAGACGGTCTTTTGAATATTTTCCAAAACAGCTGTTCCCCCGCATGTAAAAGTTGGAGAAGAAGGATTCAGGAAAAAATTCTGCATATCGATTACCATCAGACAGCTGTTTTCTACATCAAGCTTCATTTTATGAGTGTTAAAAGGAGCAATTTTTCCCAGCCACAGTTCAGTTTTCTCTGCCAGATTTTCTTTAGTAACATAACATCCCATTCGTTCACCTGTCAAAATAATTAATAAAATATAATAATTGCATATACAACTATGAGACTTTAAAGATTTCCCGAGAAAATTATTTTATCAAAACCGGCTAATCCCACAGCCTGCCTGAATTAATTTCGGTCATTGCACGCCTTTTGCCGCTGCGTATAAGAATTTCGATGCAGTCAGGACATCTATTTATCATTTTTGCAGCTTCCGGCATTTCGTCTTTTCCAAACGGGGAGAGAACATAGTCCACCATACCTCCCGGAGGAAAGTCTTTGCCTATGCCGCAGCGCAGGCGGTAAAAATCAGAACTACCCAGATCATTTATTACGGACTGTACTCCGTTGTGCCCGCCGCTGCTGCCGCCAAATTTAAGATGAAGTTTTCCGGGCGGAAAGTTAATTTCATCGAAGATTATAATGATTTTTTCAGGGGGAATGGAGTATTCTGCTGCAATTTTGCAGACTGCTTCGCCGGATTTATTCATATACGTAGTAGGTATTGCAAGAAAAACCGTATTGTCTTCAATGTTAAAATGGGTGTGATGATATATTGTACTTTCAGAACGGATGGGAGCATTATATCTTCGTGCTGTCTCAAGGGCACACATCCAGCCGATATTATGGCGTGTATTTTCATATTTTCTGCCGGGATTGCCGAGGCCTGCGGCAAGCCAGTCTGCTTTTTCCGGTTGTTTTCTTTTTTTTGAAAATATTTTTTTCAAAAAATTCATTTAGCACAGGCGTTATAGTTATTTCTTGTCCAATTTAACATAATTTTTGGGCAGTATAATCTTAAAAGTACTACCCTTGTTTATCTTACTGGAAAAAGTGATTTCTCCTCTCAGATTGTCAACGCACTTTTTTACGATAGAAAGCCCGAGACCGGTGCCCGGTATCGTGCCGACATTCTGTAATCTGTAAAACGGTTCGAATACTTTGCCGATTTCTTTTTCGGGGATACCAATGCCGGCGTCGATGACTTTTATTGTTACATTTTCTATTTCGTCCATCACAATGAGCTTTACTTCAGAATTTTTGGGAGAGTATTTGGCGGCATTGGAAACTAAGTTGCTGAGAATATGATAAATATGGGTTCTGTCCGTTCTCATCAAAAGAGAGTTGCTGTCTGACATCAAAGTGAACCTGTGGTCGCTTTTATCTATTACGCGGTTTTCTTCCAAGACGTCCTTGCATACTTCAATTATGTCGAGCTCCATTGGCTCAATGTCCATATTGTCTGACTCTGTTCTTCCTATTGTAAGGACATCCTCGAGGAGTCTGGTCATATCCTGTACGCTGTGTCTTATCTTGTCTATCTGCTTTAAAATATCGTCTTTTTTATTAAGCTGGAGATATTTTTCGAGGATATATGTAGTAGAATAGATAGCAGTCAGGGGTGTACGATATTCATGGGAAACCATAGAAATAAAACGCGATTTTAGTTCGTTAAGCTCCTTCTCTTTGATAAGGCTTTCTTCGAGTCTTTCTTTTGCAATATAGAGTTCGTCCTGAGTTCTTTTGCGCTCGTAATTTTCATAGCGGTACTCTTCCAAAGCTTCCTGAAGCTGGGAGGTACGATCGATGACAATCTGCTCGAGTTCTTCGTTGAGCGCCTTGATTTCCTGCTGAGCCTGCACACGATCGCTTATGTCAATCATAGTAGCAAGGTCGGCGGTTCTCCCGTTAAAATATATTGTTTTAGAATAAAGGTCCACCCATCTTTGCTTTCCGGTTTTTGTGATGATTCTAAAAGAATAATGAGGAATCGTACCGTCTTCACCGGTTTCCTTTTTCTGCATCTGATCGAGAACAAAATCTCGGTCATCGGGATGCAGAGCATCTGATATTTCGCGGACTGTATAATTGTTTACGGATTCAAGACTGTCTTCGAGCAAATCTGCAAAAGCACTGTTGGTATATTTTATCCTGCTGTCCTGAATTATTATTATGGTCATCAAAGACTGATCGGATATCAGTCTGAATTTTTCTTCGCTCTCCATCAGAGCATTCTCGAATTTTCTTCGCTCTGTTATGTCTATGAGTGTTCCCTGCACAGCCGGATTTCCATCCATCTCTATGGAAATGCCGAGTACTTCCAAATATATTTTACTTCCGTCTTTTCTTATGCCCGTGAATTCATAACGGCTGGCTTCTTTTTGGTGAGTCTGCCTCATCCTCACTTCTTTATCTACCATTTCCCAAGAATCGGGATCGACTATCTCCCTTATATGCCTTCCGATTAATTCTTCCGGTCTGTCATATCCGAAAAATTCTGCCAGCTTTTGATTTGAAAATTTCAGTATATGATCCTGAGTGATATAAATACCTACAAGAGAATGATCCACAAGCATTTTGTATTTCTTCTGAGACTCTTTCAGCTCTTCCTCAGCGCGGTTCTTATCCGTTATGTCTTCATAAGTGCCGAGAATACCGATTACATTTCCCTGCTTGTCAGTGAGAGGCATTTTGTTTGTATTAATGATAAGCTCTTTTCCGTCAGACTGCTTTTGAGTTTCGACGAAATTTAATTCCGGCTTGTTGCTGTCCATTACCTGCCTGTCAACATTGCGGTAAAAGTCAGCTTCTTCCTTAGTCCAAGCAAGATCATAATCCGTTTTCCCTGCGATATTGCTCGGCGTGCCTACTCCCGCTCCTTCGGCAAAGAGTCGGTTGCATCCCTGATAAATGTGATTTCTATCCTTCCAGAAAATGTACTGCGGAATGTTGTCAATCACTATCTGAAACATCGCTTTGCTCTTATACAAAGCTTCCTCAGTTTCTCTTAATCTGTGCTCGAGCGCCCCGTAATCTTTTCTCTCTTGTTCTAATCTTTCAATCTCTTCGATTAACTGAGATTTTGTCTGTTTGCTTCTGTTCATTTCTTTTGCCTGTAATGCGCTTTTTTTCAAAAGCAAATTTAACAAATAATTTTGATAAATTATTTTTAATTTTTATGTTTGTGAACATTATGTTTTTTCTTAATATATAAAGAAATACGAAACTTGGCTGTTACGCATATCTCTATTTAATTCATTAATACTTGTTAATAATTTTATTCTTATTTCAAAAATAAATCCATTGCAAAAAAATAACTTAACTTATTCCTTTTCAGCAATAGCAAAGTATGTGCCAGATAAAAACAACAAGCTGTAATAACTTGATTTATAAGTGCTTATAAATATAAATGCGGGTAGTCTTTTCTTGTTTATATGGCTTCTTAGTATTAGATAATTTTCTTTAAGCTTTCGTATGAAAAAAGTGAAAATCTACACCTTGTCATATAGAATCGAAAGGATTGCCGACGGAAGAGATATTAGCCGATGAAATATGAGTGTATATCTGAGTGGTGCGGATGTCTTTATGCCCGAGTATTTCCTGAATTATCCTTATGTCGGTGCCTTATTTTGAGTACTTTACGAAACAGTTCAATTTTTTTTATTCTTAATAATCCGTTTTTTTAAAACTAAACGCAAGGTTCTTGAATAATTCGTAAAAAAATAGTATATTGCGTATAAAAACGAGTTGTCCTGAATTCGCTCCGCTCATTCAGGACAACGTGTCTGGGGTAAGCGGGGAGTCCGCTCCGCGAACTCCGTACAACATGGGGTAAACACAATAATAAGAATTACTCCGCTTACCCCAGACACGTTGGTTGCAATGCTAAAAAACACACAACATGCAGATAATTAGGATTATAATTTTCGGACTTTTTATTTCAACTAATCTATTTGGACAGAATGACGATTGGTTTGTAAAATATGATTCGTCTGATAATTGTGGATATGTAGATAAGAATGGTGATGTAATGATACCAATTGGAAAATATTTCATGTGCTTTACGGATACTTTTAGGACATACGCAGTAGTGTCTTTTAAAGATAAGCCTGGATTTATTGGGATTGATAAAGAAGAAAAAGAATTGTTTACTGTTTTTCCATTTGATAATGGACCAGATTATATATC
>CAZOBD010000228.1:0-5143 GCA_964577665.1 uncultured Hyphomicrobiales bacterium
GCGGAGGATGAGGGACTCGAACCCCCACAGGCTTGCGCCCGGCGGTTTTCAAGACCG
Source organism: uncultured Hyphomicrobiales bacterium (assembly GCA_964577665.1). GTDB lineage: Bacteria > Bacteroidota > Ignavibacteria > Kapaibacteriales > UBA2268 > CAYVTD01. Next base: position 58 of record CAZOBD010000228.1, read on the forward strand.
CTGCAATACCAATTATGCGAATCCTCCTCTTTTTTCGAACTTCAAATATAAAATTTTTTTTACAAAATTGCAAATAATATTTTTCATTAAATTCCGGCGTTCTCTGTCAATATCATCATTCATCCGATGACTTCAAGTCATCGGATGAATATCAGAGCAATCTCTGAAAAGGAAATGAAAAATAAACAGATAAAACCGGGGGAACAGATCCCCGATACCCCCATATAATTAAAGGAACTGTTCCCTCCCTTACCTGTAAGGGAGGGTTGGGGAGGAATCGAAACAGGAAGAAAAAGATGTCCGGCAACTGATGCGTAAAAATAATTAACAAATTAAAGTCATTTTTTTTTATATTGCTTATAAATAGCTTGTATTTCTATTTTTTTTTAATATTAAGAAGGAGCCTTATGAAAAATTTTGCATTTCTCTTCAGCCTCTTAGGGATTACTTTTCTTTATACCGGCGCATCAGCCTTTAATCTGCCGGAATTGAGCGTATCGGGTTATGCCGACGCATATTACACAACAGACGACGCAAGGCTTATGGATGAGTACTATTCTTCGTCTCGCCAGCTTACTTTCCTGAATTCTTCCAAGGATCAATTTGGGCTAAACATTGCAATGATTTCGGTTTCTGCCGAAAGCGAGCTTTTTCACGGCAAAGTTACGCTTCAGGAAGGCAGTCTAGTTACTACAGCGTGGCACGGCAACGCCGCCTACCCGAATCTGCAGGAAGCTTATGCCGGCTTTCAGCTACTAAATAACTTCTGGGTCGATGCAGGATATTTTCTTACTCACATCGGCGGCGAATCAGTGCTTCCGAAAGACAACTGGCTTACTTCCCATTCAATGGTAACTTATTTCGAGCCCTTTTATCATGCCGGCCTCCGGTTTGCCTACAATGCCACTCCCAATTTCACTGCCCAACTGCATATATTAAACGGGAACGGTATTTACGAAGATAATAATGCCAACAAATCATTAGGCTGGTATTTCGGCTATATAGGAGATAAAGAAGTTTTTGGAGTATCCTATGCAGGGATTTTTGGAAACGAAGTGCCGGGACCACCCGAAAATGCAAAAATGCACATGCTGCATAATATTGTTTTCTTTGTGAATCCCTCGACATCTTTTGCGGCGAAAGTTCAGGTAGATTTTGCATCAATGGAAGACGGCACAGTGGATGTCGAGAACGAACCGACAGATGGAAGCCTCCTCGGTTTTTCGGCGCAGGCACGCTATCAGGCTAATCAAATGTTCGGCATTACAGGCAGGTTTTCATATTTCGACAATACTGATAATATCTATAATATTGAGTCTCCTACACCTTTAAATACCAGCGGAATGGGCATTACCGTCGGATTTGAGTACAAACCGGTTGAAAACGGATATATCCGTCTCGAAGGCAGAATGCTATCTCTTGACGAAGGAGAAAAAGAAGACGGCTATCCCGGTAAAATTTTCTATCAGGGACTTGATGATGACAATATGCCTGAAATGAGCAGCAGCAGAATGGAAATCTGGCTCAATTTCGGCATCTGGGTAGATTAATTGACTAATTTCAATAATATTTAATGTCCGGTTTTTGAAAAGAGCCGGACATTTTTTTATATGTACTATTAAAATTATTAAATTTAAGAATTTCTTTTTATATTACAGCCAATTAGATGTCCGACATTTTCAAAGTTTTTGACATCTGAAAATCAAGAGACATACCCTCCCCAAAACTGGATTAAGGTGTGTGTTTCTCATGTGAATGATTCCTTTGGCAATTGCGGAATGAAAATATATATAAGCATGAACCTTCGGAAGGATAAATATAAACAGATGAAATAAACATGATTTGGGAAATCACACATGGGGATGATTGTTTTTAGGTAGATTTGCCATATATTGAAGAAAAAAAACTAGTGCAATGAATAACCGGAAGAGACCCCACCCCAGCCCTCCCCAAGGGGAGGGAGCAAGGTCGTTGAATTCCCCCCCTTTGGGGAGGGTTAGGGGGGTGCTTAAAATAAACAGATGAAATAAACATGATTTGGGAAATCACACATGGGGATGATTGTTTTTAGGTAGATTTGCCATATATTGAAGAAAAAAAACTAGTGCAATGAATAACCGGAAGAGACCCCACCCCAGCCCTCCCCAAGGGGAGGGAGCAAGGTCGTTGAATTCCCTCCCTTTGGGGAGGGTTAGGGGGGTGCTTAAAATAAACAGATGAAACAGCCATGATTTGGGAAATCACACAAGGGAATGATTATTTAAGCAAGATGTCCGACACCTTGAAGGTGTCTGACATCTGAAAATCAAAATTTATCCCCTCTCAAGAGGGTAATTTCCCCCTCCCTTACTTGTAAGGGAGGGATCAAATATAAACAGTTGACATATATGAAACAAATTCTTTTAATAATATAAAAAGGTGTTCTATGAAAAAATCTCTACTCTTTTCTTATACGTTTTTTTCTTTTATAATAATTCTCTCACAATCGGCATTTTCACAGCCCGACCCCCGCTATATTGATTCAAGAGACTTAGCAGTTATGATTTCTGTGGAAGTGAATGAGCAGGCTCCTTCCATAACGCTAAACTGGACAGGAACGGACATAGCCCGGGGATACAGCGTTTACAGAAAAACCAAAGAACAGGACAGATGGCAGATGCCTGCAGTTTTTACGGCTCAGGAGCCACTAAATACTTATACTGATACAGAAGTTGAAGCAGGAGTTGAATATGAATACATGGTAATTGCTGATCAAATCGGTTCTATGATTTTGCAGAAGCAGGGCGGCGGAGATACCACGGTCGCCAGGCCTGCTTATGGGTTTGGCTATGCAAGCGCAGGAATAAAAGCGCCGGCAAAAGACCTGCCAGGCACTCTTCTGCTGTTGGTTGACGAAACGGTTAACGCCGCACTTCCTTCTGAAGTAAGCCGTCTGGTGAAAGACCTCGTCGGTGAAGGCTGGAACGTAAAAAAGCATGTTGTGCCGAGAAGCGAAGATTTTGACGGAGAACAGGTAAAAGATAACAAACAGATAATTCTTGACGAATATAACGAAAATCCGGGCAGAAACATTACCGTCTTACTTCTCGGAAGGGTTGCCGTGCCTTACTCGGGCAGGTTGAATCCCGATGCCCACGGCAACCATATCGGCGCTTGGCCCGCAGACCTTTACTACGGCAGTATGTCTGAGATAAACTGGACTGACACACAGATAAACGATATATCTGCCTCACGGGAAGCAAATCACAACGTACCCGGTGACGGAAAGTTTGATGTTTCAGGCTTCACAAAAGGTTTTGTGGAATTTCCGGTGGGAAGAATTGATTTTTACAACATGCCCCAGTTTGAAGATTCCGAAATGGACCTGATAAAAAAATATCTCGACAAAAACCATGCTTACCGCACAGGCAGTATGGACTACGAAATGCGGGGTCTGGTAGATGACAACTTCGGCGCCCGAAAAATGCTCGAGGCTTTTGCCTCATCTGGATGGAGAAATTTAGGAGCTTTTTTCGGCGGGGATAACGTTGAAAAAATCGACTTCTTCACTACTCTGAAAACCGATAATTACATGTGGTCTTACGGAACGGGCGGCGGCTCTTATAAAAGCGCCGGCGGCATAGGCGCTACCAAAGATTTTTCTGAAAAACAGGTGAAATCGGTTTTCACGATTCTTTTCGGGTCTTACTTCGGAGACTGGGACTCCCAGGATAATTTTCTCCGCGCCCCCCTTGCTTCCGAACCTTCTGCGCTGACCTGCGCATGGGCAGGGAGACCCCCATGGTATTTTCATCACATGAATATGGGTGAACCAATAGGCTACTCCACAGTTCTTTCCCAGAATGCAAAGCCCGGAGAACTGTACTCACCTAATGCTTATGTATTAAGCGGTACGCAGGCTCAGATTGTATGTTACGGATATCAGCAGATTCATGTTGCGCTTATGGGCGATCCAACTCTGAAAATGTATATGGGCGACAGGTACTCTGCTCCGCCGCAAAACATCAGCCTGAAACAGCCATTCGGTGAAGGCGTTATTGTAAGCTGGCAGGATCCTTCGGCAGAGGTTGACGGGTTTTATGTTTACCGCTCAAAGTATTATGACGGTCCTTATGAACGAGTTTCCGGCGGTATGGTACAGGGAACAAGCTGGCAGGACACAGCGCATCTCGAAGGAAATTATTTTTACATGGTTCGCTCTGTCAAACTGCAGGAAAGCAACGGCGGTACTTATTACAACGTATCCCGAGCATCAGAGGACGCAATAGCAGGTATAGCTGCTACCGGTGTGGATGACATTGATGATTATGGATTTAATGTTAGCTGCTATCCAAATCCCGCTGTTGAATATGCTTTTATACAACTGACCCTGCCCACTGAGAATTTTGGAGAGCTGTCCGTTTCTGTTTATGATGCATCGGGAAGACTTGTAAAAGAGCTTTTCAATGATAATGTATCCGCTGGTACACTTACAATAAAATGGGACCTTACAGCCGCTTCCGGCAACAAAATTTCACCGGGTATCTATATTGCAGAAATAAAATACGGAAATTACAGCAAAACTCTTAAACTGGCAGTAATAAAATAATTATCATCCTCCTTTCCCCCTTATATATATAGGGCTTATAATCATCATCCCTTTTTTATAAGTGAGTATTGAGGTAGTTGCGCCCGTTTCAGATGTCCAACATCTGCCAGATGTTGGACATCATTTTTCTTCTACCGTTTAGCCATTGCGAACTTGCTCAAGAAACCTTACGTATTGCTTCTCCTCTCCAAGAGCTGAAATTACCCGAAAATATCAAAAAAAGGGATAAATGTAGGGGCGAACCTGCGTGTTCGCCCGTTGAACTAAAAAGAAGATCCCCCTAACCCTCTTATAAACAAGGAGGAAATATTTTATCTTTTCTCCCTCCCTTTTTTAAAAAAGAGGGTCGGGGAAAGATGACAGCTCCGGAAAAAATGTGTATTTTTCTCCCTCCCTTTTTTAAAAGGGAGGGGCGGGGAAAGATGACAGCTCCAGAAAAAATATGTATTTTTCTCCCTCCCTTTTTTAAAAGGGAGGGGCGGAGAAAGATGACAGCTC
>CAZOBD010000229.1:0-5102 GCA_964577665.1 uncultured Hyphomicrobiales bacterium
TATGCGGTTCCCCAGCTTTTTTTTCGCTTTTTTCAAAAAGTGCGGAAGTCAGGAAAATAAACAGATTAAATTAAAATTCAATTTCTAATGGGAAAAGGAGAGCGCTCCTGTTTTATTCTGCCGTTAAGAAAATAAGTAGGGTCTATCAATGAAGCGGGTTTTTCTTTTCCGTAAAAATTACCGCCTTTGTAGGGCCTTACTTCCATAACGGGCGCTTTGTAAAGCTCCAGGTGCAGCATGCTGGGATTGCCTTTATGTATCAGTTCGCGGATATAGAAAGGGGTTTCAGGTCCGATGTTTTCCGGATTTATTACCGTACCGACAGTGCCTATTACATCACCTGCTTGAACCATGGTGCCGATTTCGGTTTTTATTTCCGGCAGTTCGGCATATTTGTAAAGCACTTTTTCTTTTGTTTTAATTACTATATAGTATGTTTTATTCCAATAAGGATTCATTTCCAGGGTGGTAAAAACGCCTGTGTCAATGACCACACCTGTTTCTATGGCGATTATCTTAGAGCCTTCGGGAGCGTATATATCCACTCCGCAATGCCTTCTGTCGTCGTCGCGGTCTTCCCAGAAACTGCCCGGTTCTCCCTTTTCGGGAATTTGTTTTGAATAGCTGTTAGGTACGGGCCAGTGTTTCATAAAAGACGCTTTTTCTTTTTCTATCGTTAATTGCACATTAGTACCTGATTAAAATTCGTCAATAATTTAAACAACAAACTGTTAAGACGTTTATCACATATTTGTATTATTTTGTATTTATTTTGTTGCAGTCTGATTTTTCATTTCCTTGTATTTAACAGCTTCCTTCAAAAATTCCTCCGCAATGGGTTTAGACAAAGGATTTTCCGGTTCAAGCCTTTCGGGGTGCCACTGTACGGCAATTAAAAAGGGCTTGCCTTCGGTATCTTTCCACTCATAAGCCTCTATCAAACCGTCGGATGTCATGGCAGTCGGGATAAAATCGAGCGCCAGAGTTTCAACAGCCTGATGATGATTACTGTTTACCCTGCCGATTTTCACGCCTGAAATCTTTTGCAGCAATGAACCCGGAAGAAGCTCTATCTCGTGAAAACAATTAGACTTATCTTCACATCTATGAGCAACATCTGTGCCGAAGTCTTCGGGGATGTCAACTATCAGGGTGCCGCCGTAAGCAGTGTTTAAAATCTGTTCGCCGCGGCATATAGCAAGAATTGGCAGTTCCATTTCTTTCGCAGATTCTATCAGCATAAACTCGAGAGTGTCGCGGTAGAAGTCTATTTCACATCGAGCCGTGTCATGCTCTTTCCCGTAAAATGCCGGGTGGACATCAGGCCCTCCGCTGAGAAGAAGTCCTGAACATTCCTTTATAAGTACTTCTGCTTCTTGAAATTCAACATTGTAAAGATCTATGGTTTCAATTTCAGGATCGACGGATTTCAGCCATTTGGAATACTGTTCGTAATGCTCTGAGCCGCTGCCTTTGGAGATACCGATTTTTAAAGGTTCGCTGCATGATGCAACGAGCAAAAGGAGTGCCGAAATAAATAATATCAGTCCTCCGCCCGGGCTTCTTCTCATGTAACTCCTTTCATACTAAATACAAATCTTCACATTTGTAATAAACAAAAAATTCTCCTAATAAAATATAGAAGAATTTGTGATTTTTTTGTAGGAGTATTTCTGCGAATTGCGTGGTAATTTTTACTACAATATATCTTTTAAAACCTCTTGAGCTCCCTGCTTTAAAAGCATTTCGGCAATTTCTCTGCCTGTTTCTTCAGGACTGCCGGCGCTGGCGTAAAGCTCTGCTCGAAAGACTTTCGAACCGTCGGCTGCGGCAACAAGTCCCCGAATAAATATTTTCCCCTGCTTCATTTCGGCAATTGATGCAATAGGAGTCTGGCAGCCGCCGCCCAGAGCTTTCAGCATGGAGCGTTCGGCTTTTGTTACGGTTTCGGTTTCAGGGTGGTTTACAACAGCCTTCAAAATCTCTTTGATTTCATTGTTTTCTTCACTTATTTCCACAGCCATTGCTCCCTGCCCGACAGCAGGAAGCCACTCGTCAAACTCAAAATAGCTTGAGATATAATCCTGCTTATTCATCCTTTGAACGCCTGCGGCAGCGAGGATAATGCCGTCCCAGTTGTTATCTTCAAACTTTTTTAGCCGGGTCTGCAGGTTTCCTCGAAGGTCCGGTGTTTCAATGTCAGGTCTTTTGCTCAAAAGCTGTGCCCTTCGACGCAGAGAACCGGTTGCAATAACTGCATTCTTCCTAAGTGTCTGAAATGTCTCTCCCTTGTTTTTTGATATAAGTACGTCGCGTGCATCGTGGCGTTCGGTAATAGCGCCGAGAGTTAAGCCCTGCGGCAGTTCAGTGGGCATATCCTTAAGGCTGTGTACGGCGAGATCAATATTACCTGCGAGAAGTTCGTTCTCCAGCTCTTTAGTAAAAAGCCCCTTCCCCCCTATTTTTGAAAGGGCAACGTCTAAGATTTTATCTCCTTTTGTCTTAACGTGTATAATCTCTATATGCGTATCAGGAAAAGCATCTTTTATCTTAGATGCAGTCCATTCCGTCTGCCAAAGCGCCAGAGGACTGGAGCGGGTACCAATTTTAATTTTATTCATAAGTATTATTCATTTTTTCTTAATTAAAAAATCGAATATAGAACCTGAATTCAAAAGTAATAAAAACATTAATAATATACTATTCTCATTTCAAAAATATGAATTAATTTCGATTTACTTGATTGTTTCATCTGTTAAAACTCAGCACCAACGACTTTAGCCAAATTATTTAGAATATTTATAATTGTGTCTAAAGCTAATATTATACAACATTTAATAACATATAATAAACTCCGGATTATTAGCCGGGGCTATTCAAGGAAAATTCATCCGGTCAGCCGTCCCGAAACTTGTTTTGAATATTCCCCTTTTTTGCTTATTTTTATTTTTTATTGAAAAGATGCTCTGAAATGATTAGGCATTTGTTGTTTAACTCTCTGCTGTAATTCTCATTTTTAACATCTTTTCTTGGATTTCTTTAGATTTTTAGTTTGCATTCAAATATTAGTTTCAAGTACTTATATTCTATATTTTGAACGAAAGCTGTTTATGCTTAAATATCTTAAAATAAAAAAATTCGCGCTTATTTCCTTCATAGAATTGAAATTCGATAAAGGCTTAAATGTCCTTACTGGAGAAACAGGCGCCGGGAAATCGGTGATAGTGGATGCCCTGATGATGCTGCTCGGCGAAAAAGCATCTCCCGATTACGTCAGAAGAGGAGAAAAAAAAGCTGTTATTGAAGCTGTGTTCCGATTTTCTGATAATCATCCCATTTACGGCTTTCTGAAAGAAAATGACTACGATGCAGATGAACAGGATATTGTAATCCGAAGGGAAATACTAGCTAAAGGCTCATCACGCAGTTTTGTAAACGATACCCCTGCTCAATACAATTTTTTAAAAGAAGCAGGTTCGCTGCTTGTCGATTTTCACGGACAGCATGAGCACCAGCAGCTTTTAAAAAAGGAGAATCACATTGATATACTTGATATATTAGCAGGCACGGCTGAGGATTTGGGAATATATAAAAAAGAATATTCAGAGATGAAGCAGCTTAGGCAAGAACTGGATGAACTGGTATCCAAAGAGGAGTTTGTAAAAATAAAAGCAGAGCGGCAGAGATTTGATCTCAGAGAAATTAAAAGAATCGACCCTCAACCTGACGAAGAACAGCAATTAGTAGAAGAAATCAATCTCAGGGAAAACTCCGAAGAACTTGTGCATCTCACCGGAGAGGTTTATTCACTTCTGTACGAAGGCGATTTTTCCGTAAACGATAAACTTGCTTCTGCAAAAAAATCACTTGAAAGACTTGCCGAAATAGACAAAAGTTTTTCTGTCTATCTCGATGAAATAGAATCTGCGGCGGTTACTGTGAAAGAAATTGCCGTATTTACAGGCGCCTACAAAGAAAATATTAATTTCGATCCTCATAGACTTGAAGAAATACGCGAAAGAATAACAAAGATAAATGGACTGGTAAAAAAATACGGAAGTTTTGAAAACATCTTCTCAAAAAAGAAAAAACTCGAAGATGAACTCTCTTTTGTAGATCAATATGATGATGAGATTATTCGTTTGAAAAGAGAAATCAGAGAAAAACAGTCATCACTTGGTGCAATAGCTTCAGTTTTATCAAAAAAAAGAAAAACAGCCGCAAAAAATATGTCAGAACTTGTTCCGGGGATCTTGAAAGAATTGGGGATTGATGATGCAAGATTTGAGGTCTTAATAAGCCGCAGAAAAGCAGTTGATAATGCCGCTGGAAAAGTTACGGCAGAAACAGAGGGTGATTTTTTTGAAGCTAATCCCCGCGGCATTGATTTTGTGGAATTTCTGATTTCCACAAACGCAGGCGAGCCCCCCCGCCCTATAAGAGACATTGCGTCAGGCGGAGAAATCTCCCGTGTTATGCTTGCCGTTAAAACCATTGCAGCAAGTTCAGACCGCCTTCCTATGCTGGTTTTTGACGAAATAGACAGCGGCATAAGCGGCAGAATAGGCAGGAAAGTCGGCATAGCGATGAAAGAGCTTGCTCAAAATCATCAGATAATAGCAGTTACGCATCTGCCTCAGATAGCTGCCCTTTCCGATATACATGTTTCGGTCAGAAAAAGAACTGCTGAGGGTAATACTTTTATTGAAGCATTTACTTATAAGGGCAATGATAAAATCAACGAAGTGGCAAAACTTATCAGCGGGGAAGAAATAAGCGAAACAGCTTTTGAAACTGCAAAAGAACTTGCGGAGTATCCTTAAAGTTTTGATATTTCATCTGTTTATTATTACTTTCTGCTTCAGATGTCCAACATCTGCCAGATGTTGGACATCTTTTTTACCCTTGTTAGGTCATTGCGAGGAGCGAAGCGACGAAGCAATCTCCAACCTTAGACAGATTTCAAGAGATTGCTTCGCGCTGCTCGCAATGACGAAATTCAGTTTTTCAAATAATCATTCTCTTGAGTGATTTTCAAAAATCATGAACGTTTCATCTGTTTATTTTAAGCCCCACCCTAACCCTCCCCAAAGGGAGGGAAT
>CAZOBD010000230.1:0-5102 GCA_964577665.1 uncultured Hyphomicrobiales bacterium
GCATACCAGTTATAAATTTTGCCATAAATTTCTCCGTTTACCGGGTCGTTGTTGTAATAACACCAAGCTCCTGTTGTTAAATTATTCCATGTATTCCAATTAGTAACTTCAGGAATCGAATCTCCATTTCTGTAATGTGTAACATCCAGATTTCTGGTTGTCCACACCTGATCGCAGATTTTAACTGTGTCGGCAATTATATCATCCACATCAATAGTAACCTTTGCCTTACAGTTTTTACTCGGCGTGTTAGGCACAGTCCAGTCATAGCTTAAGCCTGTGGCGGTATCGGTAATCATAAGCCAATCCGTGCCTCCGTTGGTGCTGTACTCTATTTTCACGGTGTCGCCGGGATCCACTCCCTCCCATTCTATTGTGAAAACGCTTCCCGGGCAGAGCGTGTCACTGTTTTGCAAGTTATTAAATTTAATGGAGCTGTTAAGGATTACTTCGTTATTTGTTTTTTTGCATAGCAGGCCATTATAAGAAACAAATAACAATGAGGCTAATAGAAGAATAGAATGAATTTTTAACATAGGATAAAATATTGATAAAATGAATAATACTTTGTTTTGTAATTTAATAAATTATTATTGAATACCAATGGATTTAAACATTATACATTATAGTATATTATATAATGTCTGACATAAAACGAGCAGATTTTCGTGTTATTAGGCAAAACTAAGAAATTCGTGCAGACAATCTGTATAAAAATCACCTCATTTGTTGGCAATTTTGATGATATTTAGTAATATCCTTTTAAATTATTCCACTTAAGCCTGGCCTGGGCGTACTTATCCTTCGCTTTGGCAGTTTGATGCTGTTTAACTCAACTTGCACGCTAATAGTCTAAAAACAACTTATTCATGTAATTTTATATTTTTTTGTCGCCCTAAGTCATTGATAAATATGAAAGCGATTATCGTAAAAAGCGTAATGTGGTATGGTATTGATTTATATTTGGATTGTGATTGTTTATTTTTTATTTGTTCTATGTTTATTAGAGAAACTCATTAATAGAATTCCAAAAGCGGAAAAAGCTTCAAGCAGTATTATCTGCTCTCTAACTACCGTAGGTAAAAACACTAAAAGATTAAGGATAACAAAACTGTAACAATAAGGACATGCACACATCCGACTAATGAGGCAATGACAAATTACCGTGCGCTGAACATGTCATCAATGCCTCTTGCTCGAACAAAATTTGTAGTGCCCTATGCCAGACCGCCCGCTGCCATAATAGCAGGGATTTAGCAGATCCAGCGTGCAAGCTGGGTTAAAACCTTTAAAATTTGAAAAGAAGAGCAGCCTGGATTGATGAACTTGTTTATACCGTAATATTGTATGGAAATATGGCTTGCGAAAGTATGTGTAACAAGTTCGATTTTATATCGTATAGATTTCTCGGCGTTAAAGTTGGCATATTTGACTTTTTTCAGCATTTTATGTTGATTAAACGGTAATAAATGAAATTTTGAAACGCTTTAATATACATTTGAAGCAGAAAAAATTTAGTTGTTTATATTAAAAATTATAGGGGATGTTTGAATGAAGGTATTGTCTAAGTTTATTATTTTACTGATGATTGCTATGAGCGCTTATGTGAGCGCAGCGGCTCTGGGCGACGGCGAGGCGGCAGTGAACGGCTTCGTAAAAGATGCGTCAAACGGCGAAACAATCATCGGCGCAACGGTTTTTCTGAAGGGAACCGCGAAAGGTGCCTACACGAACAAGAGCGGATTTTATACGGTTACGGGCATAAAGCCGGGCGAATACACGATGAAGGTGAGTTCCATCGGCTTTGAGACGATTGAGGAGAAAATAAAGCTGAGCGCCGGCGAATCGATTAGGAAGAATTTCTCTCTGAAAACTAAGGCATTTATGGCGGAAGAGGTGTCCGTAACGGCAGAGCGCCTCGAAGAAAAAAGGCAGATAACGGTCAGCCGCGTGAACGTGCCGATTGAGCAGGTAAAGCAGATCAGGATAGGCGGGGAGTCGGATGTTTTCCGTACAATTCAGATGCTTCCCGGTGTGCTGACGTCTTCTCAGGTGTCGAGCGGCTTGTATATCCGGGGCGGCTCGCCGGATCAGAATTTGATTTTGCTGGATGGCTCGACGGTGTATAATCCTTCGCATTTGTTCGGGTTCTTTTCGTCTTTTAACAGCGAGGCTATAAAGGATGTCGAGCTGATTAAAGGCGGCTACCCGGCGGAATACGGGGGAAGGCTGTCGGCAGTGCTGAACCTGACGCAGAAAGACGGCAACCAGAAGGAATTTCACGGCTTAGGCTCTTTGGGCATGATTACGTCGAAGCTGTCGGCGGAAGGTCCCGTGGGAAACGGCTCTTGGTTTGCCGGGGGCAGGACTTCTTATCTGGATTTAATCCTGAAAGCCATGCCGGAAGACGAGGAAAATCCGTTTCCTTCGTTCGGATTCTGGGACTTTAACGCGAAAATCTCGCAGAATATAGGTCCGGACGACAAAGTTTTCTTAAGCGGCTTTATGAGCCGTGATTATTTCGGCTTTGAATCGCGCGGACTTGACTTCAACATGAATATGGGCAACCGGGCTTTGGCGGCAAGATGGACGCATATCTTCGGAGATAATCTCTTTGGCACACTGAACTTTACTGCAAGCCGCTATGAGAACGGGTTTGACCAAGAACTTTCGGGATGGGAAGCTTTTTTGGAGAACTCTATAAATGATTACAGTTTGAAAATGAATTTCGAGTGGTTCGCCAATGATGAATTAACGGTAAAATACGGCTTGCTTACGACGAACTATAAATTTCACTATCAGCAGGACTTCACGGGCGACGGGGGTGAATCGGAAGAAGGCACCAACGAAGCTCTGAAGATGAATTTAGTGATTCACGACTGGATATATGAAACATTCGGACAGGCGAATTACCAGTTTAACGATTTGATTTCAGGTCAGGCAGGTCTGCGCGTAAGTCATTGGGACAAGAGCAAGGAAACAACCTTCGATCCGAGACTGTCCGCAAGGTGGCAGATGCAGGAAAACTTTGCTGTAAAAGCTTCGTGGGGGGTGTATCATCAATATTTAAGGCTCGCCGCACAGGAAAACTTCTCGCTTTTCGATACCTGGCTGCCGACAGACAACAGCGTTCCTCCGAGCAAAGCAATCCACTATATCATAGCTTTTGAAACTAAGCCGATAGAAGATTACGAGCTGAACATTGACTTTTACTACAAGAATTTAAAAAACATAAGCGAAGTAAATATGTATTCATTCGAGGGCGACAAAGTTTCGGATGTGTTTTACAACGGTGACGGCAGGGCATACGGCGCGGAAATCTTTCTGCAAAAGCGCATCGGCGACTTAACCGGCTGGATAGGCTACGGACTCGGCTTCGTATATGCACAGTTTGACAGCATAAACGGAGGAAAAGAGTTCAGACCAAAGTACGACAGAAGGCATGATTTAAAAGTTGTGCTGCAATACAGCCTGAATGACCGCTGGACCTTAGGAGGCAGCTTTACTTTCCAGTCAGGACAGTCCTATACGGGAGCAGATTCACGTATGCAGGTAATGCTTCCGGGCGAAAACTACGGACACGGCGTAGTAACCCCTACGGAAAGATACGGACTGCGGCTGCCGCCTTCGCATCAGCTAAATCTTAATGCAACGTACCACACAACACTTTTCAGTCTGCCTTTCAACATCATAATTGACATATACAATGTTTACTCGCGGAGGGATATACTTATGCGCTACTACGAAACAGAAGAATATGAAACAACAGTAAAAGATGTAACTCTGCTGCCGATAATTCCTACAGTATCATTTGAATTAGAATTTTAAATAAAGGGAGATAGTTAAATGAAAAATATAAATTTATTAATAATATTACTCGGCATAGCTGTACTTTTGCTTTCTTCATGCGAAGACGAGCCGCCCACTGAATACACTCCTTATAATTATATCGAAGCCATTCTGCTGGTTGACGAACCTGTTACGGGCTTGCGGATAATTGAAACACAGCCGATTGATATTAAATATTCTTATGAGAATGCCGCTATCAAAGACGCAGTGGTAAAGCTGAAAAGCGGCGGTGAAACTATAGACTTGGTTTATGCAGACGGCGAAAATCCCGGCTACATGGATCCGGACAGCCACATCGTTCAGCCTAATTCTGTATATGACCTTGAAGTTACATTTCCCGACGGCAGCAAAGCAGCAGGCAGAACATACACACCCGGCAGGTTCGACTGGATAATTAAGCCAAAGGATATACTATATTTTCCGAAAGACACAATAAATCTTCCCGGAGCGGATTCTCTGAAAATATCTTGGGAAGAAGCATCTTTTTTGGGGATATATCTGCTTTCTGTGAAATGCCTTGACACTCTTGAATACGGAAAATATCTCGAACCTCCCACAAATGAAATGAACAGGCGCACTTTCAGCCTTTTTAACGATAACGATTCGGAGTATTACGAAATAAAAAACTGGGTGATGATGGCAAATACCGAAACACCCACCGTTTGGATGGCTTTTAAGTGGTTTGGAAAACAGCAGATAGAGCTGTATGCTCCCGATTATAATTACTATCGCTGGTTCATGCAGGCAAACAATATGCAGGGTTCCACGGAATATGTTCCCCTGCTGACTTCAGTGGAAGGGGCCATTGGAGTTTTCGGCTCGGCTTCGGTCATAAGATACGAAAGTTTCCTTGTTAAGAACCAGCCCTAGCATTAATTGTAAAGAATCGGTCTGTGAGGTTTTCATACTACCTTCCCCTTCGGGAAGGGCAGGAGATGGGATTTCTTGTTATGAATAATTCTATTGGCAAATTTGGGATTATATTTTATAAACCCAATTTAGTCATTGCGGGCAAAGCAATCTCTAAGAAAACTGCATAAGGCTGGAGATTGCTTCGCATCTGCGCAGTTCGCAATGACGTATCAGGAGGAAAAAGATGTCCAGCATCTGGCAGATGTTGGACATCTGAAACGGAAATAAAAATACAAAGATGAAACATTCATGATTTGGGGATATCACCCAAGGGGATGATTGTTTGTGAGTTAATGCAAAACAGAGTTTTGAAAGAAAAGTACATTCCCAAATCGGAGTTT
>CAZOBD010000231.1:0-5093 GCA_964577665.1 uncultured Hyphomicrobiales bacterium
AAATAATCATCCCCTTGGGTGATTTCCCTTATCATGTATGTTTCATCTGTTTATTCTTTCCTTTCGGCTTCAGATGTCCAACATCTGCCGGATGTTGGACATCTTTTTCATCCTATTCGCATCTCATTCCCAAACTCCGATTTGGGAATGTGCTTTTCTTTCAAAATAAGGGATGGTGTTTCAGATGGACTCCACTTTTAAAGTGGAGTCCATCTACGAATAATCATTTATTTTAGCCCCATCCTAACCCTCCCCAAGGGGAGGGAATTCACCGGTTTTACTACCTCCCCTTGGGGAGGGCAGGGGCGGGGTCTATTCGCATCTCATTCCCAAACTCCGATTTGGGAATGTGCTTTTCTTTCAAAATAAGGGATGGTGTTTCAGATGGACTCCACTTTTAAAGTGGAGTCCATCTACGAATAATCACTTTAAAAGCAGGGTACATCTTGCTTAAAAGATTAATTTAAAGCAGATCCCCAAGTCAAATTATTTAAAAGAACAAACCACTATCTTTTTCTCATCTTTTTGAAAACTTTCCACTCCGAAAAAGTCTATATCTTTAACTACGATACTGAACTCAGTATGTTGCTTTTCGGCATCAGAAATTTCACTTTTCAGGTCGCCTCCTTTTAGAAGAACGATCTTTCCTTCTCTTTTCAGCATAGCTTTCGACCATTCGATAATACTTGATGTATGCGTAACGGCTCTTGCCGTTATGCAGTCGAATTTCCCGATAAACTCTTTATCCCGTGCAAGTTCCTCCGCCCGTATCTGGCGGGCGTCTATGTTTCTAAGTCCCGTATGCTTAGCCAGCATCTGGGTAGTTTTTACTTTTTTTGCGATGGAATCAATCAAAAGCATTCTCAAATCCTCGCGTGCAATCTTAAGCGGAATGCCCGGAAGTCCACCGCCTGTACCTATATCTAAACACACTGCTTTCTGTTTTAAGTCAACGTTTTTTAAAACCGTAAGTGAGTGAAGTATATGTCTTTCCAAAACATTGTCTTCATCGCGCCGGGAAATAAGATTTATCTTCTGGTTCCAGTAAATCAGTTCTTTGGCGTAGCGTTCTATATTGTCAAGCTGCGCTTTGCTGAGTACAATTCCGTTTGAAGAGCATATAGTCCAAAATTCAGTAGAATCCATTCGCATTTTTTCCGATTTTTCCGTAAATTTACAATGAAATTAACGTATCAGAAAATATTAAATTTTAGCTGCTTCTATGCCGATGCCTTTTTTTAGCGTAATTATAACTGCTTACAACAGAGCGGAAACCATCTGCAGAGCTATTGATTCCCTTATTGCTCAAAGTGAAAAAGACTGGGAGTGTATTATTGTTGACGACGGCAGCAGCGATGATACCAATTCAAAAATAAAAAAATACCTCAGTAGCAGGAAATTCAGGTATTTCCATCATGCTAACCGGGGCGCGGGTTTTTCAAAAAACAGGGGTATTTCGGAGGCTGAAGGAATTTACATTACCTTTCTCGACTCGGATGATGAATTTCTGCCGGAGCATCTTTCCGAAAGAAAAAAAATACTTATGGAAAAAAAGGACATAGACCTGATTCACGGAGGATGCAGGATAATAGGGAATCCCTTTGTGCCCGATGTAGATGTTCCCGGCGGAAAAATCCATTTGAATGACTGCATTGTCGGCGGAACTTTTTTCGTAAAAAGAAGCAAAGCTTTGGAAATCGGCGGCTTTCGCGATATGCGGTTCGGTGATGACGTCGATTTTTTCCGCAGGGCAAATCATGCGGGTTTTAAAATTATGAAAACTTATCTCAATACTTATGTTTATCACAGAGACG
Organism: uncultured Hyphomicrobiales bacterium; assembly: GCA_964577665.1. GTDB lineage: Bacteria > Bacteroidota > Ignavibacteria > Kapaibacteriales > UBA2268 > CAYVTD01. Next base: position 1,815 of record CAZOBD010000231.1, read on the forward strand.
GCGGCGATTCTTTGTGTGATACAGCTTAAATGAATCAGTAAATTGCAGAAGAACTCCACCTCTCAAGCGCGGATACTGCCTTTCCATTCTGCCTGTTATTACTAATGGAGCGAAGCGGAAGACCAAAATTTAATATATTGTTTGTCATTTCGAACTTGATTCTGAATCCATTTCTGCAAAATGCCTGACATCTTTTTTTACAGAGCAGCCCATCAAAAAAATCCGGCGACTGCGGCGAAACAGTCTCCTGCCCATCAATGCCTGTATATAAAATGTTTTTTTTGATTGATGTGGAATAACATTCAAATCCCTATATTCTAATATTTTGCCATAGCTTAGCAGCATTTTTGTACTTTCGGGAGTTAATTTGAAAATTTTAAATTAAACTTTCTTTGTTTTTATCATGTTTTCGGAAATTTTTAACAGCAGTTTTTTGGCTGATTACGGCATAGCAGTATCGGCATCCGGCAGGACATGTGTTGTTTACGCCGATGTCGCGGCTTTCCGTGCAGAGGCAGGTTCTGCGCTGCGATTTGTCTTTTTTGTATTTAAGTTCCAGACCGAATTCTTTGTTAAATATTTCTTCATTTATGCATTTTGCCCGCTTGATTCCGGCACGGAAAAAGTTTTCTCCGGGACAGCAGACAGTTAAATCCATTCCGGCGCTTTTTGCAGCAGCCTTCATGTTCGTTAAAATGGGTATGTAGAGTTCAAAATCTGCATTTTCTACCGAGAAATCCGGCTCTGCTTTTTTCATTCTGCGCAGGGTTTTTCTATAAGGAGAAACAACGCTTGTGATTACTTTCGCGGTTTTGCCCGCCAGCCTTTCGCAAAGCCCCGCGAAGTTATTTATATGAAATTTTTCGTCTAAACCACCTGTTAAAATGAGTGGGTCGTACCGCCACAAAAGTCTTTCTTTCCCTATAATATTAAATAACTTATGAAAACTGCTCATGCTGCTTTCAAGCGGAGGCAGGTTCGGCTCGAATACCTTCGGATAATTGTTTAAAGTGAATAAGAAATAATACGGCAGGTGCATTTCATCGAGAATGTGCAGTCTGCCGAGCATAGGCGCGGGGTTTCTTGTCCAAAAAACAATACCGTCGATGGTTTTCGGAGTAAGTTCAATCTTTGAAATCTGTTTTGGATTAAAAGGATTCGGCACGAGGCAGTATCCCGCCTTTAATCTTTTGAAAAACCAATCCGAAAAATAAGCCGGTAAGTCCGTGCGCCTGCTTGCAGAGATTATCATTTGAATATTTATTTCTTCAGTTTATCTGCTTCTTCTCTGATCAAATCCCATGCTTCGAGAACATGCTTTTCTTCCACGTTTGTCTGTCCCGAAACGAGCCTGATTACGAATTTATTATTGAGCTTTGTATGCGAAAGGAAGATTTTCCCGGTAGAATTCAGATTTTTTAGGAGTTTTTCGTTCAGAATATTTATCTCGTCATATTCTTTTACGTTCCCGGGATTAAATCTGAAGCACACGCAGTTAAAAGGCACGGGAGCCATCAGCTCGAAATCGTCTGCATTTTCGATTTTCTCTTTGAAAATAGCGGCAATTCTGATATGCTCTTTTATTTTATTTCGTATTCCTTCCACTCCGAAACTCCGCAGAACAAACCACAGCTTCAGCGCCCTGAAACGCCTGCCGAGGGGCACTCCCCAGTCGCGGTAATTATTTATTTTTTCCGAATCGAATCTCGTTTTTAAATACTCTGGGTCCATTCCGAGAGTTTTTATCAAGGCATCCTTGTCTTTTACGAAATATGCAGAGCAGTCGAAATTCGTAAACATCCATTTGTGCGGGTTCACTACAAAAGTGTCTGCATCCTCAATTCCTTTAATGTATTTTCGCATTTCGGGAATCACAAGCGCTGAACCTGCATAAGCCGCGTCAACATGGAGCCAGCAGCGGTATTTTTTGCAGATTTCGGCTATGTCTTTCAGAGGATCAACGGATGTAGTACCAGTTGTGCCGACAGTTGCCGCAGTAAAAAGGGGCTTATTATTGTTGACCAAATCGTTGCGAATTCTTCTTTCAAGCAATTCTGCGTCCATTTCAAAGCGTTCGTTCACGGCAATTTTGCGAAGGTTCACACTGCCTATTCCTGAAATTTTAACCGCTTTTTCAACCGAGGAGTGCGCCTGTTCGGAAGTATATGCCCGGTAGCGCAGTTTTTGTATTGATTCGCGGAGATTAATCTGATAGTTTGAAAAGACTTCTCTTGCAGTAAGCACCGAAGCAAGGGTTGACGTGGAAGCAGTATCCTGAATAACGCCGTGGAACTCATCGGGAATGCCCAGCATCTTTTTCAGCCAGTTGAGAACGGCTTCTTCGAGTTCAGCAGCGGCGGGAGAGGTTGCCCAGCTCATGCACTGCGCACCCATGGCAGACATAAGCATTTCGCCGAGCAGTGAAGGAAAACTGGTATTAGCGGGGAAATATCCCATAAATTTGGGATGCTGCCAGTGGGTCATGCCCGACATTATTATTTCGTTGAAATCTTTGAAAATGTCCTTGAAATCTTCCGGTTTTTCCGGCGCCTGCCCTGGCAGTTTGTTAAAAATTTCGCGGGGTTTTACCTGTGCCTGCACCGGATAATTTTCAATGCCGGTATAGTATTTCCCAATCCATTCCAGCATATCTCCCGCGCGCTCCTTAAATTCTTTGATGTCCATGTTTCCCTTTCAATACTTTATTACTTAAGATTTATTAAGACCTTCCCCTTCTGCTTCCCTTTCAGAATCAAATCAATTTCAGGTTCCAAATCATTTAATGATACTTCCTTTACTAAAAATTCCGGATTTTCGAGTTTCCAGTAATTTGCAATTTTCTCCCATACCTGCACCCGTTTTATCATATCTGTTTCTGCAGAATCTATACCGACTAAATTAACACCGCGCAGTATAAAAGGATATACCGAAACAGAAAATTTATCGTCTTCCACGTTGCCGAGACAGCAGACCGTGCCGTGCTGCTTAATAGAGCGGATTACGGTGGAAAGAGTATTACCGCCGACGCATTCAACGGCTCCCGTCCACCTTCCCGCGAGCATTGGCTTGCCGCTTTTGTCAAAAACTTCTTCTCTCGGAATTACATTGGATACACCCAGTTTCCCCCAGAAATCCTTATCGCCGGTTTTACTTGAGGCAGCATCTACTTTGTAACCGATTCCTGCAAGCATCCCGCAGGCGAGGCTTCCCACGCCGCCGCTTGCTCCGGTAACAAGGATTTTTCCCTTGTCCGGTCCAATTCCGTTGAACTGAAGCTCG
>CAZOBD010000232.1:0-5092 GCA_964577665.1 uncultured Hyphomicrobiales bacterium
CGGCAGTAATAGGAAAAAGATGTCCAACATCTGGCAGATGTTGGACATCTGAAGCAAAACAGAGTTTTGAAAGAAAACCACATTCCCAAATCGGAGTTTGGGAATGAGATGCGAAATATTTAAAAAACGTAATGTAAATGAAAAACCTGAAGAGACCCCACCCCGGCCCTCCCCAAGGGGAGGGAGCAAGATCATTGAATTCCCTCTCTTTGGGGAGGGTTAGGGTGGGGCTTAAAATATCCAGATGAAATTGAGAATTAAGAAGATGTTTAATAAAAAAACTCGGAATGAAAATGAATTTTGAATATCAGAGTAAAAAACCGACACGCCACGGTTTTGGACACGCTTTGGCGGAACTGGGGGAGAAATATGACAACGTAGTAGTGCTAGGGGGAGACATTACGGGATCAGTGCTTACTTCATTTTTCAAAGAGAAGTATCCTGACCGCTTTTTTTCTATTGGCATTGCAGAACAAAACGCGACAACAATTGCAGCAGGTCTGGCGCTTTCGGGAAAAATAGCATTTTTTGCGAGCTACAGCGCATTTGCGGCTTTCAGAAATACAGACCAGCTAAGAATATCGGTATGTTACAATAATGCTAATGTTAAAATAGGAGGGGGGCACTCCGGTATTACGGTAGGACCGGACGGAGCTACTCACCAATCTCTGGAGGAGTGTTCCATTTTACGCACTCTGCCGAATATGACATTGGTTGTACCCTGTGACTATTTGGAAGCAAAAAAAGCTACTGCCGCCGTGGGTGAGATGTACGGTCCTGCTTATATCAGGTTTGGCAGGTCTCCCGTGGCAAGATTCACCATGGAGGAAACACCTTTTACCTTAGGAAAAGCAGAAGTCTTTCGCGAAGGAAGAGATGTGGCAATTGCCGCTAACGGGCTTTTGGTGTGGGAAGCGATTCTGGCTGCCGAAGAACTTCAAAAGCGGCACGGCATCTCCGCGAGAGTGATTAACTGCCATACGATTAAACCTATAGATGTGGAAACTTTGACAAAAGCATCTGCCGAATGCGGCGCATTTGTTACTGCTGAAGAGCATCAGGTGCACGGCGGACTCGGCTCGGCAGTTGCCGAGGTTCTTGCAAAAAACGCTCCTGCCCCTATTGAATTCGTAGGTGTGAAAGATACATTCGGTGAAAGCGGAGAACCAGAGGAACTAATGGGTTATTTCGGTCTCACCTGGAAAGAGATTTATGCTTCGGTTATAAAAGTTCTTGATAGAAAAGAGCGGGGATTCATTGGATACAGAAAAATTGCAGATGTAGCTGAATATTCCGACGATTTATAATTTTCTGTTTATATTTTCACTTCCGTTTCAGATGTCCAACATCTGTCAGATGTTGGACATCTTGCCTAAATAATCATCCCTTTGAGCGATTTCCCAAATCATGGATGTTTTATCATCATATCAATTCGTTTAAATATCTCTAATACCGTTTCTTTTTTGAAACTTAAGGTATAGATAATAGTATTCGGCAGATGCTGGTTCGATTGCTATTGCTTCGCGATAGAGTTTATCAGCGTCCATGATTAGGTTATTCCTTTCATAGAAAGAAGCAATTATTATTTTTCCCAGTGCAGAAGTTTCATCTATATTCACGGTAAGATTATCGAGCTGCTCCTTAATTTTGTCTTCATCTTCCTCAGAAAGGAAACGGATACAGACTTCCTCCGATTTTATTTCAGGGTTTTCTTTGGAAGCTACATAACAAAAATAATATTCATTGTCTTTTAATCCCGCTTCTCTGCGCTTAAGCATAAAAGTATTATCAGTAACTACTTTTGTAAATATATCCTTGAAAAGCAGGCTGATATGCACCTCATATTCGGAAACATCCGCAGAATTCCAGCTTAGTTCAATTTCACTGCCGATTATATCGGTTTTGTAGGGGAGGCGGAGTTTAATCTGCCTAGGGGTTTCCCCTATTTTAAACTTCACTGTTCTTTCTACGCTAAGCTTTTGTTCACCTGTGCTGAGTTCTTTGGTCTTGATAATATCCTTTGACATTCCAATCTCTTTTATGAGATAATCCACTATTTCAACTATAATTGGAGCTTTGGGACTTAAAAGCTTTTGCAGGTAATTTTCAAGCGGATAAACCCCTTTTTTGTTTATCTCAAGCGTGTTTCCCGTAGAATAAACAAGGCTTAAATAGGAATCTTCTCCTATTTTGACAATGCTTTTTTCCGGCAGGGTATCTCCTGCATGAATATTTTTCCACCCATCTGAATCTTTATATTCTGTAGTATTTATTGATGATAGGACTATGAAGAAATTATCCGAAGAAATAAGGCATGCAGTAGATAAGATAAATACGACAGTGATTAGCAAAATTCGTCTTTTCATAATTCTTCCCATATAATTACAGCAAAGATTACCCAGTTTACTAAATAATTTTCAAATATAAAAGATATTTATGATTGAGATAAAAAAAAAGCCCGGCATATTTTCATACCGGGCAGTAATTTTAAAATGAAAATAGTGAAATGATTATCTTATCCGACTACTTCGGTAACTTTTTCGGCTGCTTCTTTAAAAGTGGTAGCCACTTTGAATTCCAAGCCGGATGCGCGGAGGGTCTCTTCTCCTTCTTTTGCATTTGTACCGTCGAGGCGAACTATTACCGGCATATTGACTTCAACCGTATTCAGAGCCTGGACTATCCCGTCGGCTACTTTGTCGCAGCGGACAATACCTCCGAAAATGTTTATCAGAACGGCTTTGACGTTAGGATCGCTCATCATAATGCGGAAGGCATTGGCTATTCTGTCAGGATTTGCTCCGCCGCCGACGTCGAGAAAGTTTGCGGGACTTCCGCCGGACAGTTGGATAAGGTCCATAGTGGACATGGCAAGACCGGCGCCGTTTACCATACAGCCGACATTACCGTCGAGCTTAATATAATTTAAATCATATTTCGAGGCTTCTACTTCGAGCGGCGCTTCTTCGCTAATGTCTCGAAGCTCTGAATAATCTTTGTGGCGGAACATGGCATTGTCGTCAAAATTCATTTTAGCATCGAGGGCTATCATCTCGCCGTCCTTTGTGAGTACCAGAGGATTAATCTCGAGAAGCGAGCAGTCAAGCGCCTCATAAGCTTTTACGAGGTTAATGATAAAAGGCACAAAGCTTTTCAGAGCGCTGCCTTCCAGTCCGAGTCTGAATCCGAGCCTTCTTGCCTGATAACCTTGAAATCCCAGAGCGGGATTGACTGTTTCCTTCAATATTTTTTCGGGAGTTTCGGCAGCTACTTTTTCGATTTCAACTCCTCCTTCGGTGGATACCATTACGGTATTTCTGCCGGTGCCTCTGTCAAGTACGATGCCGGCGTAAAATTCTTTGGCAATGGCTACGCCGTCTTCTATCATAATGCGGTTAACAACACTGCCGGTTTCGCCCGTCTGAATAGTAACAAGTTTGTTTCCGAGCATGGCTTTTGCATATTTATATGCCTTATCGGCAAGGTTGCCGTTGGTGATTAGATTAACACCACGTACTTCCTTATTTCCCGCTTTTACTTTCTCACCGGTGTTAATGTCATGGATAAACCCCTTGCCTCTGCCACCGGCGTGCACCTGAGCTTTTATTACTATCACTGATGATCCCTGGCTTTCAAATTCGTCAAAGGCGATTCTGCCTGCATCTTCGGGATTAAAAACAACGCGGTTTTTCAGCACCGGTACATTGTACTTTGCCAGAAGTTCTTTTGCCTGATACTCGTGAATTTTCATAATGTTTTCCTGTAAATTAAAAAATCAAATATTATCTACTATTTTATCATACAAAGCTAAAAAAAAATAGGTTTTTAACCAAAGTAAATTATTGAGTATCTTCACTCTCGCTGTAATATTCAGGTTTCTAAGTTCTTTTTATTTTTTAAACTGTGTGCCGAACATATAATCCCAATAATGAGAGCTTACACCGAAGCCTAAATCGGGTTCTACGTAATGATGCTTCATGTGATGCGCCTTTACTTTCAGCAAAAACTTGTTCCGTATGTTAAAATGATGAATTGAATAATGGATAATGTCATAAAAAAGATAACCTGTTACGAATCCGGCAAAGAACGGGTCAAGAAACCATCCGAAAACAGCATTGAAAAGAAAGTAGAAAATAACCGCAAGGGTAAGACTTACTATCGGAGGCATTACAAGACGGTTTGAATCCTGCGGATAGTCATGATGTACCCCGTGAAACATAAAATGTATCTTTTTTCCGAATTCGCTTTTCGGATGAAAATGAAAAAGAAAGCGGTGCAGGAAATATTCCGTCAGGGTCCAGAAAACAAAACCGCCTATATAAAGTCCTGCAATACTAAAAATGCCGATTTCCTTGAAAAAAAGAGCTGATACCAAGAAATACAGCACTACTGGTACATATATAATCAGAGGTACATACCATCTTACCTTGGTAAAGATCTCCATAAAATCGTTCTCGAACATGCGGAACGACTCATCTTTATTAGAAACAAATGTTTTAGGCATATTTTATCCAATTTTTATTGACAAAAACAAAAGTAAAGGCGAAAATTCATATATTTTATTTTTAGCTTCAAGAAAAATGAATCTTGTCATTCCGCACTTGTTGCGGAATCTCATGATAGAGGATCTTCATACTTGAGATTCCGGCATTTCGACTATCGCTCAATACAACGCATTCCGCTACGCTCCAGCCGGAATGACATTCTTTATGCAACCTCAAATAATCATTTCCTTGTGTGATTTTTCCAAATCATGGTTGTTTCATCTGTTTGTTTTTTCCTTGTACCCCACCCTAACCCTCACCATGGGGAGGGAATTCATTAATTTAGCACCCATCTGATTTTTCATATATTTATGCAACTCATTCCCAAACTCCGATTTGGGAATGTACATATCGTGCAAAACTCTGTTTTGCCCTAACTCAAAAATAATCATTCCCTTAGGTGTTTTATTGTATCATGGAGGTTTCATCTGATTATTTTGTAGGGAACAGGCATGCCTGTTCCCTACTTTAACCTTCGGAAGGTTCGTTCCTTCTTGGAATAATCATACCCTTGGGTGTTTTCCTAAATCATGGATGTTTCATCTGTT
>CAZOBD010000233.1:0-5057 GCA_964577665.1 uncultured Hyphomicrobiales bacterium
ACCCGGCCCGGACCACGAGGCACTACGTCGCGCCAGCTTGGGGATGATCCCCTCCGCTCGTAGGATCTCCATATGCAGATTTCAAGGCACCCCCAGGGGGTGGGGGACATGACGCCGATACATCCTCCTCAGTAAGGCAACCGCACCAATCATGATGATGACCGAAGTCGAGCTGGTTGACGAGCTGCGTCCAGGCGATGTTGTTGGGGCTAAGCTTTGCCGTCGTCTTCTTCTCCCGTCTTTTCCTCGGGCCCGAAGTAGGTCTTCTCGACGGCCTCGCAGGCGTTCTTCACGTACCACGGATTACGCTGAAGGTAGCGATCCCGAATTCCGGTTTGGTGGCCGAGGAGGACATCGGCTTGGAGCGGGTCGGCCCCGCCCTCCACGGCTGACGTCTGAGCGCCATCCCTCAGGTCCTCGAACTTCACGTTGTCGTCCACAGCTGCCTTCTCGCGAAGCCGCTTGAATCGATTTCGGATGGTGTGCTCGCTCATCCGTCCGCCGCCGCCTGTTGGCATCGTCTTCCCTTTCCACCGCCGCATGGTACGACCGATGAAGAGCGCAGCGGTGTCGTGTGGAAAGGCTTCAAGGTACTCACGAAGGGCCTGGATGGTGCGCTCCCACAAGACGGCAGCACGGACGACCTGGCCCTTCTTGCGGCGACGGGTAGCGACAACGCCCTTGTCGAGGTCTACGTCCGCCTGGTCGAGAGCGGACAACTCCTTTGCGAGCATTGCGCAGTTGAGCCCTATCAGAATGAGGGCGCTATCGACCGTGTCTGCTTTGGCCAGTAGTTTGTGAAGATCCTTCCGGTCGATCGGGTGGGGGTTGCCCCCTCCGCTCTGCCGGGGCGGTTTTAGCATCTGACAGTGATCAAGCAGCTGCGTTAGCTCGGGGCAGGAATGGCCCTCGACCTGAGCGTTCCGAAGCAAGGTGCGAACGGCCTGAAAGCGGTGGGCAATGGTCTTGGGAGCGTAACCCTTCGCCAGCATCGTATCCCTGTAGTTGCGGACATGATCCACCGTCACCTCGCCCACCGTCTTGGCAGGGGCCACTCCCTTCTTGAACTCCTTCCACCAGGTCTCGGCCTTCTGCTTCGTCTTGTCAAGGATGTCCACCTTGTCCTGGTACAGGTCACCGATCCGCTTCAGCGTCGGGCTCGTGTCGGGGGCATCGATCACCTGCACCTTGAGCCCTGTCCGCTCCTCAAAGCGAGCGGGGTTGGTGAGGAGCATCTCTCGAATGCGTCCCCACAAGACGGCGTTCGTCCCTTCGTCGATTACGATGTCGGAAGCCTCTGGGTTGCTGGCGATTTCGCGAGCGATGTCGAGGGCATGCGGATCGTGATAGACGATCTGCTCGATCTGCCTATCGACGAACTCAACGAGCCCTCGTATCCGGGCGTCTGGGCTCTCACGGAGATCCTCGATCGTCTCCAAGGCCTTCACGTAATCTTGTGCGGCCACCGCGGTCTTGAAGTTGATCGCCGAGGTGACGTCGCCGCTGCGTTCCGCCTGCCACTGCCTGAAGCGGAAGATCGCCAGCGGAAGATTGGTTCCGAAGTAGACCCGTGTGCCGTCCTCTTCGAGGCTGTAATAGCGTCCTGATTTCTTGTGAACAGAGAGGCCGTCGATGAGCTTGCGGGTGACCGGATCTCGGACGTATTTTCGCGCTCGGGGCATGAGAAAACCCTTTGAAGTGAAGGCTGACATCAGCCTAACACGCCAGAGGGTTTAGGTCAACATTTAGGTCACTATTCGGCTCAGTGCATCCAACTGCACTGGAGGCGGGGGGAATCGAACCCCCGTCCCGCGACATTTCGGGCAGGGCCACTACGTGCGTAGTCGATCGTTTGAATCTCGGGAACCGAACCGCCGATCGACAGGCTGGACGGTTCCCCAGTCGGGCGATGTCTCGCCCGCGGTCGACCCGACGGCGACCGCAAGCCAGCCTGCTAGTCGACGCCCAACCGCGTTAGCAGGCATCACGCGGCGGACGGGCAACCTATCTCTAGGCGGCCATGCGCAACTGACTAGAGTTGGCAAGTAACATTTAGTGTCAGGTGTTTTACCAGGCCTCCTGACAACCTGGGCACGCAACCGCTGCCGTCAACCTGCCCGGTCGAACCCAATTCGCCCCCAAACAGGACCCTCAGCGAGACCCCACGGGCCTCGCATCACTCAGCCTACAGGATCGCGCCCGGGGCGCCAAACCCAAGGCCTCGGTTCTCCGGCGGCTCACCGGCCACCATGTTCTCTATTATACCATACGAACGGGCGGCGATAGGGATCGCTGTTATCGACGCCGGGAGAAACGGGCCGGCGCTCATTGTTTCACAAGCGTAGGGGGTGAAGCCCTCTCCCCTTGAGGCGACCCCTTCCAGCCACAGAAGTCGCCTGCCCCCATTCTGCTTCATCGCGGTGCCCCACCTACGCCGGGGAAGCCAGGTGGGCTCTCAGGTATTGTTCACTGACCGCTCGCATCTTCGCCGTTTCCGGCTGATGTCGAAGCGCTGGGCGACAAGCCCCACATCAGGGATATGGCTGCACCTGCTAACACGTAAGAGGGAAAGTAGACGACGTGACGCCGAGCGCAAGCGCGGGCGCGATCGGCCGAGGGGACGACAGCGCAAACCCCCTTGCGAGAAGGGTACCATCTGTTTTCATACCAGCCGTACAGGGCGAAGTTCATCCCAACGACGCCCACTGCAATACCTGTCAGAACCAAGGCCCTACGAAGTCGCTGCATTCCTTTGAGGCTAAGTATGGCACGTCCGATGCGGCAGGCTACTACGCCGAGGAGCAGAAACCCGAGAACCTGTGAGCTGTCCTCAAAGCTGAAGATCACTCTTCTGGCTTCTCTGGAGTGGGACGCGACGCAGGAGGACTGCGCAAGCGCGACGCAGATGCTAACCAAGTAGGCAAGGGCGACCTTCTTGCGAAATGGACGTTGCGAGAAGAGAAGAGACCCAACTGCGAGAAATGTGAGGTACGGTGCCCCTGCCGCCGCGGGTAGGCCAAACGGATAACCTCCATGTATTTCAAGCAACCAGAGGTTCCCGAAGATCCCAACGGCAAGCAGTGCCGTGCACGTCGCCTGGGCGAGGTTCGAAATCCGCGTGAACATCGTCTCACTCCGACAGTCTCTTTTCACGCTCGCATGACTCTTCCATCCAAATGCATTCTACGTCCATTCCAATTCGTGGTCATCCCTTTTCTTGCGGGTTGGTAATAGGGGACAATAGACAATAGGTGACTGTCCCGAATGGCACTGCCGTCGGCAAAGCGTTCCCGGTGGAGCTTTTACGTTTTCCGCAGCGCGGCTCGTAGTTGATCCCGCGGTCGTTTCATGAGCGGGTAGCGGTGTCGGCGGCGTTTCAGGACGCGCGGTTCAATCCGGCCGGGACGGTTGGCTAAACGGTTTGGCGATGATATCGAAAGAGCTCTTGTGAGGCGTTCGAGGAGTAGCTAGCGTACCCATGACAAAGCCCTCCCTGGCTTCGTCGAGCAACCAAGCCAAGGAGGGCCATAAAGATCATCGGCCAAGGAAGGCCTAAAACATGATCGCAGGACATTACGCAGGGAGTACGATCCAATCCTTTCGTTGGCTTCCCGGTTTCTGCTTACGACCATCCTTCCACTGGCTCCTTCGCTGGCAAGTGACAATCCAGCGGGCCTAACACTAGAGGACATTGAGCATGGACGACGTCAGGTTAAGACCATGCTGAGTGATCGACCTGTCATGGCTGAGAACGTAGAAGAGGGGGACGCCCTCTGGCGGTGGGCGGTCCGTGCGTTTGCTGGGGAAGGTTACAAGGGGAGAGTCTTCTGGGACCCCAATACCGTCGAGGCCGACGAGAACTCCGCGAACTGGGATTCAACACAGGCGGATTTCGCACGGGTGGGGATTGGCAGTGTTTACGCCGACGACCTTCGACAGGGGCAACCCATGTCCTTTGCAGATTCCTGGGGGTATCTTGCCTTCGAGTTCTTCCGACTTCGGCTGGCATCCTTCTTGGTCAAAGCCTCCCTATCCCGCGAGCTCCTTCGCCACCGACCTCACGAACGCCACGTTCTTGACCATGTCCTCATGGACGTGGGGCGTGTTCTCCTCGTACTCGATCGCCATGATGCCCTTGAAGCCCTGGCGCTCGAGCTCCTTCAAGATCGTCCGGTAGTTGGCCTTGCCCTCGCCGAGGATCGTGTCCTTCGCCTTGCGGTTGCCCTTCTCGGCCGCGTCCTTGAGGTGGAAGCTGACGATCCGCCCCTCCAGCTTCTTCAGGCACGCGACCGGATCGAGACCCGAGCGGACCCAATGCCCCGTATCGCAACACGCCCCAATCGTCTTGCTTCGGCCCTTGCAGGCGGCCAGGATGCCCTCCGGGCGCCAATAGGTATAGTTCTTGTCCTTGGCCGGATGGTTGTGAATGGCCAGGCGGACGCCGTACTCCTGACAGAGCCCGTCGATCATCTCGACGGCCGCGACGGGCGGTTCGGACACGATCACGCCGATGCCCATGTCCTTGCAGAACTCGAAGGTCTTCCTGGCCTGGCCGGCATCCGTCCCCAGTTTGGCGTAGAAGGACGAAAGCGACATCCCGCGGTCGGCGACCTTGGCCTTGAGCTCCTTGCGGATGTCCGGGGCCAGGTCCTCGCTGGTCTTGAGCTTGGGCCGCGCCTTGTCGTACCGGAGGAAGAAGCATAGCTCGAGGTGGCGAACGCCTAAGGCCTCGATCTTGGGTAGTGCCTGCAGGAAGGGATATCGCCGGTACGAGTAGAGCGCGACGCTCAGCTTCCAGCCCAACTTGTCCATGTTCGGCGTGCCTGATGACATCCGCGCGGCCGAGGCCACCCGCTCTCCAAGCAGCCCACACGCTGCAGCGCCCGCGACCAACCCACCGCTACTCTTGAGAAACTCCCGACGATCCATCCACTGACTCATGGTTTCTCCTCCCTTATCCCCGTCAGGACGCCAGACGAACGGGCGACAGCCGTTCGCCGTGAACTGAGTCTCTGCTTGACTCCGGTTGCTAAGTTCGGTATATGTTAGGTATTACG
>CAZOBD010000234.1:0-5031 GCA_964577665.1 uncultured Hyphomicrobiales bacterium
GAAGAGCGAAGCGATGAAGCAATCTCCAGCCATCAGTAGATTTCAGAGATTGCTTTCCCCTCAATCCTAAGCTGTGCTTGGGATTGCAATTTTCTCGAGAAGTTAAACTTCCTTTGAAAATTTCCTTACCAAGCGCAGCTTAGTAAGGAGACGAATTCTTTGAAAAAATGACATAAAAAAGCTGGCATTGAGTCTGACGAAGTGGGGTTTTCTTCTATCGATTATTCCGGTTTAATTTTTTTCTAAAAACTTGACAAGAGCTCCCCAGCTTTTATCTACTCTGAAACCGAGCTTTTTGTAAAAATCTCTGAAATAAAAATGTGTTTTTATTGTTTCAATGCCTCTGCTGCTCATATTATCAAAGAATGACTCCATCATGGCTCTTGCTATTCCCCTGCCCTTAAATGCTTGTGCAATAACGGTGCCGTCCAGAAGAATAGCATTGCTGCCGGAATTTTTGTAGCAGAGCCCTCCGATTATTCTATCGTTTTGGTCTAAGACTACGAAAAACCTGTCCTGAGGCGATATTGTTTTCGGGTATTTTTCCTGTATAAATATCCTGAAAAGCTGCCCGATTTCGACAGGTTCGACCGATTCCCTGAAAAGGTAGCCGGCTCCGTATTTATCCTTAATTTTTGAGCGCAGAAACACATCGGATTTATCCTGCCTGCCTACTTTCAAAAAGTCGATTTCCTGTTTTGCTTCTGATTTGGGAAAAACCATACGGGTAAATACTCTTTTATCTTCGGGAGTGCTCATGTAGCCCTGAAGCTCTGACAGTTCATAAAAGCGCGCAGCAGGTTTGCTCAGGTCTTTCGACATTGCATCGAGGAGTTTATCAAAAGTTCTTGCCGCATCTTCATCCAGCTCTGCAAAATATGTGCAGCGGAAAAGATCATACCGTACAATATTGGGAAACTGATAAAGCCTGTAAAGCCGGTATAGTTCTACAACCATATCTTCTTTTGCCTGTGATGAAGCTTCGGGATTGGTGCGCACCCATCCTGCATAACGCTCTATTGCGTTCAGAAGATTTAAAGGCTTGTAGTATCTTTTCTTTCTTTTTTCCAGATAATCATTTAATATTTTCAACATACTTTTGCAGAAATAATCGAAATCTTCTTTTTGAAGACTGTATGCAAGCTCATCAAAAAATTCTTTAGACCCGTCAAGCCAAAGCGCTTCTACGGCAGAATCAAAAATCCACGAAGGGTCAAGGAAAGTTTTTATCCTCGGATAGTTAGAAACTGCCCTGTAATAGAAATTTTTTATGAAAGTTTTCAATAAATCAACAGAGCATTCATATTCTCTCCACCCTGCAAGGGAGCGAATGGTAGATCCTTCCATAAAATCCATTTCGGGAATGGAAACATTTGAAGGGGAAACTATACCGGGCAGTACAGCCCTGCCGCTGCTGTCCCAGCCTCTGAAAAAAGCGGTCATGCCTTCTATATAAAGTTTTCTGAAGTCGGATACCGATGCAATGTATCTTCCCGAAGCCTGCCGGCTTGCCATTTCTCTGAGTTTGTCCCAAACAGTAAGTTCGTTAACGTACACCATTGAGCGTGCTCCGAGTTCCGGACGGCAGCAGCCCAGTTTTGAAAGTACTTTTACTCCGAAGGGATAGCCTGCAATTGATACAAGCCGGTAAACTGTGTCGAGCAGCCGGGGGGAGTTTAAATCTTCACGTATTACAAGCTGAAGATCAAAATGCTTGGTTTCGGTGTTGACGCTTAATCTGTAAATCTGGTTATAAGCAGTTCTGCCGATTTTCATTATCCATACCCCGTTTTCAATTATTTTTTTCAGATTAAAATCTGCTTCATCAAAAGCAAGTATAACAGATTGTTCCAAAAAAGTAGTATCTACTAAAACTGATCGGATCTTTTCGCATTCCTCGGGTGAAAAATCATCGTCAAAAACAAGCACTTTGTTCCATTCTTCAGGACTTAACTGGGGGAGTTCCTCTCTTAACTTATTTTCGTAATTTGCTGCCAATTCCGTGAAATAATACTCAGCAATTTTGGAGAGAAGAGGATCCTTCCGATGCAGTATCCAGCTTGAAAGTTCAGTTCTGACAGAACTGTAATACTGCGGATGGTGCTTTATGAAGTTGACAAGCAGCTTAAAAATCCGCTCAAATTGACTGCGTCTCAGATCATTTGCGGGCCATTCCAGAGTTTTGCGATATGTTGCAAGGCGTTTTCGGAGAGATTCAAGCCTCCTGCGCTCCAGCTTATATTCCGAGATTATTTTAATGGATTCCTCATTCAAAAAAGTGAGACCCGATTCGATAAACATGGGAAAATGCTTGCTGTAATCATGCACCGGACTTTCTGCAAGCAAAATACGGTATGCAAGACAGCGTAAATCTTCTTCAGGATGTCTGGCAAGCGATTCCAGCCTGCCGGTGAGTAAATCGGTATATCTAATATTTCTGAGTTCGGAATCTTCCAGCCATAGGCTGATTTTATTGACTGCTTCAAGAGAATTTGTTTTTTCGCCGAAGAAAGCGAGACAAATAATTCTGTTGATTTCTTTAAGTTTTTCATTTTTTATGCGGCTTAAAGCAGAATAAAAGTCGCTGCAATCGTGATTGGGTCGGCTGCGCGGAAGCATTATCTGTTCAGATACATTTTCCATCGGACTGTCCCAGCCTTCTTTGCAGGGGGCAAAGTCAATCAAATCGGGATTTCCTGCCCAAAGCAGTGGCTGAAGTGCAAATTCGCCAAAGTCAATCGGCTCATGTTTGTGAAATCTGTATTCAAGAGAGCCAATCCTAATATTTCCTTCTGCTGTTTTCTTAAAGAATATGGACTTATTCAGCGCAGTATTTTTCAGCACACCGTTTTTAAAAGTTATCTCATCTTCCAATATGCTCAGGTCACGGAAAAACCAGCGGGGTATTTTAATCCTTATATTTGAATCTTCAAGTTCAATATAATTGTTTTTGTAAAGGTCATTAATCAAATCCTCAAAATTTTGTTCAATATTTTTTCTATTGAAGGATCCTTTGGGAGTCAATTCTCCTTTCTCAACGCTGAAATTTCTTTCTAAAACTGCAAAATTGACCACTCTTTCATAAGGAGCAAGACTTTTGTTTGCTTCGTCAATTATCCTGCTGTAATACAGTCGCGGATTCTCAAAAAATGTATCGTCGTTGAAAACGGGGTCTTCTGTGTCGGGTACGATGAACAAGACATTGTAAGCTCTGCCGTCGCCGACCAGAAAAGTGTTTTTAATACCGGGAACGTTTTCAAATTTTTGTTCGACGACTCTGGGAGCCACGGTCTGTCCTTTGTTGTTCTTATAAATATCTTTAACTCTGTCAACGATGCTGTAGTGTCCATTATCGTGCTTTTGAAAAATATCTCCCGTAGGCAGTTTGAAAGCGCCTCCCTTTTCATCCGGAAATGGAATAAAGTCTCCCGGACCTTTTTCGTCAAGGTAACGCGCTATGTAATGTCCGCTTATTAGAAGCTCGTTGTTTTCACCGATATCAAGACTGACACCCGGCAAAGGTTTTCCGGTGGAATTTTCGACATAATCTCCGGGAGGAGTCATCGTAATGCCGCCTGTAGCCTCTGTCATGCCGAAACCGGAGCAAAGATTTACTCCCATCCTTCCGAAAAACTTGAAAATTTTCGGATCGAGCCAGCCTGCTGCGGAAAGACCCCAGTGCAGACGGCTGCCTATTACATCACGCACTTTTGTGCGGATGATTGCCTCGTCGGTTACATCTTTTGTAAGTTCAATGCACTTTTCATAAAGCTGAACCCATCGCACCGGTACGCTGATGAAAACAGAGGGGCTTATTTTCGGAAAAATATCGATAAGAGTGTGGCTGGAAGGATTTCCTGCAAAAACGTATGTTGCACGCCAATAAATGGATCCCAGCAGCTCAAGATAGCGTCCGAAGGTATGGAAAAGCGGCAGGTAGCATAAAAGTGTTTCTCCGCTGCCTACATTCGGCAGAGCTGCCGATCGCGCAAAACGCTTTGTAACCAAATTATAAACAGAGAATGATACTCCTTTAGGCATTCCCGTACTGCCAGATGTAAACATTGTAGTTGCCACTTGGTTAATGGGTTTCTTAATCCGGCTGAGCAATATTTCATCGATTTCATGGGTATTAAATTTTTTACAAAATGAAGACAAAAAGTAAACATCTTCGGGATATTCTTTGCACAAGTCGCCGAAACAGAATATTTTAAAAGGTGTTTTGCATTTTTTACGGATATCCAAAAGCATCTCAAGCCTCTCCTGATTATCAACACAGGCAATATTGATGCTCAAGCGATCAAAAATATATTGCAGGATTTCGCTGTTGAAATGTACATTTAGGGGAGTATCGAAAATATCATACATAAGACATGCAAGATCGGCACAAGCACCATCAACGCAATTGTCTGAAAAAATGGCAGCACGGGGCTGTTTTTCCACAGAATAAAATGCCGCTGCGGTTTCGCGGATTTTCCAGTCAATCTGTTTGTAAGTCCATTCAACTTTATCTCCGCCTGTAAGATCAATGAAAAGAGGTTTGTCCGGCATTTCAAAGCGTCTGTCGTCGAAGAGACGCAGAAGTGTGTAATCTCCGTAACGGATGAATTTATATGTACTTTCAGCCCAGCGGTTTAGCATTTCTTCAGAGCCTAAATCGCGAAGGAAATCTGAGTCGGAAGTAATCCGAAGATAATATCTCATTAGTTCTTTGCCGCATTCATCATAAGTTTCATTTCCAATTATATCTTCGGCTTTATAGAGTATTTTTGCTGCAAAGCCTTCCCTGGCACCCATTCTTTCATAACTTTCGAGGAGGGTTGTCAATTTTCTGGCAGTATCCATTAGTTTATCTTTCTTAAATAATTTGGTATATTTTCTAAATTAATAAATTCTTAATAAAATAAAACATACTTTTCAGATGTTTCATCTGTTATTTTTTACTTTCTGCTTCAGATGTCCAACCTCTGCCAGATGTTGGACATCTTTTTCATATTGTTTCGTCATTGCGAAGAGCGAAGCGATGAAGCA
>CAZOBD010000235.1:0-4993 GCA_964577665.1 uncultured Hyphomicrobiales bacterium
AAAATAAAAAAAAAAAACAGAAATCCAAATTAATTTATATTAATCATATATTATATTCCTATTAAGTAATATTCATAAATGTAAATATGTATAACAAAAGCCGCTTTCTGTTATATGCTTTTTTTATATTTACCTAACAAGCATTACTTTCCCGGCAGCCTGAACATACTTTGTACTTACTTTGACGATATAAGCGCCCGATGGAACTTTAGCGCCGTTATTATCGGTTCCGTCCCAATTAAAAACATGGCTGCCTTTGCTCAATATTCCTTCATCAAAATATTTAACTGTTTCGCCTTCAATATTCATAATTTCTATGCAGGTTTCAGAAGGCTCCGGCAGAAAAATTTCAATATTTATCATATCGGCAAATGGATTTGGATACAAATTTATATCCATATCAAATATTGACTTTTTTTCAGGTGCGCTTAAGACCGGACCGTTTTCGTTAAATACGCTCATACCAGTAAAATCTTCATCGCCACTACACATCCACACATTGTTGATAGCATCAACTTCAACTGACCAAACCGAAGCGCAGCAAATACCGGAGTTGTCTAATTCATACTTCCTCAGATAATTTCCTTTATATCTATAAAAACATCCCCATAAGTTACTTCTTGGAGTTCCAAAATAAATTGTTCCATCATTATCAACTTCTAATGATATTATATCAAAATTAATAAAATCATTTTTGTAAAAATCTTTAATTTTAAATAGTTTTTTCCATTTTTCCCCATCAAATTTACTTATTTCACCATAGGCGTTGCCAATATATATGTTACTCTTTAAATCAACTGCAATTGCAGTTAAATTATATTGATTTACCATATCTAAATCATTACTGTTAAGAGTGTTTAAAACATCATCATTATATTGAAATACAGTATCTGACCACGTATTAGGAATATTTTTAGCAATAATCCAAATATTTCCATCTAAGTCTGAAAGAAAATCTCTAATTATTTTATTTGAAAAATCATATTTCCCGTTAGTGTCTTTGTGATATAAACTCCATACTTCATTACTGAAAGAAGCAAAACCATGCTGAAATCCAACCCATAATACATTATCCGGTGAAACAGTTAAATGATAAACTGAGTTTGAAAGCATTTGTGTATTAGAATTATTATAAACCTGCCAGTTTCCATCACCGTCCATTTTCGCCAACCCTTTTTTCGTCCCAACCCAAAGGTTGCCGGTACTGTCAATAGCGACTGACAATATATCATTTGAAGGCAAACCGGAATTTTCACTATTAAAGATTTTCCATTCAAAAGCTGAATTTATTTTTACCAAACCTTTGTTTGTCATGATCCATTTATTGTTGCTTCTATCTGTTTCTATCTTTCTTAAAAACTTGCCCGGCAGGGGAGAATTGGCAAGATTATAATGAATTAGCTTATCTCCTTCTACTCTGAATATTCCATTGGTATAGCTCCATGTGTACTGAGATTTCCGATGCTTTAACCCAGCCCATAAATTATTATTGTGATCATAGCCAAAAGAATTAACTGCAGTATCTTTTCCTGTGTTTATTTCAATTGTTTCCCATTTATCATTTTTAAGTAGAGTCATATAGTCTGTATTTTCTCTGTAACCTCCAAGATATACATCGCCTTCTGCATCTAAACCAAAGTTATTAATGAGTGAAAACTCATCATTAACAATTTGTACTGTGCTGTCTTTCGAAATTTTAAATAATATATCTCCCCAACCGTGTGTTTCTATAAAAAATACTGTATTGTCATATCCAACTAATACATCAGATACCCTGTTATCTCTTATTATTGAGTTGGTGTCATTAAAGATAAATGATTTACTACCATCGAACCTAATAAGACCTGTATCTTTTACAGATATCCAAATATTTCCTGAAAAATCAGAAGCCAATGATTTAATTCTTTGATTTGCAAAAGGGTATTTATTTTCGTTATAACTTATCCAGTCTGTTCCATTGAAAGATACAAGCCCTTTATCCGTACCAATCCATACAGTTTCATTTAAATCTACACATAGACTTATTATTTCATTATCCGGCAGGGGATCACCGTAATCTATTTTATATGATTTAAATGTACCATCAATGAAATATGAAAGTCCGTTCGAAGTACCTAACCATACACCTCCACTGGAATCCAACGCAAAATTTCTAATTAAATTATATGAAATATTTGAATTAGCTTTATTAAAGAACTGTACTTCATTTGTAATAGTGTTCACTCTATGAACGCCATTAAAACTTTTTACCCAAACATATTCTTTTTCAGAACCCAGATAACTACCAGAAACATCAGCATGAAAAGTATCCCACTGTGGATCTTGTGGAAAGAGATTGTATGAAAAAACGAAAATTAAAACCACATTTATTAAGTTTAATTTTTTCATAATGTTTTCTCCTTAAAAATTGGCTCCGTATTGTAATAAATACGGAGCCGGATTAATAAATATTTTATTTCATTATTACAAAGGGAACAGAATAATGCTCACCATTGTTATCAATTCTTATGATGTATTTTCCGTTAACCATGTTATTTGTATTTTTCTCCCATCCAAACTCCGATTTGGATAGGATAGTTTCAAGTAAAACTCTGTTTGGCGGCTGCGAAAAAGAGTTTCGCTTGAAATATAAATTCCCCAATCGGAGTTTAGGAATGAGTTTTTAAAAACAAAAATATTTTCATTACCGAAGTATAAATAGGAGCAAAATTGTCAATAAATGAAGAATATCTTTTTTTAACATTATAAATAAATTAAAAATTAACTTCCGCTTTATAAAAAACAAATTCTTATTTGCGATTTTTGTTTAAACTAATTTTTATTTTTTGTTGTCTTTTATTCAATATTTTTAATAAGAAACGGAAGAGTTTATTATGAAAAAATCTTATTTAATTCATCTCACAATAACTGGCTTTTTCCTGACGGCAGTTCTGACAGGAATATCTTCCTGCGGCATGAATATGCAGAACGGCGTCGAAAAAAAGTCTTACAATACTCCGAAATATATCTTTTATTTTATCGGGGACGGAATGTCTATTGCGCAGGTAAATTCGGCAGAAGCACTGCTTGAGAAAGCGGATTTTGAGCATAAAGACCTCTACGGATACAAAGACGGTAAATTGGCACTAAGCACTTTCGAACACACCGGCTTTTCCACTACAAATGCCCTCGACCGTTTTATTACAGGGTCTGCAGCTGCGGGTACGGCTCTGGCAACAGGTCATAAAACAACCGTTAACACAATTTCAAAAAACGGCAGCAGAACCGAGAACCTGAAAACCATAGCGGAAATGGCAAAAGACAAGGGTCTGAAGGTCGGTATAGTATCAAGCGTAAGCATAGACCATGCCACACCTGCTGTTTTTTACGCCCACGAAGATGACAGGGATAATTACCGCTCCATCGCTTTGCAAATGGCAGAAAGCGGCTTCGATTATTTCGGAGGAGGCTTTGCAAGGGGTGAATTTGAAAAATACGGTGAAGGCGGAGTCATCGCAAAAATGAAAGAAAGCGGTTACATCGTAACTGCAAGCCGCGAAGAAATGAATATGGTAAAACCGGGAGAAAAACTTTGGGCATATACAAACTACACACCCGGTGACGCGGCTCTTTTTTATGAACTCGACCGCAAAGAAAACGCCTCCCTCTCAAATGATATAACATTGGCGGAGTTTACTGCCAAGGGTATCGAAATGCTTGAAAATGAAAATGGTTTTTTTATGATGGTTGAAGGCGGCAAGATTGACTGGGCTTGTCATGCCAATGATATTGTTACTATGGCTTACGATGTTTTTGCTTTTGACGAAGCGGTTCAGGAAGCTTTTGAGTTTTATGAAAAGCATCCGGGCGAAACATTGATAATCGTTACTGCCGACCACGAATGCGGCGGATTGACCATAGGAACCACTTACAAAAAATATGATAATGATTTCAGCCTTTTAAAATATCAGAAAATATCACATGAGCTTTTCGAGCTAAAAGAAAGCGATTGGAGAGAAAGCGGCAACGTAACTTTTTCGATGGCTCTCGACAGTATCGAGCATTACTATGGTCTCGGAGCCGAAGAAAAAAATGCCAATCTTGCATTAAGCGTATGGGAAACTTCTGTATTAAAAGAAGCTTATGATTACAGCATGAGCGGGAAATCGAATAAGCCGAATGAAGAACTGAAGATACTTTACGGCGGCAGGCAGCCCCTAACCACTGCAGTAAGCCATTTGCTCTCAATAAAGTCAGGCTTCGGCTGGAAATCATTTTCTCATACCGCAGTACCCGTACCTGTCTTTGCAAAAGGACAGGGCAGTTTTCTTTTCGACGGGTATTATGACAACACAGATATTCCCAAAAAAATCATTGAAATAGCTGACATTAAAACAAAATGAGCATGTTCCTTAAAAATTACAATTTCAAGAAGAGTTATGTTTCAAGAAAAAAAGCAGAACAGTTTTAGCTGAATATAAATTTCATTTTCGCTGAAACAATATTTAGTATTAAAATCGTTAATTATCTTAACATATACTTTTGAATTGTTTATATTTAAGGAGTAATTATGAAAAAGAACATGGGAAGAATAGACAGAATAATCAGAATAGTATTAGGATTAGCAGTAATAGGCATCGGCATAGCAATGCAAAGCTGGTGGGGTTTGCTTGGTTTAATATTTCTGATAACATCATTTATGAATTACTGTCCTATTTACACTCTTTTTGGCATGAAAACATGCAAAGAATGTTAACAATTTATTAAAAACCGATTTCAAAGACTGTCCGGCAAATCATACTGCCGGGCATTTTTTTTGAAAATATCTGCCAAAAAATATTTGCCTAAGTAAAATAATTTTATTATTTTTGCCGTGCTTCTTTAGCTCAGTTGGCTAGAGCAGCTGACTCTTAAATATACCCACAATAATTTATAAGTTTCATTATTACAATAGATTACAACGATTGTGATTTGTTAATGTAGGGGATAGTATAGGAATGAATCGACTTTCAAA
>CAZOBD010000236.1:0-4925 GCA_964577665.1 uncultured Hyphomicrobiales bacterium
AACAGATGAAATAGCATAATACCGAAAAGGAATCAGCAGTAAATGATTCTGAATCGAGTAAATCGTTAACAGCCAATTTATTAAATTCTCAGAAATTTAGATTTAATGTTTTACATACGGGTCAGATTTTATAAAAAAAAGGGTCAAGCTGCCTGTGTCGCTCTGAGAACAAACTTACCGCTGCTTCCTTCCGGACCTGACGGGGTTGGGCTCGTCTCAGACGCACAGGACTTGACCCGAAAACAAATATAAAAAAAAATAAGGGGAAATGCAACTTTTGTTTGCAAAAAAGAAAAAATAGTCTTAAATTAGTAGTTCTCTAATGCGCCGGTAGCTCAGGTGGATAGAGCAACAGCCTTCTAAGCTGTGGGCCACTGGTTCGAGTCCAGTCCGGCGTACAAAGAAAAAGTCCGGCAGCCTTTTGAGCTCCGGACTTTTTCATTGTAAAAAACAAATCTTATTTGTCTGCGTCTTTGTAGCAGAACCACCAGTCATAGTTATCATATTTGCCTTGTTTATATCTTGCGGCTTCGATGTCGGTAGCCGGAGGCACTATAACCTTATTGCCGATGAGTTCATTGTTAGGCCAATTTGCAGGCATAGCCACTTTACCCTTGTCGGAAACCTGGAAAGCTTCTATCATTCTGAGGAATTCGTCAAAGTTTCTGCCGATTTCCTGAGGGTAGTAAAGAATAGCTCTAATTGTACCTTCGGGATCGACTATAAACACTGCTCTTACGGTGTTTTTACCTTTGCCGGGATGTACCATACCGAGCTTTGCACCTATTTCGCCATGGTCTGCTATGATTGGGAATTCGATTTCCACATCCAATTTTTCTTTAATCCAGTCAACCCATTTTATATGTGAGAAAACTTGATCAATGCTGAGTCCGATTAACTCGGTGTTCATAGCTTTGAATTTATCATATCTTTTTTGAAAAGCTACGAATTCTGTGGTGCATACCGGTGTAAAATCTGCCGGATGACTGAACAAAATGAACCATTTTCCCTTGTACTCTTTGGGTAATTTCTTGGGTCCGTGTGTTGTCTGTACTTCCATTTCAGGAAATTTGTCGCCGATAAGAGGCATTGAGTGTTCCATTTTTTTCCTTTTATTTAATTCAACAAATCAAACGAGAACTTAGTGCGTTCAAAAAACAATTAATTAAACGTTTGTTTAAAATATATATTTTAAAATATTTATTATTTTCCTGCAGAATTGAAAAAAAATGCCCGACATCTTAAAAATGTCGGACATCCAGAATTACATATTTAGGATATAAACCTTCTATAGAATTTAATAAACCGGCTTGCAATTAAGTCTTCATCTCGATTTCATTAATCAGTCCACGGCTTTCTTTTTCTTCCATTTTACATCGTAGTAGCCCGGTCTTTCTTCGAGAACTTTTTTGTAATAATCATCGCCGTAGCCTGAGCTTTCGGGATGCCTGCCGTGCATAACGTTTACGTCGTTGATGTAACCGTCGTTGTATTTCACTACAAGCTGTTTCCAAAGAAGGCGCCAGCGGTCAACCACCATTTCCGACTGCATACAGGAGTAATCCGTAAGGTATTCAACGGCAAGCTCTTGGTTTGTTTTCATTAACTCGAGAGCGGTGTTTTCCACAGCCGGCTGCAGTGCAAAAAATTTATTTTCAAATGCGGTCTGTACTTTCTGAATGTCTTTTATGGCATATTCGTATTTTGTATAAGCAAGATTTGCAACAAGGTTGAAGACCCAAAAGCCGGATTCGAGCGAGAAATCGGCAATGCTGCCGCCCGTAAAGCTTTTCGGTATGCGGGTCATACTGCAGTAAAGAGGTATATACACGGTGGAATAATTATCATCCACTCCGTACCAGAAAACTCCGCCGACTTCATCGGGAAGTGAACTGCGCATCTGAGAGACGAAAGAAAATGCAGTCTGCTGAGTGGAAACAGGTCTGCCCCAGCCGTAACTGTTTACGGTGTCTTCGCTTAACTGCCACTGAAGCGGTTTCCACCGGTAAGGGCATCCGTAAGGACCGGCGCCCAAGCCTTTTGTCATATCATAAGGCGTTCCCTCGAAGTGATCGCGTATCAGGCTCATCACATCGTGCACGGAAAGTTTTTCGTCAGGCTTTATGAAAAGGGGATAAGGCTCTGCTCCTTCCACTGCACGCCAGTAATCATCCGAAAAATTCTGCGACGGAGCGGCTCTCCTGAAAACAGACCACACTCTGCCTTCACAGTAAAGAGCGCTGCCCGGATCAAGCGGATTGTATGTATCTGCAAAACTGAATCTGCCGTTGTGCTCTTTATAAATGCCTTCTTCTTTGGCGAATGAAATGACATCGGGCGAGTACAAACAATTTTCGGGGTCGTTCATCGGCACTTCGCGGATTCGCGCCTGATTGGCATGTACGCAGATTGAACCGTCGGGAACTCTGCGGGCAGCCCATACGGCTCCTGTATTGCCGGGACCCTTGCCGTGTATTTCAAATATCCATACTTCGTTTTTATCGGCAATCGACATAGATTCGCCTGTGCTGTAATAGCCGTACCTGCTGACTAAATCAGTCATTACATCTATCGCTTCACGTGCTGTTTTTGCCCTTTGAAGCGTTAGGTACATTAGGCTGCCGTAATCTATTATGCCGGTTGTGTCCTTGTATTGTTTCAGACCGGTAAATGTGGTTTCTCCTATGGAAACCTGATGTTCGTTCATATTGCCTATAACGGCGTAAGTATGCTCTACCTGCGGTATTTTACCTAAATATTTTCCCGTATCCCATTCGTAAACTTCCACGGAGTCGCCCTGCTCGTAGTCCATAGCAGGATGAAAGCGCAAAGGCTCCATAAAGCCTCCTGCATCTGCGTTATAAGTTATCATAACCGAGCCGTCTTCAGAAGCTCCTGCTGAAACCAATACATTGGTGCAGGCTCCATGAACTGTGTAATTCATAAGTATCATTATTGCCATTGCAGTTATCAGTGCTGTTCTCTTCATACTTTCCTTCTATTTAAAATAAACAAACATAATTACAAAAATTTTAAGATACGGCATTAGAGCTAATTTTCAAAAAAGAATCGGAAATATTTTTACTTTCATCTTCAGATGTTCAACATCTGGCAGATGTTGGACATCTTTTTCTTCCATACTGTGCATCCCCTCTTGAGAGTAATGGCACAAAGATAGTGTATAAAAATTTAATTTACTTTTTTTTACAATAGCCCCGGCTTTTAAGCCGGAGTATATTAACTGTATCTGTATCAATCATACAGGCTTTAGCAAAAAAAATTATTTGGCTAAAACCGCCAATTCTAATTTTTATACCACCCACTTAAAAGTCGGGGCAATTAAATCCCTTATCTTCCATAACATTACTCCCCAAGAGGGTATAAAGGGGTTTGTTCCTCATACGTGAGATTCTGAAACAATACTGAAACAAGCTTTCGGCACAGGGACAGAATGACATTTCGCATCTCATTCCCAAACTCCGATTTGGGAATGTGCTTTTCCTTCAAAACTCTGTTTTGCATTAACTCTTAAATAATCATTTCTTGAGTGATTTCCCTCAATCCTAAGCTGTGCTTGGGATTGCAATTTTCTCGTGAAGTTAAACTTCCTTTGAAAATTTCCTTATCAAGCGAAGCTTAGTAAAGATATGTAAAATAATCATCCCCTTTAATTATTTTCACAAATAATGGATGTACCATCTTTTATAGCATTTCTGATATTTATCTTTTTTAAGAATAATTAGAGTTCATAATGTAAATATTATCGGCTGACAAAAATAATAATGGACTTATATCTGTCTTTTTAAAGATAGTACCTAAAAATCTAAAGTACTAAAATCGGTATTCAAATATACTATTGACTTGTCAAAAATTTCAAATTTTTTTGACTTTTTCGATTATTTTTTAATCAATCACTGCTGTATTTTTTCAAAAATTGACGGAACTATACTAAAAGCTGTTTTTTTGACAATAGTATAGAACTCAGCTTGTCGCCTCCTTTCTTATTTTTTTGCTTTGCCAAGTATTTTTGTTAGTAAAATACCAGCTTCTCAATTTCATATTCAATTCGTAGCCAACGGCTTTTGTAATAATATGCTTCATACATTTTCAAATAGACTTTTCTGCCGGTTCTCACTACTTTGCCTGCCAACTGTATGAACCAGCTTCTAAATGTCATCGGCTCTTCGTGCCAAGATTTTTCGTCAGTCAATGCCCGCATCCACACGCTTACGTTATAGGACATTACACTGGCAAGCCATAATGCCTCGTTTGCCCAGAAGTCCTGTGTAAGCAATGAACCTGCAAACATCTGATTCTTTACCGCTTCTATCCAATTTTCGCATGTGCCTCTATCGCCATATTCGTTATGGATAAATAAAGGGCTTTCATAGATATTGGTTACATAACAAAAATAATCATATTCGACCCTCGGAAAGAACATCCCTTCTACTTCTAATTTCCTGATGCCTTATGAACTTTTTTTGATGTGTTGCCTATTATATCCATCAACTCGCAGTTTTGCTTTTGCTTAAAACGACGCATCCTATTGCCTATCGTGTCTTCATCTATTTTATCTGCTATGCCGAATATCTCTTGGATTAAAGGATCACGGCTGAATGTCTCTACCTTTTTTATCCTGTTGGCTCCGCACATTATCCCTAACAGCAGAACACCCAACAGCGTTGATGTATCATATTTGACATTATGATGCGTGTGTATATCAACTTCAGACAACTTTCCTATCAGACCTGTCTTTATCATGAAATTATACACTGGTAATAGCCCGCTGTAATTTGTCAGTCTGCCACCGGTAAAACTTGTTTTGATTTTTGAACTTTTTTGTTTAACTTTGTTTTTCATCGAAAAGGTGTCCTGATATGATTAAACTTTTGTTGTTTAACTTATTACAAATATAATCATTTAGG
>CAZOBD010000237.1:0-3039 GCA_964577665.1 uncultured Hyphomicrobiales bacterium
CCTGCCCTCCCCAAGGGGAGGGAGATTAAGAATGTAGTTCCCTCCCTTTGGGGAGGGGTAGGGTGGGGCTTAAAATAAACTGATGAAATAATTGGTTGATTTTTTTGATTAATAGTTTTATATTCCGTTAGAGTAAAGTACAAAAAAAGATATTTGATGCGGCAAAATGGATAAAATAAAAGTATTGGTAGTTGACGATTCGTATTTCATGCGCCAGGCAATTTCTAAAATATTAAGTTCTGCAGATATTGAAGTAGTCGGCGAGGCAAAAAACGGCAGGGAAGCGGTTGAGCTTGTTAAAAAATTGAACCCAAACGTAGTTACCATGGACATAGAGATGCCTGTAATGACCGGTCTGGAGGCTCTGGAAAAAATCATGGCAGAGTATCCCGTGCCCGTGCTCATGGTTTCCACTCTTACTTCGGAAGGCGCCGATGCAACTATTGACGCCATGTCTCTCGGAGCTGTCGATTTTATTACCAAACGGGCAGCATTCCGCGAAATGGACAGCATAAAAGACGAACTTATCGCTAAAGTAAAAGCTGTGGGCGGCAGCACTCAACTGCAGCGGCAGATGATACGCTGCAGACTGCTGGGGAAAATCAGCGCGAAAGAAAAAACCGGCAAACACAAACCTTTTAAAATTGCCGCGCCTCAGGAAGAAATAAAATCGACAGTAAGTCTTTCGGGAAGAAAAAGACCCTCCCCAAAAGATATTCAAGTAGTTGCCGTTGGTATTTCTACCGGAGGTCCGCCTGCATTGCAGAAAATGCTCTCGAAACTGCCTCCTGATCTGCCGGTGCCTGTTCTTATCGTACAGCACATGCCCGCTTATTTTACTAATTCTCTGGCAAAAAGACTGGATGCAAACTGCAGTATATCCGTCAAAGAAGCGCAAACGCAGGATGATCTGCTGCCGGGAAAAGTATTTATCGCTCCGGGAGGAAGGCAGATGATTATAAACAAAATGAAAAAGTTAATAATTACTGACCAGCCCGAAAACGAACTTTACAAACCGTCTGTCAATGTTATGTTAGATTCTGTATTAAACATATACGGAAAAAATGCACTGTGCGTCATTATGACAGGTATGGGCAGCGACGGTACAGAAAGTCTCAAAAAGCTGTTTAATGCAGGGGCTTATGTTTTGGCGCAAGATGCCGATACTTGTGTTGTGGGAGGTATGCCAAATTCGGCAGTTAAAGCGCAAGTGGTCGATGAAGTGCATCCTCTCTCGGATATGGCTGCTGCTATTGCTTCCTGTCTCGGGAAAAAAGCTGCGGAGCAGTGATTTTTTATGATAACTGAGTAAAACATTTTATAATAAATGCCAAAAAAAAACGAAAATATTATTTCTGAAAGCATTCAGGAAAAAGAACTCAGCGATGAAGATATCGATGGATTTTTCGATGCGGTGCAGGAATATGACTATGATGAAAATTCTTTGGATGAAGACATAGACCTGCAGGATTCTTTTTCTGAAACCGATGAGCTGGAAGAACAGCCCTTTGAAGAAGAATTTGACAAGAAAAAAGTCGTCAACAGAGATCTGCAGAAAGCCAAAAAGATAACAAACGAGGGTAAAATACAAAAAGAAATCAGCTCTCCGGAATTTGACGAACTCTCTGATTTTAGTCCTTACAGTGATGAAGAAAGAAAAAATCAGCTCTTCCAGTTTGAATACGGCTCTTCCGAGCCGGTAAAAGATGATGATGAAATATTACGTAACAATTTCAAGGATTTTCTTGTTCTGAAAAAACTGGCGGGAAAAAGCTCCGGTTTGTCCGGAACCGGACTTTACCATTCAGACAGGCTTATAGATACCGGCAAGAAAATAAAAATTTATGATGACCCCGAAATAAAAAAAGAAAGCAGAGATTCTTCGGCTAATATAGTTATCCACAAAAATGACGAAGGCGATATTGAAACTATTGAAATTACCTGTCAATGCGGCGAAAGAACTATAATCAACCTTGATTACGCATCCGAAGAAAGAAACGATGAGGTTTATACCAAAGAAATTCCCGACGAACCCGTGAAAACAAAACCCCGCGAAGAAGCTGTCAGACAGGAACTAAAAAAAGCCGAAGACCCGTTGGAAAACCGCGAAATACCTGTGCCCGCTCCTGAACCCGAACAGTTTTTTGAAGACGATATACCTGCTGAAAAACTTATTTCAGAGAAAAAAGAAGATATGCCGGATACAAAAGAAGAAAATCAAGCTGAAGCGCCGGCTGACAACCCGGAAACAGATAAAGAAACTTGCGAAGTAGATTTGGAAGACTCACCTAAAGTCTTCGAGATGGATTTGACCGGTATTGACATGCAATCCGCAGATACTTCCTTAGATGACGATGACGATGAACCGCTTCTCAGTCTGGAAGACTTGCAGGATGTATAACAGTTTATTCAATTGTGAAGATTAATATTCAATCTGAGTGTGCAGGGCGATTTCTTCGAGAACGGCGCTTACTTTCAGGCATTCGGGAATATCTCCGTCATAAACTACCGCCTTGCCTTTATGATGCACTTCAAAAGTCAGTTCTTCTGCTCTTTCACGGCTGCATTTTGTTGCTTTTATGATTTGCTCAATAACTTCGTCGAAAGTGTGCCACTCGTCATTGAAAAGAATGACCTTTGCGGCATAAGTGGTATCGTCTATTATACCTTCCTCAATTTCCTCCTCAACAAGAGGGTCTTCCGTTTCAGCAAGCAGTATGTATTCTTTTTCTCTCATAAGAATTTTATTATTATACCGAAAAAGGCATAACTATATGTGCAAAATTATAATATTTATTTTATAGTGTCAACTAAAAATACGATTTTGTAAAAGAAATAATACGAAAATTTTTAAAATATTCCTTTTTTCGTTGTTTGTTCGCTCTATGTTTTGTAATTTAAAAATTAGTTGTAAAGACTTTTACAATATGTTTTTGTGAATATAACGAAACGGCAAAAACTAAGGTAACGGCTTATGTACGATATGATAGCTTTTGTACCCCTGCTGCCATTAATCGGCTTTCTGATAAATGGCTTATT
>CAZOBD010000237.1:3139-4854 GCA_964577665.1 uncultured Hyphomicrobiales bacterium
TATCTGAATCTTTTCATATTTATGATGCTCAATCTGGTGCTTGCCAATAATTTCCTCCTCACATTTTTAGGATGGGAAGGCGTCGGGCTATGCTCTTATCTTTTGATAGGCTTTTGGTACGACAAAAAATTTGAAGGCACTGCTATTACATGGACCGGCGACGCAGGCAACAAAGCATTCATCGTAAACAGAATAGGCGATTTCGGCTTTTTAATAGCCATGTTCCTGATTTTTGTGAATTTCAACAGCCTTGAGTACAGCGCCGTATCGGCAGGCGCCTCGGCAAATGCTTCTAGTCTTTACAATACCGGATTGATTACGGCAATCACTCTATTAATGTTTTTAGGATGTACGGGTAAATCCGCTCAGATACCACTTGCGGTGTGGCTGCCGGATGCAATGGCAGGTCCCACTCCCGTCAGTGCTCTTATCCATGCCGCCACGATGGTTACGGCAGGCATTTATCTGATAGCAAGAAATGCCGTTCTTTTTGCACTTTCTCCGATTTCAATGGACGTTGTTGCAGGCATCGGCATTGCAACAGCCTTTTTCGCAGCTTCCATAGGTTTAGTGCAGAATGATTTCAAAAAAGTGCTTGCATACTCTACTGTCAGCCAGCTCGGCTTCATGTTTGCAGCTCTCGGCGTGGGAGCTTTTACGGCAGGTATTTTCCACGTTATGACCCATGCCTTTTTCAAGGGACTCCTCTTTTTGGCGGCGGGTGCGGTCATTCACGGAATGCACGAGGAACAGAACATCAAAAAAATGGGCGGTCTGAAAAAATACATGCCCTATACATATTTTACATTTTTAGCCGCAACGCTGGCTATTTCGGGAATACCGCTTTTTGCCGGGTTTTTCTCAAAAGATGAAATCCTGTGGTACACATTTTCAAACGGCGGACCTGTGATGTGGGTAATCCTTGCCGCCGCCGCGTTTTTCACTGCTTTTTATATGTACCGTCTCGTAAAACTAGTTTTCCACGGCAAAGAAAGATTCGATCCCCATCACGTTCATCCGCATGAAGCTCCTCCCTCAATGACTATACCGCTTATAGTATTAGCCGTTCTTTCGGCATTTGGCGGCTTTTTGGGAGTGCCTCATGCCTTAGGTCATTTTGTGCATTTCCCGAATTTGATTCACGACTGGCTGCATCCGATTTTCGGACAGGCTCACCACATTATTGACAATTACAGCCCTCATGGACATGTAGAGCATGTATGGGAATACGTACTCATGGGCATTTCCATAGTTATTGCCGTTGTTGCCATTCTGCTTGCAAACAGTTTCTATTCTGATGAAAAATGGGCAAAACCGCGGGAGCTTACAGCTCAGTTCAGCGCTTTTTACAAAATGCTTTATAATAAATACTTCGTCGATGAGTTTTATCACGCTGCTTTAGTGAATCCGCTGGTGAGAACTTCACGCGGCTTCCTCTGGAAAATATTTGACGTAAAAATAATCGACGGCTTCGTGAACGGCTCTGCATGGATGACAGGCGGAGCGGGACAGATATTAAGAAAATTACAGAGCGGCATAGCACAAAACTACGCCCTGCTTATGATGTTTGGAATCATAATTATTCTCGCAGGTCTGGTGCTGACGCTGTATTGAAAATAAACAGTTGAAACATCCATGATAAGGGAAAACATATAAGAGGATGATTATTTTAAACTATGTTTCGTCATTGCGAGCAGAGCGAAGCAATCTCAGTA
>CAZOBD010000238.1:0-4821 GCA_964577665.1 uncultured Hyphomicrobiales bacterium
CATCTTCGAGGTGGAGTCCATCTGTAACCGAAGTAAGATATAAAGTTATTTCTGTATAAGCATCAAAAAATATTTGAATAATCCCCAATTTTTGGAACAGAGCCGAATTTAACATGATATTAGAACAACCCAGAAAGATGAATTATTATGATGATTAAGCTGATCATATTAGCATCATCCGAAAAATAAAAAAAGTCCGGCATTTTCCAATGCCGGACAAACACTTATAAGAATCATTTAATCAAATAAAGAAAACAGACGTCTGTTTTCCGTTTTCTGATTACTTAACTACAGCCAGTTTTCTTGTAATAACGGTATCGGGTGTTCTGAGAGTGTAAAAATACGTTCCCGCGGGAAGATTTAAGCTGTAGATGTCAATTACTTCTTCATAGTAACCTCTTGCCCTGCTTCCCTCAAATAAAACGGCGGTTTCTTTTCCTGCCGCATCGCTTAAAACTAATCTTGCATGAGTGTATTTTGGCAGAGCAAAGCCGATTTTAGCTGCACCGGTTACAGGATTAGGCTCGGAATTAGCTAAAAAATATCCACCGGCAAGAGGATCGCCGTCAACAGACGAAATACCGCCGCTTGTAATAGTTACAATACATTCATCAGAGTAAACTTCACCGCAAGTATTTACGGCTTTGCATTTGTATGCTCCGCCGTCTTCGGTAGTCTGTACGTTAAGAGTGAAAGTGGAAGTTGTGAACCCAGCCAGCAGGTATCCGTCTCTGTACCATTCGTAAGAAATTGGTTCAGTACCGGCTGCATTTGCGGCGATAACAAGTTCTTTTCCGATTTCCACCTGAATAGCCGGGGGCGGCTGGTTTACAAATACCGGAGCTTCGCTTACAGTTAACATTATGGGGTCGGACTCGGCAGTCAAATTGATGTCAGTAAGATTAACCTCGAGGATATATGTGCCTGCATCGGAAGGAAGTACGCCTAAAATACTCAAGTCTTCGGATGCCGCTCCATTTATTCTGGCGCCATCCTGAAGAAAAACTCCGTCTTTCTTCCAATTCATCTCTATTTTACCTGAATAATTCGTTACCGTAACAGTAGTATGAAGGTCGGCATCTTCATCTTTACATGCCGCAATATTATCGGAATCGACCGTAATCTCAACTTCAGAATCGGTGAGGTTCAGTTTTACTTTTTCCGTCCAGGCATCTTGGCAGAGACCAATAACATGAGCAAAATATTCATATTCGAGGTCTTCCTGCCGAATTTTTTTAATAGAAAGTATGTCTGACTGTGCGCCTGCTATTCTTGTATTGTTTACAAGCTCTTCATCTGTGCCGTTTTTAGTTCTGAACCATTGAATGTCAACATGGTAATCATCAGGGATACCGTTTACATGAGCCTTGAATGAAAATCGGGCTGTACCATCTATATTAACGGACTGGTTTTCGGGTTCATCCGTTATCACAGTCTCTCGGGCAATATGTACTGGGAAATATTTCGATTTTGCTTTTTCGCATATTTTTTCACCGATTACTTCGCAGTGATAAAGTCCTGAAATATCGAAGAAAGCATCTGTTAAAATAAGAACTGCTTCAGTTTCTCCTGCTAATTCCACTCCGTCTTTGAACCACTGATATTTGATATTGCTGCCGGATGCCACAATAGACAGCCTGATATCATCGCCTTCGCAGAAGACGCCCCCGCCGTTTTCATCTTCTATCTCAGGTGAATCCCACACTCTTGAATCACCTGATTCGGAGTTGATGTAAGGGTGTTCATCAGATGCCGCTCTGAAAGAAACGATATTCTTATCGAAAAATCCTCTCGGATACTGCCATATCTTTTCCATATCTCCGGCATTCACATTGTCAAACAGCAATTCCCACACACCGCTGTTATTAAGTTCGTAAAAAATATCAACATTCGATACTCCATGATACTCCCATTTCAAAACGGCTCCGTCACAGAAATTCATATCTCCGCCTTGCGGCGGATTAGTTATTAGGATCTGCGGAGTATCAAAATTGTCCAGCGGGCTGTACATGCCTCCGTCAAGATTAACGGTACTTACTCCTGCCCAAATACCGTCATCGTCGGTCCATGTTCTTACCGGATTGCCCCATCGGTCAAAAAGCCGAATACTTCGGACGCCTGTCGGCAGATCATTAGGCAGCAGCGTTGACCATGATGATTCCGCCCCGTCAAGTTTTGCGAAATATTCAGGTCCCTGATGCGGATAACCGGGAGTGATAATTTCAGCTCCGTCGTCCTGTATTATTGCAGTGGAAAGCGGCATCCCGCTTGCGTCGTCTGTGTTATAAAGAGCGATTATGCTTTTAGGCTCCAGCCAGCTGTCTTTATCTGCAATACCGGTTGCTTTATCGTCTGTGGGACCGAAATCAAGGCATTTGGATGTATTGGCAGTAGTTAATTTATAAACATCACCGCCGAATTCATTTGCCAGATTAATAATCCAGTACATATCGTTTCCTGCATTAAACGAACTGTTGTTAGTAGGGATAATGTTTATCCAAATCGTCTTGAAATCCTGAAAAGGACCTGTAGTAAATGTAGAAAATTCGCCTGGATTTGCAAGATTTCTGCCCGAGTTGTAGTGGTAATCGCCGGCATTTTCATCGAAATGGATATTGTTTCCGGCTCCAGCATCTAACTGCGGATCATAAGTGCTGCCCCATGAGTAACCGGTCTGTCTGCCGCCGGTTGTAAACCTGTAAGTTGTGTTGGGATGCAGATTTTGAATTTGCACCATAGCATAACTTGGAAGTCTTTCTCCAAAATCACCGTCGCCTTTTACAAACTGCGGAATCAAAATTTCATAAAGTTCAGGATGGTCTTTTACTTCTATGGGAAAAGATACTGCCGGAACCAGTCCCGGAGCAAAAGCCCGCAGAATATATGTGCCCGGTGTGTCGAAACTGATATCATCGAAGGATGCAGTTCCGTTCTTTACTGTTTTAACAAGGCTGCCGTTCATATTACCGGGGCCCGAAAGAATTTCCAATGTTACACCGTAATCATGATATTTTTCATAGGGCATACCGGTTTCATCGGTAATAACTACGTTAAACTCGGGCATCAGCGAACCTGCGTGCATTCTGTCATAAAGCCCTTCAAACTGAATGCCGGCAGGTTCGTCTATCACCAATATTCTCTCTACCCCTTCATCAAGATTAACGCCGGAAACGCTTTTAGCACGGATACCGATATAATCAGGTATAGAATATGTAATACCGTCAAAAGAAACACTGTTTTGTCCGGCGCTGATAACTAAATTTGGTATCCCTTCGAGCGTTCCGCCGCTGCCAATACTAAGGTAAACGGAAACTTCAGTGTGCTGCGATACAGCTTTGGGGTCACCATTGTCATCAACAGAGATAACATCAAAACTGAATGGTACCCCAGCCATGGGCTTTTCGGGCCAAACATTTGCAATTTTAAGTTTAGTAGGAGCGCCCCTGCCGTCAATACTGGTCACATAAATGTCATCTACACCCATTTCGGGTCTGCCTCCGGTAGTCGTTCCTGAATAATAATACTTCCAGCGAACTTCTATATATGGCTGATTTTCACATGCAGGAGGCAGCAAAGACGTAAAAGTTTGCTTATGACCGTCTGCGGCGTTCATGACATAAACATCGCCCTGATTTTGAAAATCACCGGTCCTGCCTACTCTGTACTGCAAAGCAATAGAGTACTCACGGGTTTCGGAAGTATGTGTGTATGCATCCCATTTGACTTCGATTGATGCACGATTTTCGGTGTTTAATGCCAGAACTGAAGCGCCCGCATAACCGGCTCCGGCGCAGTCTTCGGAATATTGAGTGCTGCTTGTGTTATTAAATGCAAAACCCTCGGAACCTTTACCGGTTATTCTGGAGCGTGAAGTGAAGTTATAAGGGCATTTCCAGTCACTGTCCATTTCATCATTTAGCTGAGGATCGCGGGTCATTGTCTGCCGGAATATCATATGAGGCGGATAAGAACCTGCAGGTGAGTTTTTATTCCATTCATTAAATGAAAAAGGGCCGTTTTCAAGTATCCAGGGCGATGGATAAGAAGCCGTTTTGGTACCTTGGATGTTTATGCCTGTAACTTCCCAAGCCGCCGCTCCGCCATTTGATATATAATGAAATGCTAAATAAACACCGTTTTTTCTATATTCATCCAGGTCAATAATACCGGATGAAACCCAGTTCCAGCTTCCTCCCGACCAGCTTGCCAAGTGGGAAATATCAGTCCAAGCGGCTGTGGACGGGTCATTTCCTCCGTCGAAGTCTGTTGAAATTTTCAGCATAAGATCGGGACCGCTGTAATTTTTTGCAGTCTCAAATTGAAATTGAATGTCTTTATAATTGAGGAAATCAAATTTTGGAGATACCAGCCAGTCGCTGCTGCCTTCATTTCCACGGTAGCCGTTCGCATAAGCATAATACTTACCGTAGTAATCGCGTATTTCCCAGTCTTTATCACTTGCCAGACTTATTGTCTGCCAGCCTCCCCAGCCGCTTTCAAAGTTTTCATTTATCAGCACAGTTTGGCTGTAAAGAACACTTGTACTTAGAAATGCAAGGATACAGAAAGCAAGTACTGTCAGTTTGTTTTTAGTAGTCATTGATGCTGCCTAAATAATTAAACATATATTCTTTATTGTAAAAATTGCTTGTTTATCAATTATAAAATTAAGAAAAAACAATCTTTTTATTAAGTTAATTTATAGTGAATTTTCGATAAATAACGGACTTACCCCAACTTGCACCCCCAGCTCGCTAAGTCCCTGTTATTCAACAGCGCGCGGTCTGGCATGGGGCACTACAAATTTTGTTCGTGCCAAAG
>CAZOBD010000239.1:0-4815 GCA_964577665.1 uncultured Hyphomicrobiales bacterium
GGAGGGAATTCAATGATCTTGCTCCCTCCCCTTGGGGAGGGCTGGGGTGGGGTCTTATACAGTTTTACATCTCATTCCCAAACTCCGATTTGGGAATGTGCTTTTCTTTCAAAACTCTGTTTTGCATTAACCCTCAAATAATCATCCCCTTGGGTGTTTTTTCCATAATCATGGATATTTCACTCGTAAATCATTCTTTTAAGGTTTCTTCAGAGCGGTAGTAATCATCGCTTCTTTCCTGCTTTAAATTAATCTTTCCTTTAATAAAGGCATAAACCAAAACAGTGAGCATAGCGAAAAATGAAGATAGGACAATTGCAAGTACAATCATAACTTTTCTCTTGGGTGCAGACGGACCGGGAGGAACAAGAGCCTCGTCGAGCACTTCAACGGTCGGTAGATCACGCTGCTCTTTTACTGCTTCCTCAAAACGCTGAGATTCCAGATATATTACTATTTTTTCCAGTATTTTGCGGTCCCGCATCAGGTCGGTGTACTTCCGGGTAAGAGATGGTATTTCTGCTAAAGGAATGGAAAACTCTTCGCTGCCTGTCAAGCCGCCTTTCTGTACGTTCTGGTACTGCTCTTCCAGTTCGGCAATCTTCTTTTTATATGCTTTGATGACCGGAGAATTTTCGGAGTATTCATGGAGCAGCACTTGCAGCTTCACTTCTGCTTCTGCGAGCTGGGATCCGATTTTTATGGCTTCTGAAAGCATTGCCTGCGACTGGTCGCTTATAGAAAGGATATTATGTTCTTTTTGAAATTTTTCGATTTCATTTTCAAGTGAATCAAGCTGAATTCTCTTTTTAATCAGGATTGTTTCTACATAATTTTTTACTGACTTGGCACTTGAAGTGTTTTTCTGCCGGTTTATTAAATCAAGTCCTTCAACAGCAGTATTAGCAGCCTCTGCTGAAAACTCCGCGGTCATCTCTTTTTCTTTATCGGAAGGAAACCATCCTGTGGAAACGGTGGTTTCCACAATTATCATTCCATTATTATTCACGTAAGGGTCAACAAATGAACCTGCAATATAGCCAAGGGTTTCTTTACCAAGTTCCTTAAATTTCGGCAGCTTTTCCATTTCGGTATGCTCGACAATATACTGAGAGACTTCCCTGCTTTTGATAATTTCAAGGAAAAGTTTGCTTTTGCTGAATTTGTCGAAGCTGCCTCCTAAAGAGATTACACCCGACATCCCCTGCAGAAAACTGGAAAGACCGCTGCTGCTGCCCTGTTCGGGTGGAAAGACAGTTGTGAATGTTTTATATTCGTAGGGCATAATGAAGGATAACAATATCGTTAAAACAAGGGATACTGCAACAAAAATTCCAATGAACTTCTTATGAGACCAGAAAAGTTTCATCAGTGATGCGAAATTTATGCTGCTTGCCGTATTATCAGATTTTTCCATTATTATCTCAGGTTTATTAATGCAACAACAACGCCCAGGATAGTCATTATTTGAGTAGTAACTGTCAGCCCTGTAAGGAAAATATCTTTTTCGGCTTCGGGAGGTACAATTATCTTGTCACCGGGCTGCAATAAATATCTCTCCGAGTCGGCGTGAAATATCTGACCGTTTTGCTTTTCTATCATTACTTCGCTTTCGTCTGCCTGATAACCGAATCCGCCCGCCAGTTCGATATAATCAAGATAGTCCAGTTCTTTCTGATAAGGCACCAGTCCGGGTTTTCTTACAAAGCCCTGAACATTTACGAAATGTACCTGCGGAGCAATATATAGCGAATCATTATGTCTCAGTATTACGTTTTCTTGCGGGTCGTTTTCTTTATAAAGCTTAACAAAATCGACGGATACCTGTCCTTTTTTTTCACGGAAATGCGCCCTGTAATATTTTTCTTCCTGTTCGGACATCTGGTCAACGGGTACTTTTGACAATCTTCCCAATTCAGGGTTAAGATCCCATAACTGACTGACCCTGATTAGTTTAGAATTATCCAGAGATGCGTTTTCTTTAAGACCGCCCGACATATTGATTAAATCTGTGATACGTAAACTGTCTTTTGTCAGAGGATACCTGCCCGGATATTTCACTTCTCCCGAGATAGACACATATTTTGTATCGTACCAGTCAGCATTTTTCCTGATAAAAACTTGGTCACCCGGCAGTAAAGGTATATCATTCTTTAAATTATATTTATTAAATATTTCAGCATGCCAGGAACTGATATCAACATAAAAAGAATAAGTGCTGTTACTTTTCAACTCATAGCGGGCTATTTCCACCGAATCGAGAAAGGCGCTTTCCAGAAATCCCATAGCAAACTTGATAATGGTGGAAAGCGAATCGCCCTCTACGAATTCGAAATTGCCCGGCGATGCGACTTCACCGGTGATTTCTATGGTATAATCATCATTACGAGGAGGAACAATTATCTGGTCGCCGCCGTTTACAAAGGGATTTGCATTATTTTCGTTTAACAGAAAATATCTGACTAAATCTACCGGTATGATATTGCCGTTGTCCCGTAAAATTTTTATTTTTCTCCAAGAAGCGTCCGTATCCAGTCCGCCTGATCTATCAATCACTTCCGATACACGGTCAACGGCTGAGGCAGATACCATGCCTGTTTTAAGTACTTCTCCGATTATAGATAATTTGAATTTTCTCAACTGGGAAAGATCAACATATATTTCATCAACATTGTATGTTTTTTTGACTACGGTTCGAATAAGATTTTCAGCTTCGGCGAGGGTTTTGTTTTTCAGGTTCACCATACCAACTTCGGGAATAAGCAGTCTGCCCTGCGCAGAAACTTTTAGTGAATACTGCCTCGGTTCGGTTGTCAGAATAAGCAGATCTAAGACATCACCCGGTCCTAAAACGTATTCTGCCGGATCAATTTCTTTCTCCAAAAGACCTTCGCTTTCCGGGGCTAATCTTTCCCTTGTCTGATGCGCCAGAGAGTCGAACTGTCCTTTCTGGGGACCGGAAAGTATATCGTAATCAATCTGCGCGGCTGTGCTGCCTGCAGACAAAATAAGCAGAAAAAAGCTGATGGAATATTTTATTAGAATATTAATTTTCACTTTAACAAACTGATTTGTAAAAAAATATAAATTAGCAAATAGTGTTAACAAAAAAAAGTGATTCTCCGTGAATTATTGACGGAGAATCACTAACGGATATATTTCGTTTTATATCAAACCTTTTTTATGCTTTTCCTCAAGTTTTTCGAGCATATCTTTTGTCATGTCGTCGAGATCCCAAGCCGGCTGCCAGCCCCATTCTTCGCGTGCTGCCGTGTCTTCTACACCGTCGGGCCAAGAATCTGCTATATCCTGCCGGAAATCGGGTTCGTAATCAATTGTGAAGTCGGGTTTATATTTCCTGATTGAATCTGCCAGAGTTTTTACATCAAAGCTCATAGAGCCTACATTGAAGTCATTGTGATGCTTAAGGCTGTCAAACGGCGCTTCCATCAGGTCTATTGTCGCCTTTATGCAGTCGGGCATATACATCATGGGAAGTTTGGTCTCCTCTTTTACGAAGCAAGTGTAATGGTTGTTCTTAACTGCTTCGTAATATATGGCTACTGCGTAATCCGTAGTACCGCCGCCGGGGAATGTTTCCGAAGAAATGATACCGGGATAGCGGAGGCCGCGGCTGTCGAGACCGTATTTCTTTACGTAATAATCAGCCAGCACTTCACCGGCTACTTTGGTTACACCGTACATAGTGGTAGGATGGAGTGCGGTATCCTGCGGAGCTATTTTCGGGCAGTCAGGTCCCCAAACGGCAATCGAACTCGGGATAATAACTCTTGCCATTTCATATTTGACAGCGAGGTTTAAAATGTTGATAGTTCCGTTCATGTTTACATCCCAGCAAAGCATGGGATTTTTCTCGCCTACACCAGACAGAATGGCTGCCATGTGTATAATTGTGTCGATGTCATATTTTTTTATCATTTCTTCGACGCTTTCGACATTGTTGACGTCAATGAAATGAAAAGGTCCGGATTCTTCCAATTCCTTACTGGGTTTTGTCTTGCGTCCTGTAGCTATTACGTTTTCAGCGCCGTATTTGTTTCTAAGCTCGAGAGTAAGTTCCGAGCCTATCTGTCCTACCGAACCGGTTACCAGGATTTTCTTGATTTCTTTTTTCATGCTTTTTCCTTTTTGATTAATTGTTGAAAAACTTATACTTAAAGCATTTATAACATATCACGCAAAGATAAGTAATTATCATGGAATTTTAAAAATTTTTGATGTGTTTTGTATTAAAAAATTAGTTTATTAAAATATGTTAAGCATTTTGCAGTCTTTTAAATAAAACTTAGACGGTAAAAAAGCAAGGAAGATAATATGCAGTATATAGACTTAATAAGCGATGCAATTGCGCATCATACCAATGTACCTTTAGAAAAAGTAAAAAATCAGTTTCATAAAAAGCTCGGCAGGGAAGACCGAGATGCAATTTTGCTCCGAGCCGTAATGAATATTCGATTTCCCCTCATTGAAGGAAAAATCCTGCTCGAAGACCTGAAAAGCAAAGACCTGAACGATACAATTGATTTCTTCTTTCAATCGCTCCGGCTCATAAGAGCCGAAACAATGAGACAGGCACTGCTGAATTAAATTTTCGGAAGATTAAAATCAGTTAGGTGGTAGGAGTCCGGTTTTAGTATAAAGCCGTAAATTTCATCTGTTTATTTTTAGCCCCACCCTAACCCTCCCCAAAGGGAGGGAATTCAATGATCTTGCTCCCTCCCCTTGGGGAGGGCCGGGGTGGGGTCTCATATAGTTTTACATCTCATTCCCAAACTCCGATTTGGGAATGTACTT
>CAZOBD010000240.1:0-4790 GCA_964577665.1 uncultured Hyphomicrobiales bacterium
CTAAAAATAATCATCCCCTTATGTGTTTTCCAAAATCATGTCCGTTTCATCTGTTTATTTTAAGCCCCACCCTGACCCTCCCAAAAGGGAGGGTATTCAACGATCTTGCTCCCTCCCCTTGGGGAGGGCAGGGGTGGGGTCTCTTATAGATTCCTACGCCTGCCCATGTCCCCTTACAACGCAGTAAACCGTTCTTACAATTATTTCAAGGTCAAGCTTCAGCGAAATATTTTCAATATAATAGAAATCGTCTTTCAGCCTGTTTTCTATCTCTTGGATACTTAACTCGTATGAGCTGTATTTTATTTGATTCCAGCCGGTTATGCCTGGCCTGACTTTTAATCTTCGGGGATAATAGGGTACTTCTCTGCTGAACTCTTCTACAAAGCGGGA
Source organism: uncultured Hyphomicrobiales bacterium (assembly GCA_964577665.1). Lineage (GTDB taxonomy): Bacteria > Bacteroidota > Ignavibacteria > Kapaibacteriales > UBA2268 > CAYVTD01. The sequence continues at coordinate 394 of CAZOBD010000240.1, forward strand.
CTGCTCGGGACGAGGACCGACTACGCTCATATCTCCTACTAAAACATTCCAAAATTGAGGTATTTCATCCAGATGGGTTTTACGAATTATTCTTCCGAATTTTGTAACGCGGGGATCATTTACAATCGTCCATCCATGACCTTTGTGAGCATCCGATACCATCGAGCGGAATTTCATAATCATAAACTCTCTGCCGTTCTTACCAATTCTTTTTTGTTTGAAGAAAACAGGACCTTTCCCTTCGAGTTTGATAATGGCAGCAATAAGAAGCCATAAGGGCATTCCCGCGATTAAAACCAATAGACTCAACATAATATCGAAAGTTCTTTTAATAGCGGCTTCCCAAGGTTTTAAAAGCTGAGAGCTTATTTCTATCAAGGGTATGCCGTAAATCGGCAGTGTTTTTACCATACCGGTGAAAATATCGTATAAATCCGGCTCTATTTTTACGGAGACATTTTTATCTCCACAAGTGGCGACAATTTTCATAAGTTCTTCGTGATTCTGTCCCTTAACGGATATCAGAGCTTCCATAGGTCTGTATATCTCAAGAATTTTTTCAAGGTCAGAAGTGTAACCTAATATTCTCGAACCTGATATCTGGATATTCTCATGTTCGCGAAAACTGCCTATTATCACCAATCCAATAGAGCGGAAACCCCAGGAAGGAGACTTATTCACCTTTTCCATTAATTCCATTGCTCTGTCTGTAGTGCCAATAATAATCGAAGGAATTGTAATAATGCCTCTTCGTCTCAGAGAAACCTGTATCTTTTTTGAAACAAAGCGCATAAATGTTGTGTTGAAAGTAATTATTCCAAAAAATATTAAAAACATAAAACGCGGGGATTTCGAGCTTTCAAGCATCAAACTGTCCAAATAAATAAAAAAGAACAAGAGCAGACTGCCGAAAAACGCAGCTTTTACAATTGTGAAGAATTCCTCGAAGGGAGAGCGGATATACCAGTTTTTATATAGTCCAGCAATCCAAAAGATACCGTGCCACCAAATAAGGGAAAAAACCGCTCCAAATATAAACATATCAGGTCCGGGCATTATAGGATCATCTCCGTATCTTATTGTAAAATGGATAGTATAGCTTAAAACTACTGCAAAGAAATCAGCGGTAAGCTGAAAAAAATATGGAGAAAATTTCACCCAAAATCTTTTTCCGCCGCGAGAAGTATATGCCTGCGGTTTTTCTTGTTTTTTCTCTTTGTGGTGTTCTTTTATGTCTGACATCAACTTGAATTATACATGTTTTTTACTAATATTATCGGTATAAACTCTTATAACACTAAATTGTTGGATGCCCCTCCCATCTGGCATTTTGTCTGCCGGAGATAAATCTCAGGAAACCTGCCAGCAGGCCAAGATTCATGGTAATAAAAAAGAGAAACATCTTAAAAACAAATATATTGATTTTCATTTTTTCAAGCATCAATCCGGTACCGCCTAAGCAGTATAATAACAATTGCATAATAATTGCAGTTTTACCAATTATTCCGTTCCAGCCGCTTAAAACACTGCCTGCAAACAGCAATATCAAAAACACCGGCGACATCCATCTTAAAACCTTGTGCGACCATAGAAAAAAAGCCGGCCAGCCCTTAGCAGGTAAAAGAAGTTTTTTTGCATACCACATACTTGACCAACCCGCAGCAGAACTCCTTACACGCCTTCCGTATTCATCAGTTAGAGATTTCCCCCGTATTTCGTTTATTACTATATCAGTATCAAATATAATTCTCCTGCCTTCTTCAATGACATTTAGAAGCGGTTGAAAATCATCAGCTATTAAATCATTGGGCAGGGGCTTGTAATATTTTTTTCTTACCGCATAAAAGTTTCCTACACTATTTACAGTTGCAGAAATGGCACTCTCATTGATTCTAATCCATGATTCAAATGCCTGATAGAGCTTTTCTCCTTTGCCGCCTGTATCTTCACCAAATTGATTGATGTATTTCAGTGATGAAAGAACAGCTCCGACTTTTTTATCTGAAAAAATTCTTACCATTTTTTTAATGGCTCCTTTTTCAGGCCGGCTGTCTGAATCCAGAAAAAAGATCAGTTCGGTATTAATATTAGGAGTTATCATATTTAAAACAGCATTCTTTCCCATTCTCTCAAATTCTATCAATTCCAATGTCTTATATGTCTTTTGCAGCTCTCGTACGATTTCAGGTCCTTTATCAGAAGATCCGTCGCTGGCTGCAATTACATTTATTTTGTCAACAGGATAACCGTTTTCATACACCGAAAGAACGGCATCTTTTATCATCTTCTCTTCGTTATAAAACGGTATAAGTACTGTTATTTCAGGCTCGTATTCAGTGCTTAAATTTAATTTTTTTTTAAAAATGGGCTTAATGAAAGTTAATATCACAGGATATAGTAAATAGACATAAACAAGTACTGCCAATGAAATTATTATCAGTATATTTCCGGTATCTGTCATATCATTTGTTTATTTTTTGTTTTTAGATGTCCAACATTAACCATATCTTTCCACACTTTTTGCGGCATCTCTCCTATTGCATCCCCTCTTGAGAGGGGAATAAAAGGTCTGTTCCTCATATGTAAGATTCCGAAACAAGTTCGGAATGACATACATAACTTTTTCAATTCTTCAACTAATTTAAAAATTTTCATCTCCTTTTGAGATTTTTCTATCACGTTCATATCATCTTAAAAATCTTCAAATCTTAAAGTAAATCTTACATAATGGCTTATATCGCTGTTTGCGGATTTCAGCATGTAATTCAAGTGAGCGGAAAACTGACGAAGAATTTCCACTCCGGTGTTAAAACTCAATAAAAATGTGTACTGCATATCGCCGTCGAGGAAAGTAACGTATTCCGGATCATTCAGCCGTCTTGAAATCATTGCATCGCCGCCGACATTTTTTATCAGGCTGTCGTTTTCATCGTAAATATTTCTCCCGTGCTGACGGTAGTTTAAAGATATTTCAACGGGATACCTCATTGTTTCGTAAATGCGGGGCCAAAGCCTCAGCAAAACTGAAAATTCATCGCTGTTAGGCGGCAGGCTGCCCGCAAAAACCATAGAATCATTCGTCATGGAATTAAGATAGTTAAAATGAGAAAAAGTGTATGGCTCCACACGTGCGTATTCAAAACCGATGTCAAAATCCCAGGGTGAAACATACATAACAGAAGCATTGAATGCAGTTTTATTGCTCCAGAAGCCATTGCCTATCTCCGAAAATATTATATCGTCCAGCAAAAAACTCCCTTTGAATTGCAGACGGGACAGGGGACGAAGAGTAACATCAAATCCCATAGCGGAATTATCGCGGTCGTGCAGGGCATGTTCCAAAGATTTGAAAAAGCTTAATGGATTAAGGTAAGCCAAATCAATACCCCTGTCTGAGTAAACCACGCTCTCCCAGAAGGCAATCTCACCCCATGCAGGCATTAATGCAAAACGGTGCATTGTCATGTACTTAGAAGGCAGATCGGCAACAAAACCGTAGTTAGGATCATCTTTAAGATAAGGTAGAAGCGATGCGTGTGTAAACCGGTATTCAAACAGTTTGAAACTTGCTCCTAAGTCAACTGCATCTAAAGGCGGAGCGTTTGCAGAAACAAACAGCCTGTGGTTCAATCCCGAGCCGAGCAGCCTTGTCTCTCGTCCGATGGAAGCGTAAAACCAAGACTTTTCAAGTCTTACATGCGATTCCGTAAAATCAAAATCGCTGTCGTAGCGTGTGAATTTCACATTTCTAACGAGCCGCGGATCTTCCATTGCAAGGTTTCTATCACCAGAAAGCACTGCTCCGTTTGTTGCCTGCAGGTAATATCCGACAAGATTGTCAATTGTACCGTGAAGGCGCAGCCCGAGAGTTCCGAGAAAGACGCTTCTTGTATCTCCGTTTTCGGACTTTTGTGCTGCAGCTTCAAAAGAACCGAGTGGAACCAGTCTCACAGAGCTTGAACTGTCTCTAAAATAATAAAAATACTTTTCCCTGCTAGAAATAATCCCTTTAAAAAATAGCGCCCCGCTGTCGCTTCTGCTGTTAAAAATCACATTTTTTTGAATAGAATTATCAGAGAATTCCAATTCAAATGCTTTTAAATATGCAATTTCGTTTTTGCTCAATCTATCTTCTTTTTTTCTTATTTCTTGAAGAGCATTTGAAATTACTTTTCTGCTGAGGGGAATGTCTGAAGTGGAAAAATGAGGCAGAAATCCGGCTGCTTCATATCTTTCCAGAAAAAGATAAACCGGATGTCCGGCAGGTACATTTTCAAGCTGTGCCTCAGCTTTCAAAATAAAAACCGCACTCATTAACAATAGTATAAATATTATATTTTTCATCTGTGTTTCTCGAGATGGACTCCACTTCTAAAGTGGAGTCCATCTTATCTTAG
>CAZOBD010000241.1:0-4749 GCA_964577665.1 uncultured Hyphomicrobiales bacterium
GGGGAGGGAGCAAACTTGATGAATTCCCCTCCCCTTGGGGAGGGTCAGGGTGGGGTTCAAGTTGAAAATAATCAGATTAAACGTCCATCATTTGGGAAAAACACATAAGGAAGATGATTATTTCAGCAAGATGTCGGACACCTTCAAGATGTCCGACATCTGAAGCGGAAAAAATAAATATATTATAATTTCTCAAGCACAATGGCATCGGCGATTTCACGTGCTTTCTCGGGACTTACAAGTTTTGAAATAATTTCAAGAGTGAAATCGAATGCAGTGCCTGCGCCGCGGCTTGTGATAATATTTTCGTAAACTGTTACTTTTTCTTCTGTATAATCAAACGCGCCGAACATATTTTTTACGGAGGGATGGCTTGTTACCCTGCAGTTATCAGGCAGGAGTTTGTTTCGGAGCAGAACAATAGGAGCGGCGCAGATTGCTCCGAACAAAACCGGTTTTTTCCTGTGCCTTTCTATGATTTCGGTCAGGTCGTCATTTTCAGCAAGATTTTCACTGCCGGGCATTCCACCGGGAATGACAAGGGCATCGAATTCTTCAGTCTCGTCTATGTTATGAAGCAAAGCATCGGGCAGTATCTTTACACCGCGCGAGCAAGTTATTATTTCCTGTTCGCCTGCTGTTTTCACCTGAATGCCTGCCCTTCGCAGCATGTCAATAATTATCACTGCTTCCATTTCTTCCGTGCCGTGAGCCAGCGGCACCAATACTCTGATGTCCATTATATCCTCATTTTCTTTCTAACTGAATACTGACAAAAAGAAGAAAGAAGAGAAAAATTATTGGAATAAAATCTAACTCTTTCTGTGCAGTGCAGGAAGTTTACAAAAAGATGTCCGACACCTTTCAAGAGCCGGACATCAGTTAAAAATCAGGAATTAATGCTGCGTACTATGGTCTATCTGACAAGCACGGCTTTTATCTGCGCTGAATTTTCTCCGGCATTAATTACCACATTGTAAACGCCTTGCGGAAGATTAGCTGCCGTCCAGTTGAAACCGTTTTCTCCGAGATTGAGCCTGCCGAGATTTTCAGAAAAGATCATTCTGCCGAAAATATCGTAGATATTAATGTTTACTTCAGACAATTTTTTAAGTGAAAACTCGATTCTTGTGCTTTCTGAAAACGGGTTGGGATAAGCCGCTATTTTTTCAAAAACCGGGTTGTTTTCATATACTGTTTCAACATCCGTAGTTGTAAAATTCCATACTTCCGACCAAGGAGTGTAACCTTCGTCGTATTTCGCCCTGACGCGCCAGTAATATGTTGTGCTTAAGTCGAGGTCTATAAGGTCTTCCTGTGTGATGGATATTTTGTCATCTTCATAAATTTTATCAGCAAATATTTCATCGAGAGCGACCTGCAGATGGTATTCTTGAGCAAATGTTCTTTCGTTCCAAATCAGATATAATACTGTCGGCCGGTTTTTCGCGTTATTAGGAGGCGACTGAAGCTCCGGAGCTGCTATACCTGTTTTAAAATTCCACAGTACCGACCATTTTCCTTTGTAACCGCCGGCTTTTAGGGCTACTCTCCAATAATAGCGGGTATAATAATCAAGCTCTGCTTTATACTCTGCTTCGCTTATGTTGGAATCATTTATGACGAGATCTGTCATATTTTCATCTTTTGCTGCCTGAAGATGATAAGCATCAGCTATATGTTTACCGTCCCATTGAAATGTAATGGTATTGGATGTGTTTGAAATTTCGTTTTCAGGTTTTCTCAAAGTTGTAGAGTCAATAATCGTCGTAAAACTCCACGGCTGAGACCATGCTCCGGGTCTTTCAAATTCATCGAGTGCTCTGATACGCCAGTAGTAAGTTGTGAAATATTCGAGAAGTTCGATGATATGACTGTCGTTGTTTTGTGCGGCGCCGCTGAAAAAGAGTGATGAAAAATCTTCTTTTTCAGAAATCTGAATGCTGTATTTTGTTCCTCCCTCAACAGCATCCCACTCCATTTTTACCTGTTTTTCATGTCCGTAGGATTTGTCGGGCGGGAGGCGCAGGTTAGGAGGCGGCAGCAGTGTTGTGAAGCTCCAGACTTCTGACCACTGACCAATCACATCAATTGTTTTTGCTCTTACCCGCCAGAAGTACTCAGTGGCGTAGGTAAGACCGCTTACTTCTGCCGTCGTATCCGTTACGTCATCTTTTTCAAAAACAATATTTTCAAAAAGACTGTCTGTTGCTGCCTGTACCATATAGCTGTTGATTTCTTCTATCGGATGCCAGTGGAGCGAAACATTAAGAGGAAGACTTGTAGTGTCGTCTGAAGGCAAATGCAGGACAACAGGCTCGAATATAGTGCTGAACCACATCGGGTCAGACCACTCGCTGTAGGAAGAATTGTGTTTGGAGCGAACCCGCCATGAGTATATCTCGCGGTGCTGCAGCTCATTTTCAAGCTGATAGACCGTATCGGCTAAGTAGGCTTCTTCCATTACTACCTCAAAATCCATATCCATGGCAAATTGGAAATGGTACACATTAGCCTTGTCGGCGCTGTGCCATTTTAATTCCGGCAGAAGGTTGATGCCGTTTGTATCTTTTGGAGGATACATTGCTTGAGGTTTTGGCATTTCAAGAGAATCGACATGCCTGTATATCTGTGAGTTTGAAGCATAAGTAAAACCGTTATCGGAAGAAGCCAGATCAGCTATGGTACTCCACCATATTCCGGAAAGAACAGTGTCCCTTCGCTGAGCATAATTGTCAGAACTCAGAACAAGGGGAGCAAACTTTACTGATGAAAATATATTTTGATTTTTATCGACCGATACGGCGCCTATTGCTTTAGCATTCTGATGAAAGTCTTTGTATGATGCAATAGAATTTCCCTGATCATCCAAAACCAAGAGACCGTCGTTTGAAGCCAGATATGTATCGCCGTTTGCTTTCACGGACATAGCATTGTAAGAATTATCATCAAAAAACACCACGTCCCACACTTGACTGCTGTCATCAACGGATCTGAACAGCGCGTCAATATCCATATCTTTCGAATAAACTGCTCCGTTAGGATGCACTCCTATGAAACTAACCGAAGGGGGAGGGTCAGAAACCCCTGTTACATTGAGTCTGTCCCAAGATATGCTTGTAGGCCATTTTTTAAAAAGATGTCCCGAACCGGCATATAAATAGCCGTCGGAGCTTGTTTCCAGATAGTAAACAGTTGAGTCAGAGAAATTATCACCGACCTGTGAAAAATTCTCTCCTTTATCGGCAGAAGACCAGACACCTGCCTCGCTGCCTGCATAAAGAACCTTTGCCGAATCAAGGCACATAGAATATGCAAACTGAAAAGGAGCATCAAGTTTTGTCCAAGTTTCGCCGCGGTCATCGGAGCGGAAAATTGAGTTGTCAGCTATGCAGTATAAAGTACTGCCGTAGGCTATTACATTCTGAATAAGGCTTTGCATAAGGAACGGTACTCCGTAAAAATTTTTAGCCCTGTCAGTGCTCCTTTTCAAGCCGTCGAAAGACACCAGTGCAAAAACATCACCTCCCGGCATGGTAACAACGTCATTGATACCATTGAAAATATTATTTGACTTTCTCCAGTCTGAATGAACAAAAATATCATAGTACCAAAGTCCGTCATCAATGGTGCCGGCAAGCATTTCCCCTTCGTTAGTGAAAGAAATGCAGGTTACATTTTTTGGCATATTTAAAGTGTCTTTATTAGACCATGTCGATCCTTCGCTTACGGAAGTTAAAATTCCCTGACCGAGTGTTGCCGCATAAGTCATCAGGTTGTCCTGATAAAAATCTGTTATTATTCCTGCATCAATGCCTGTATTTGCTCTGTGCCAGGTTTTACCTGTGTCTTTAGTGCGGTAAACCCCTCCGCCGTTAGTGCCTGCAAGCACCCATCCGCTGCCCAGTGTAACTATGAGTCTGTTTACGTCGCGGTAACGTAAGCCGTGGTTTATTTCCTTCCATGTATCGCTGCCTTTTTCAAGAAGGAACACACCGTGTCCCTTTGTAGCCGCAAAGCATCTGCCGTCGTGGTCAAAAGCGATATCTTTCACCTTCAGATTTCTCAATCCGTTATTAACAGCAGTCCATTCCGCACCGTCATTGGTCGATTTGAAGACTCCGCCGCCGTGTGTTGCCGCAAACAGATTTCCGGTTGAATCAAACTGCACGGATGTAACATAAAGGTTTGTCAGTCCGCTGTTTAACTGTGTAAAGCTGGCACTTTCATCTTCAGACTTATAGACACCGCCGCCCCAGACACCTATATACATGTGTCCTTCGGAATTAATTGTTATTGTCTTCAGTTCATTGGTCAAAGGAGACTGTTCGTATCCCCAGTAAACATCATTTTGAATATCTTTATCAGCCGATAAAACATTGAAATAAGTAAGAAAAAGAAAAATAATAAATGATAGTAAAGCTCTTTTCATAGGTTAACCTCGTATTTGTAATAAATATTAAGCGCTTTTTCAAATAACACATTTAGTTGAATAAAGTTTCAAAAATACTTAAAATTTTTCTAAATGTATCATAAAAAAAATACAATACCAAGTTGAATTCTAAATAAAATCTTAAAACTCATTCCCTTCTTTTCAAATAATCCATAAATGATGTTTCAAGAATAAAACGTACCCGCGCACGAATACTGAGCCAAGTGCAGCACAAGGATAGAATGGCAATTATGATTTCTTTTTTCGCATCTCATTCCCAAACTCCGATTTCTTTCGCATCTCATTCCCAAACTCCG
>CAZOBD010000242.1:0-4739 GCA_964577665.1 uncultured Hyphomicrobiales bacterium
ATGATCTTGCTCCCTCCCCTTGGGGAGGGCAGGGGTGGGGTCTCTTTCGGTTTTTAATTTACTTTTTTTCAATATTTTTCTTCAATATATGGCAAATCTACTAAAAATAATCATCCCCTTGTGTGTTTTTCCGTATCATGGATGTTTCATCTGATTATTTTAACATCTTTGAATTGAAGGACAAAATTTTTTCCGAAAGCCTGAACGGGTGTCATTGCTCCTTTCAGATTTGAGCTGAGCAGGCTTTCCACACAACGTACACCGAGAACGGAAGTGAAATAATATGCCTCGGGAGTTTCGAGAGTACCGCGAGCTGTTTCCCCTTTTTCGTTTTCTGCTTCAACGGTTATATATGATTTCAGATTCCTGTTCATTTTTTCATCGGGACCTTTTACGAAAATGTCTGCCAAAGTGTCTTTGATCTTTCTGAGATGCTTTTGTTTCATCATAGCTTTAAGAAGCGGTGCAGCAGGCTTTAAAAGTTTGGCTCCGGCAGAAGGCATTGCCAGCCATACATTTATGTTATCTATGCCTGTGCTTCTGTGAGAAACCGGCAAATCAGCCATAGGAGATATGATACAGTCCTTTTTGCCGCCGGGAAATGATATTTTCTTAATTTCTCCGGCTAAAGCTGTTTCTTTTAATTCTCCTTTTTGGTAAATCATTGCTTCATCTGCAATGATATTCATAGTGCCTTTAAACGTACCTGCGCTGGGACGGGAAATGGCATCAATCCCTATTTCAAGCTTAACGGGATTATCAATTCTTTCGGCTACTATGGAAGATATGCAGTCAGTCGTAAGGGAATTAAAACCGCATGAATTAATGATTGCTATTCCTGCTGTTACTGCATCCTCATTATGTCTGAAGCCGTTTAAAACAACTGGAATTTCTCCGGTCAGATCAAGATAATGGGTGCTTGTTTCAAGGCAGGCTTTTATCATAGGTTCGCTTGTTTCGGCATAAGGTCCGGCAATATGGTAAACAAGGTCTATTTCCTCGAGAGCTGCTGCTGTTTTGTCAGAGTCATTCAAATTAAAAACGCGGTATTCATAACCAAATTTTTCTGCCATTCTTTTCGTTTTGAAATGATTTCTACCTGCAAGAACGGGCATGTGTCCGCATTTTTGCGCTTCTTTTGCAAACAGCCTGCCCGTGTATCCGTAGCAGCCGTAAATCATCCATTTTTTTAGATTTTTCATGCTGTACGGCATAAGGAGTTAGTCCAAATCTTCAATTGCTTGTTCTACACTGTCTTTGAAAACAAATACATTGCTCAAATTAAGCAGGTCGAATATTTTCAATACGACATCTTTTACACTGACTAAGATAACTGGGATAGCATGCTCGCGGAGCTGTCTGTGAGCAAGGAGAAGCGCTCCCATGCCTGCGCTGTCGATATAGTCCACTGATTCCAGATCAACTATAAGTGCTTTGATGTCGGGCTGGCTGACTATCAGGATTTCAGCTTTGAGCTGTGCGGAAATGTCGCTGTCGATGCTAGAGGCTCTCAACTTGAAAATCACTATTCCGTCGCTCTTTTCGATTGTAAATTTCATTTTTCACATCATTATTTTTGGAACTGACTTATTTTTTTTCTTATTTTACAAAAGTATAAAAAATTTTTATTAAATTTTAATTTTTTATGGCAAATTTTAAAAGCGGCATATCAAACAGGATTTTGCTTATAAGGCTTAGTTCCATTGGAGATATTATTCTGACTACAGCGTTGGTAAGGATGATGTCAAGTCAGATTCACGGCAGTAAAGTAGATTTTCTTACCTCAAATCCTTTTACGGAAATTTTGAAATATAATCCGCATATTAATAGAATAATTAAATATGATAAATCTCTTCCCCTTAAGGAAATCGCCAATAAGAAAATTAAACTGCACGGAACTTATGACAAAGTCATTGATCTGCAGAACAATTTTCGGTCAAGACACTTTCGGCTGGGGCTTAGTGATAAGATTTTTACGGTTAAAAAAAACCGCATGAATAAATTGTCGCTTGTATATCTTAAAAAACCCTTTTTAGACTTTGCACGGCCTGTTCCGGAAATATATCTCGAAACCGTAAAACAGCTTGGGATAGAAGATGACGGCAAAGGCTTGGAACTATGGCTGGCGGCGGAAGAAAACCAAAATGAATATCCGCCCGGCTTCAAAAAGACATCAAACAATAATAGCATAGCAGTTGCTCCGGGGGCTCATCATTTTACTAAAAGGTGGCAGGCGGAAAAATTTTTAGAACTTATTGAAAAATTAAAAGTGGAACTCAATTCCGATATTTTTCTTATAGGCGGAACGGCTGATAAAGAAACAACTGATTTTATCTTAAAAAACAGCTCCGTGGAAATTAACGATTATTCCTGTTCTGAATCCATTCTGAAAACTGCTGAAATAATTGACAAATGCGGACTGCTGATTAGCAGCGATTCAGGCGTAATGCACATAGCTGCTGCCAGACAGACACCCGTAATTGCGATTTTCGGCTCTACGGTCAGCGAATTCGGCTTTGCTCCCTACAGGGTAAAATCAAAAATAATTCAGAAAGATATTCCCTGCCGTCCCTGTACCCACATAGGACGCAGTTCATGTCCTAAATCCCATTTTAAATGTATGGATCTTATAAGCGTAAAAGATGTTTTCACAACCGTTAAAGAATTTCTTAGACCTTAAAAAAACGCAATAATGGATTCCGTTAAAGTACCGAATGAAATTGCTGCTGAATTTGATCTATATTATGAAACACACATCATTAGGGAAAACATGCAAGGGGATGATTATTTACATCTCCTTACTAAGCTGCGCTTGGTACGGAAATTTTCAAAGGAAGTTTAACTTCTCGAGAAAATTGCAATCCCAAGCACAGCTTAGGATTGAGAGAAAAAAGTAAAAAATAAACAGATGAATATATTGCTTAAAACGAAAAGCAAAATATGCTTTATTGAATAGTGCAGAGAATCGGTATATTGAATTGTAAATTAAAAGGGTTTATCGTCAATGTCTTCGAAACCTTCGGGCGGCTCGTCATAACCGAATGCCAGATTTTCAAAGCGGGCGAAGTTCTCTTTGAATGCGAGCCTTGCCGTTCCCACAGGTCCGTTCCTCTGCTTACCGACAATAACTTCAGCAGTACCTTCTGTCTGCATACCGTCTTCGTAATTCTTTATACCGTAATATGAAGGCCTGTTTACGAACATAACAACGTCTGCGTCCTGCTCGATACTTCCGGATTCTCTGAGGTCTGAAAGCAGAGGGCGTTTGTCGCTGCGGCTCTCCACAGAGCGGTTTAGCTGGGCAAGAGCTACAATAGGTATCTCCAGTTCTTTTGCAATTTGTTTTAAAGATGAGGAAATAATGGATATTTCTCTTTCGCGGCTCTCGGCTTTTGGAGGAGATAATAGCTGAAGATAATCCAAAAAAACGATTTTGATACCGTGTTCGGCTTTCAAACGGCGGCATTTTGAGCGGAACTCCATCATGGTAAGGTTTGGAGAATCATCGATGATCATAGGGGATAGATAAATATTGTCTAGATTGCTCACGATTTTTTTCATGTGGGAATTGTTTATGTTTCCTGTTCGTATATCATGAGCATTTATTTCCGCTTCGTTGCTGATAAGACGCATGGCAAGAGAAACAGCGGACATTTCTATCGAGAAAAAAGCAACGGGCAGTTTTTCCTCTACGGTAATGTTTCTTGCTATGGATAGAGCAAGAGCAGTTTTGCCCATTGAAGGTCTTCCCGCAATGATTATCAGATCAGATTCCTGAAATCCTCCGAGCAAATCGTCAACTTTTTTATATCCCGAAGACACACCGGTTATTGTGTTGAAATCACGCTCTGCTATAGCCTGAAGCTGACTTACGGCTTTTTCGGTAACTTTTCTGATGGTTTGATATCCGTGTGAATATCTTTTGTCGGATATTTTAAAAATTTCCGCTTCCGCCTTGTCTATTTCTTCGAGAGCATCAGTACTTTCGTCGAAGGCGCTGTTCAGAATTTTGCCGGCTGTTTCAATAAGCTTTCTCTTTAGAGCCCGCTCCTGCACGATTTTGGCATAATAATCCACATTGGCTGCGGTAGGAGTGCGGGCGTCAATTTCTGCAAGATAGTATGTTCCCCCTACGCTGTCTAGCTTCTTGTTCTTATAAAGCTCTTCGCTGAGAGTGACTATATCGATTGTGATGTTTTTTTCCATCATCTGCAGAATAGTTTCGTATATATTCCTGTGCCTGCTGTCGTAAAAACTATCAGGCTCGAGAACCTCAACAGCTTTGAAAATAGCTCTGTTGTCCATCATCAAGGCACCGAGCACGGCTATCTCAGCTTCTTCGGAATGGGGCGGCACCCTGCTTCCCAAAACTTCCAGCGATACGTTTTTGGGGTGTCCTCCGCCGTACTGTACTTTGTTCAACGAGTATAAATCTTTTTCTTCCTGCATTTATTTTTCTTTTATGTTTTTTAAAAATCAGAGCCGTGAAAATAAGATATTTCTGAAGTATATTAAAGAAAAATTATTCTACAATGTCTGAACAGACAGTGTGGATAATATTGTGGAAAACGCTGCAATAATTGATGAAATATATAGTTTAGATGTTGACAACTAACAAAATCTTTAAGTGATTGGCACAAATATAAAACATTTTTGCAGATTCCGCTGAGTTAAAATATTTACATTATTTATTTTTAATATTATTTAAGTGCCAATATTAATATTATATCTCCACTAAA
>CAZOBD010000243.1:0-4716 GCA_964577665.1 uncultured Hyphomicrobiales bacterium
TTATGCAACTCCTATTCTTAAAATAATAAATTTTTATATAATAAATAAATAATAATTAAAATTTTTAATAAAAACTTACTGAAACTTACTGAAAAAAGATGGACTCCACTTTGAAAGTGGAGCCCATCTGTCTGAAAATGGTAGAAAAGAAACGCTGAAAATAAAAAAATGGCTCCGCCGGCGAAGCGGAGCCGTATGCAAGAGGGAATTTTTAATTATTACATGCCAAGTGCTTTTGCAACACCTTTGCCGTAGTCTTCTATTCTGTCTGAATGTAAACTGTAAAGATGATGATGTTTTTCGGTAATATGATCATATTTCATAATGTCTTTTTCGGTATTAACTCTGCGAATTATTCCTTTCTGAACAAAAATCTCCAGAACATTGTAAACCGTGCCGGTGCCGATGTTGGGATTGTTTTTCCTTACATATTCAATTATCTTATCTGCCGCCGGGTGCTTTCCAAGATGATAAAAGGATTCCATAACTGCAAGCCTCTGGGGGGTTACCTTTAAACCGGCGTCTTTTAATAATTTTCTTATATCAGGCAGCTTCATACTATGATGGATCATCAAATAAGAATTATTCTTAAAAAAGAAACATTACATAAATAATATAATGAATTTAAAAAAGAATACAAAACTTTTAATGAAAAGCACAAAAATTCAGTCATGATATAGTTTAACTTTAATAACAATCAACACTAAATATAGTTCGCTTATAATCGTTAATGAATTTTGTAAATTAGATTAACACAAATGAAAAAAGGATTTGAAATGCAGAATCAGTTAGTACCGATAGTAGTGGAGCAGACCAGCCGCGGGGAGCGTTCCTATGATATATATTCCCGTCTTTTAAAAGAGAATATTATTTTCATAGGCAGCCCGATAGACGACCATATTGCGAGCCTTGCAATAGCTCAGATGCTTTTCCTTGCAAGCGAAGACCCTAACAAAGATATTAATTTATATATAAACTCACCCGGAGGGAGTGTACACTCAGGACTTGCAATCTACGATACCATGCAGTTTGTAAAAAATGATATAGTTACCATTTCCATGGGGCTTTCTGCATCTATGGCGCAGGTGCTGTTGTGTGCTGGAACCAAAGGAAAGCGGTTTGCTCTGCCGCACTCAAGAATTTTAATGCATCAGCCCCTCGGTGGCACTCAGGGACAGGCGAGCGACATTGAAATATATACAAAAGAAATGCTCCGCACAAGAGATACTATCTTTAGAATTATATCGGAACACACAGGCAAAGACCCCGGGCAGATTAAAAAAGACGCAGACCGCGACAAGTATATGAGCGCTCAGGAAGCATTGGACTACGGTATCATCGACGAAATAATGGTGAAAAAAGCGGATACAGAAAAAAAGGATAAATAATGGCTAAAAGAGAGGAAAATAAGCAGACAATTACATGTTCATTCTGCGGCAGGACACAGCGGGAAGCGGGAAGCCTGATAGAAGGCTACAAAGGCGTATTTATCTGCGATTTTTGTGTGCGCAGCGCAGAGGAAATTTTAAAACAAAACGAAAGCAAAGCATTAGGTTTCGATAAAAAACTAAAGATTCCGAAACCATCTGAGATAAAAGAATATCTTGACGGATATGTAATAGGCCAGGAATACCCCAAACGTGTTATTTCAGTATCAGTTTACAATCATTACAAGCGTATCCAGGATATGTCTTTCCGAAGCGGCAGCGATGATGTGGAACTTGAAAAAAGTAATATTTTGCTTTTAGGTCCTACGGGTACCGGCAAAACACTGCTTGCCCGGACTCTTGCAAGGTTCCTTAAAGTACCATTTGCCATTGCCGACGCTACAACCCTTACTGAAGCGGGATATGTAGGGGACGATGTGGAAAACGTTTTGGTGAAACTGCTTCAGGCTGCCGATTACAACGAAAAGCTGGCTGAAAGAGGTATTATTTACATTGACGAAATAGATAAAATCGCCCGCAAAAGTGAATCGGCAAGCATAACGAGGGATGTATCGGGCGAAGGTGTCCAGCAGGCTCTTTTAAAAATTCTGGAAGGCACCGTAGCCGGCGTTCCCCCAAAAGGCGGCAGAAAACATCCTGAGCAGCCGCTTGTTCAGATTGATACAAACAATATTCTTTTTATATGCGGAGGCGCTTTCGAAGGCATTGAAAAAACTATAGCCCGCCGCCTGAGGACTGCAACCATAGGATTTACAGCCGAGGATATTACTGCCATAAAAGATGATTACGAGCTTTTAAAGCAGGCAGAGCCTCAAGATTTGATTAAATACGGTTTTATTCCCGAGCTTGCAGGCAGACTGCCGGTTCTCTCTGCACTCGAAGAGCTAAGCGAAGAGGCTATGATGAGGATCCTGACAGAACCAAAAAATTCGCTGATAAAGCAGTACAAAAAGCTGTTTTTGATGGAAGGGGTTTTGCTCGAAGTGGAAGAAGACGCTTTGAAAGCAATGGTGAAAAATGCACGCAGGCTTTCGACGGGAGCCAGGGGGCTGCGCTCAATAGTAGAAAATGTAATGATGCCGATTATGTATGATATGCCTGATAAAAAAGGTATCAGAAAATGTATTATTACAGAGGAAACTGTCAATAGCAGCAGTGAACCCGTATATGAAATAAAAAGCGGAAAAAAATCGGCATAAGTTTCCATTAAATTACTCATAAAAAATATTTTTTAATATTAAAATTTTTGCTTATATTTGTTTTCTATCTTTGACAGAAATTAAGAATATAAAGGTTTTGGAATATGTACGCAGTAGTAGAAATAGCAGGCTCGCAATTCGAGGTAGAACCGGGTGATATAATTGAAGTACCCAGACTTAATGCTGAGCCGGAACAAAAGGTAGAGTTCAAAAAGATTTTGCTTGCAGGCAGCGACGGTAAAACAAGCATAGGCGATCCTTATGTAAACGGCACTGTGGAAGCAGAAGTGCTCGAGCATTTTAAAGGCAGTAAAGTACTCGTTTTCAAAAAGAAACGCAGAAAAGGCTACCGCAAGCTGAACGGACACCGACAATGGTTCACACTCATCGGACTTACCAAGTTTGAAATTGACGGATTTGACATCGAAGAGGTTGAAATTGCTCTCGAAGAAGAGTACGAAGAAGAAGTTCTGGGCGAAACCGAGGAAATTGAAGAGCAGGAAATTTCTGACGAAGCAGCCGGTGAGGATTATGAAGAATCCGAAGAGGATTACGAAGAAGATACCGAAGACGACGACGAAGCAGCGGAAGATACCGAAGGCGACGACGAAGCAGCGGAAGATACCGAAGACGACGACGAAGCAGCGGAAGATACCGAAGGCGACGACGAAGCAGCGGAAGAAGATGAAGCTGACGAAGATGAAGAACCCGGTGAAGATGTAGATTCCGAAGAAGATGAAGGATCTGATGAAGATTTAGAAGATACTTCAGAAGAAAATGAAGAAGACGATACTGATAAAGAAAAAAAATAAAAATAATCAAAGGAGGCAGTAATGGCTCATAAAAAAGGCGGCGGCTCCACAAGGAACGGACGCGACTCAAACGGTCAGAGACGCGGCGTAAAGAAATACGGCGGCGAACTCGTAGTACCGGGCAACATAATAGTACGCCAGTGCGGCACAAAATACCATCCAGGCAACAATGTAGGCCTCGGCAAGGATTATACGATTTTTGCTCTTACCGAAGGTCAGGTCAAATTTGAACGTAAGGACAGAACCAGACAGCAGGTCTCGGTTTATCCTATGAATTAATGTAGTATTAATCATAATACCAATTATCAATCTCTACTTGCATTAAAAGCCTCCCGATCGGGAGGCTTTTTTTTACTAAATACATTCTTAACGTGTAGTTAACAAATATGATTATATTTGCAGATTTGATTATGTATATTTAGAAATAACTATGCGGAAAATAAATACTCTGATGATATTGCTCTTTTGGATAACTGCAGTTGCACAAGGGCAGGAAAAAAAAGCCGAGGCTGCTGCCGAAGCTGCTGCCGAAGCTGCTGAAGACAGTTCCGGGCTGATACCCGTGCCGGTAATCTTTTACACACCGGAAACCGGATTTGCCGGAGGAGCCGCCGGTATGTATTACACTAAGCCCAATACCGGCAGGGCTTACAGCAAGCCAAACGAAATATATTTCAAGGCAATTTACACACAAAAAGAGCAAATAAGCCTTGAACTTGGTACTAAGCGCTATTTTGAAAACGAAAAATATAAAATGCTGGCAGAAATTTTGTATGATAAAATGCCAATGTATTTCTGGGGTGTCGGTCCTCATACAAAAGATGAAGCCGAAGAGCTTTACACACCTCATATTTATACATTTCTCACATATTTTTTAAAAGAAGCCTTTGATAAGTTTTCTTCGGATAATCTGAGAAAGGCTGCCGGAATCGGTCTGAGGTTTATGCTTGATGAAGATGAAAAGATTACGGGGCGCATTGACGCTGCTCTGTCCGAACTCGGGGTACAATTCTATTTCAGTGCATTGGAAGCTTTTTAAGATACTTGACATTCCGCAACAAGTGAAAAATAATATGATTTGCATTGTTGAAGTAAAAAATAAACAGATGAAACATCCATGATTTGAGAAATTACCCGAGGGGGATGATTATTTTTAGTAGATTTGCCATATATTGAAGAAAAATATTGAAAAAAAGTAAATGAAAAACCGAAAGAGACCCCACCCCGGCCCTCCCCAAGGGGAGGGAGCAAGATCAT
>CAZOBD010000244.1:0-4703 GCA_964577665.1 uncultured Hyphomicrobiales bacterium
AATTTTATTATAAAACTGCATAATTTTTTATATTTGTTTTTTTGCGGAAGCGTCAAGATAAGATTTAAATCATGTAAATCTGTAAATAATATTTGTCTTTGATATTCCTCTAAAGCAATATAATTGCTTATTTTTGCAGTTGAAAAGGGATTTGATATTCATTTTTTAGATTCATCAAATTATTTAACTAAAAAAAGTAAGTATTTATTTATTTTTTCTTATGTTAGTATGACTTTAACTCTCAAAATTAATGAAAAAGATAGAAAAAATAAGAAAAAAAGCAGAGCAGATTCTAAAAAAGGAAATTCCTGACAACAGCGAACTCCGACAAATGGATATCGATAAGGTTATAAACGAACTGCAGGTTTATCAAATTGAGCTCGAGCTTCAGAATCAGGAGCTGCTCAAAACACATGAAGAACTTCAGGAGTCTCGTTCTAAATATATTGACCTTTTTGACAATGCCCCTGTGGGATATTTGTCCATGACCGGAGAAGCAAAAATTACGGATGCAAACAATACTGCCTGTGAACTTTTAGTCGAAAAAAAAGAAAATATATCCGGCAGGTATTTTAATGAGTATATCCTGCCCGATTCGCAGGATACTTTTTATTTTCATATAAGAAAAGTCTGGACTGAGGGCATAAAGAAAAGAGATGAAATCTGCCTTAAAAGCACTGAAGGAAAAAAAGTGTTTGTACAGATTGAAAGCGCTAAGTTTTACGAAAGGCAGAGCGCGGCGTTTCAGATAAGAAGCATTGTTACGGACATCAGCGACCGCGTAAGCGCCGAGGAAAAGCTCAAAAAAAGCGAAGAAAAACACAGACTTATTTCCGAACTGCTTTCAGATTATATCTACTCAGGCGTTATAGACGGTGAGAACTGGAAACCTGACTGGATAATCGGCGCTTTTGAAGAAATAACGGGATTTTCTCTGCAGGAAGTGATGAATCTTCCCAAAGGCTGGTTCTCGCTTATTTTAGAAGAGGATATACCTGTTTTAATAGAAAACACTGAGTATTTACTAAAAAACAACCCCGTAAACAGTACATACCGAATCAGAACCAAAGACGGCAAGGTAAAATGGCTGCATGATTTTGCAAAACCGATTTTTAATTTTACCAGCGGAAAGTTAGATTCTGTCATTGGCGCCGTGAAAGACATTACTCCCGTAAAAACGGCGGAAGAAAAGCTTAGAAATTCAGAAGCACAGCTCCAATCACTTTTAAATGCCATGGTTCACAGCTACATCTTATTGGATCAGAACTATCGGATTTTGAAATTCAACAGACTCGCCGGTGAACGTTTCCACGATGCAACAAATTATTACATGAAAGAAGGAGATAATTTTTTAACTCTTCTCCCGGAGCATCTTCTTGAGCCTTTCAAAGATAATTTCTCAAAAGCATTAAGCGGAGAAATCATAACCAATGAAAGACTTCTCGAATTTAAGACGGGTTACAAATCATGGCTGGAAACAAGGTATATGCCTGCCCGCAGCTCAGGTGGAACTATATTCGGTGTGGTTTTCAGCCTGATAAATATAAATGACAGAAAAAGCTGGGAGATTGAGCAGAAAGCATATTCAGATACTTTAAAAGAACTGATAGCCACGAAAGATAAATTTTTCTCTATTATGGCGCATGATTTGAAAAGCCCTCTTTCAGGATTTATCGGCTTAACGGAAGACCTATCGAGGAATTTTAACGATATGCCCGTTGATGACATCAAAGAAGTATCCGATGCCCTTTACTCTACTTCCCAGTATCTTTACAAACTTCTCGATAATCTGCTGGAGTGGTCCCGCATACAAAGCGGCGCTGTTACTTTCGAGGAAGAAGAAATTGTTTTAAAGGATGTGGTCGATTCCGTCATTCAAATCAACCTTTTATCTTTAAGCCATAAAAAAGTAGATATTTACAACCGCATTCCAAAGAGAATAACCGCAAAAACAGACCTGAAGGCTTTGGAAACTATTTTCAGAAACCTGATATCCAATGCTCTTAAGTTTACCCAATCGGGCGGCTGCATCACAATCCGTGCAGAAAACGCCGGAGATAATATGATTGAAATTTCCGTGCAGGATACCGGCATCGGTATGCCGCCTGAAATAAAAGACAAGCTGTTCAGAATAGAAAAACATTTCAGCATGCCGGGCACCGGAGATGAAAAAGGAACCGGACTGGGTTTAATCCTATGCAGGGAATTTCTCGAGAAAATGGGCGGAAGTATCAGGGTAGAAAGCGAAGAAGGCAGCGGAAGCATTTTTATTTTCACTGTGCCGGCTGCGTAGGCTTTTCTTCAAAATGAAACATCCATTGTTCGGGCATTATTTAAGTAAGATGTCGGACACCTTAAAGGTGTCCGACATCTGAAAACCAAAAATTTTCCCCTCTCAATAGGGGAATTTCTCCCTCCCTTCAGCAGGAGCGGAAAGTAAAAATAATTTTTTAAAAGAATAAATATGCAGCAAATAATGCTCTGATGTTTTCAACCGTATAAGTATCTGTTACTTTTAGCTTATCATCGAAATCAGGTGAACCGTAATCAGCAGATGTATATTCCAATTCAAAGGCAAATCTGACTTTTTCTATGTTCCAGACAACTCTGGGAGAAACTCTTATCAGCTTGTCGATATTATGACCTCTTGCATAAAAAGAAGTTCTTAATCCGTTAGATGCTTCAATATCATCCGAAATGCCGAGATTTTGACTGTATCCGGCAAAAAGCCCGACTTGTACATCCTTCCCATACATCAGCTCACCCCATAATGATAAAGTGTTGAAAGGGCTGTATGTCAATTCATCCTTCTCCGGATCAGGCATGTATGCTGTGTATCCGCCTAACATCGTTAAGTTAGTAAGATTCTGACCGTAAACCCCTTCGACTTTTGCAGAAAAGTCTCCGAAATTGAGCCTGGCATAACCCATAGCTTCATAGCTGCCAAGCGTTTCATCGATAACAAAGCTGTTAAGCGTGAAAGGATCATCATCGAAGTCGTATTGAATATAAGGACGAATAATTTTGTAGCCGCCGCCGGCTCCGAAAAGATGATCGCCGGCATGAACGGCTATTCCGAGATAGCCTTCGGGCAGTCCGGCATCTCTGAGATATTTGGTACTGGAACCGTCAGGTCCGGTATTTCGGAAATCAATCTGGCTGAGGGCTGCAATGGTAAACTCTACTGATCCGGCTTTCTGCACGAAACGTATCTGAGGATTTCTGGAAAAGGGCTGAAAAGGTGCGCCGGTATTGAATGAAACAACGTCGGGAAAGCATTTAGTAATAAACATTGGATGCCAGTACTGACCAATTAGCAGCGTGCTGTTTTTCCAGTCAAGTTTCAAAAATGCGTGGCGAAGCCGGAAAGTATTGATGTCTTCGTCGGCAGTGCCAAAAAAGGCTCCCTCTATTACACCGGATGTCTTTGCGCCGAGAACATCAGGTCCCGTGATCTTTCCTGTCAGCCTTGTTTGAATGGAAAGAATGTGGAATTGAGGTTCTCCGTTGATATCATTCCCATCATCGTCAAGCTTTTCTTCTTTTGGGAATATCAGAAAGTGTCCCTCACGGGCGTCATAGGTATGACGGGTATCGTATATCACATCAGTTTTTACAAAACCGTGAAAATTGATGCCGAAACCGCTGTCCTGAGATGAAACAACAGGTGCAGACAAAATAAGAAGTAGAAGAAACATGAAAGCTTTTTTCATAGCAGGCTCCTCTCTCATAGTTGATAAAATTTTTATAAGTAAATCTTTACTTATAATCTTTCTTAAGAGAGAATATAATATATATCTATTTAAAAAACAAAAAATTATATATTTTGTTTTAAAATGCTTATCAACTTTTGCACGGCTCTTCCTCTGTGGCTTATTCTGTGTTTGTCCTGCGCAGGTATTTCGGCAAATGTTTTACCTGTAAATTCGGAATCTTCCAGATATTCATCCGGTACGAAAATAGGATCGTAACCGAATCCTCCGCTCCCTTTTTCTTCAAAAATAATTTTTCCTTCAACTGAGCCTTCCATAGTATGCGACTGCCTGCCGTCTTCATAGCAAATGACTGCTCGAAAGCGAGCCGTTCTTTGCTCTAAAGGTATATCCCCGAGAAGGTTAAGCACTTTCTGCCTGTTAGCCGGATGCTCCCCCTGCACCCCCGCATATCTTGCCGAATAGATACCGGGTTCGCCTTTTAAAATATCCACTTCAAGTCCCGAGTCGTCGGCAAAGCAGGGTATTTTAGTCAATTCGAAATACGATTTTGCCTTCAGGCATGCATTTTCTTCGAAGGTTGAACCTGTTTCTTCCACTTCTACAGGTTCTTTTAAAGCATCTTTCAGCGTGAGAAGCTCAATTTTTCCCGGCAGGGCGGCATCAAACATCTCTCTGATTTCTCTAACTTTGTGCTGGTTGTTAGTTGCAATTAATAGCTTCATAAAATCCTTTCATATGTTTATATTTTTACTTTACGATTCCAGATGTCCAACATCTTCCTGATGTTGGACATCATTTTCATCCATACTGTGCGTCCCCTCCCCAAGAGGTGATTAAGGGGTGTGTCGGTTTTAGAAATCAGAATTTAGAATTTAGAAATCAGAAAATAGCAATTGGTTATTCGCATCTCATTCCCAAACTCCGATATTGGAACGTGAAATCAGAAAATAGCAATTGGTTATTCGCATCTCATTCCCAAACTCCGAT
>CAZOBD010000245.1:0-4646 GCA_964577665.1 uncultured Hyphomicrobiales bacterium
TTGTCGGGTAAGTTCCGACCTGCACGAATGGTGTAACGATCTGGGCGCTGTCTCAACCGCGGGCTCGGTGAAATTGTGGTACCGGTGAAGACGCCGGTTACCCGCACTTGGACGGAAAGACCCCGTGCACCTTTACTGTAGCTTACTATTGAGTTCGGCTGCAACATGCGTAGGATAGGTGGGAGGCTTTGAAACCCCAATCGTGGTTGGGGTGGAGCCACCGGTGAAATACCACCCTTGTTGCAGTTGGATCCTAACCTGGCGGCTTGTAACCGCAGGGACAGTGGTAGGTGGACAGTTTGACTGGGGCGGTCGCCTCCTAAATGGTAACGGAGGCTTACAAAGGTTACCTCAGCACGGTCGGTAATCGTGCTTAGAATGTAAAGGTATAAGGTAGCTTAACTGCGAGACTTACAAGTCGAGCAGGTGCGAAAGCAGGTCTTAGTGATCCGGCGGTTCCGAGTGGAAGGGCCGTCGCTCAAAGGATAAAAGGTACGCCGGGGATAACAGGCTGATCTTGCCCAAGAGTTCACATCGACGGCAAGGTTTGGCACCTCGATGTCGGCTCATCGCATCCTGGGGCTGGAGAAGGTCCCAAGGGTTTGGCTGTTCGCCAATTAAAGCGGTACGTGAGCTGGGTTCAGAACGTCGTGAGACAGTTCGGTCCCTATCCAGTGCGGGCGTAGGACAATTGAGGAGATCCGCTCTCAGTACGAGAGGACCGGAGCGCCCGGACCGACGGTGTATCTGTTGTCACGCCAGTGGCACAGCAGAGTAGCCGCGTCCGGAAAGGATAAGCGCTGAAAGCATCTCAAGCGCGAAACCCACTCCAAGATAAGTTGTCCCGTCTCAAGACTAAGGATCCAGGTAGATGACCTGGTAGATAGGCTATACGTCGAAGCGCAGCGATGCGTGCAGCGGAGTAGTACTAATAATCCGAGGGCTTACCGTTTATCTTTAAGGTTATCATACCACTGAGGCATTACTGCAGCTTCTTCATGACACGGTTATGCACTAAAAAACATAATGACTTTCCATCTTACGCCTTGACATAAAAATTTTGTCCGGTGATTTTAGCGCAGAGGTCACACCTCTTCCCATTCCGAACAGAGTAGTTAAGCTCTGCTGCGCCGATGGTACTGCTCGGTTACCCGTGTGGGAGAGTAGGTCATTGCCGGACAATTTATTTTTCAAAGCCCTTTTTCCATAATCGGAGAAAGGGCTTTTTTTGTTGTAATTATGATATTTTTTTGACAAATCGAAATCTTTTTTAAAACTCATTCCCAAAGTCTGTGCTTGTGTGAAAACAGTTATTCTGAATTCGTTTAAGAATCTCAAGTACTGATTTTCGATGGTTTTTGTGATACTGAAATAATTTTTCGGCATGACATATTTGCCTTTTCACACTGTCTCAGAGTTTGAAAATGAGTTTTAAGTTTTTCTTTTTGAATTCAACTTAGCTTAAGACAATAAACCTGGAGAATTTTCCCCCGTGAATGTATTTTTACACTGTGCAGACTGGTGAAAAAGTAGAAAGCGGAAAGCTGATGCCGGTGAGGTAGAATTATTAAACTCCTTTTAAAATATTTCTTAATACATTTTTGTCTTAAGAATAAAAAACTGAAATGTAATGGGAAGGAAAATTGTCTTTTACAAAAATTACTTTATTGATTTTTACAAGAATCTTGAAAATGAAGTGAAATTGAAAATTCAGTTTGTATTTGAACTTATTCGGCAGGTACATATCGTACCGTCTAAATTCTTGAAATCAATATCTGGTTATGACGGTTTGTTTGAAATAAGAGTAGAATATAAATCGAATATTTATCGGATTTTTTGTACTTTTGATGAAGGGAAGGTTGTCGTTGTTTTTAACGGATTTCAAAAGAAGTCTCAAAAAACTCCAAAACAAGAATTGGAAAAAGCTTATAGACTTAAAAGTGAATATTTTAGTAACAAATAATATATGAAAATGACGGATTATTCAAATATTAAAACTTTTGATCAGTTAATTGAGCGGGAGCATGGAAAAATCGGCTCCGATACCAGAAATGAATATGAAGAAAAAGTACAGCTTTTTATAATAAGCGAAATGCTGAAGGAAGAGCGGAAGAAAGCTAATATGACCCAGCAGCAGTTAGCCGATAGAGCAGGTACTAATAAAAGCTATATCTCAAGAATTGAAAATGCGAAAGGAAATGTAAATATATCAACTATTATCAGAATCTTTGAGAAAGGATTGAACCGGCAGATCGGCTTTACTTTTCTGTAAAGATATCTATAAAATTAATTAGTCAAACCTGAATATGTGTATAAATAGTTGAAAACTATAGTGTTTTATTGACTATTAATACTTCTTTGTTTGCCGGAAAATGCTTATTTTTGTAATAAACCTTGCAAATTAAAGAGTGGACAAGCATAAAGGGCTACGGCAAGAATCAAAAGCAGCCACGAAATGAATTTATTACTGTCATCTGCAGCTTACAACTTCCGAAAGCTGATGCGGAAGCTGCGTTTTTCTTATCTCAAGTTAATTTTGGCTGGGAGATCCATATTGGCTAACAGAACAATATTGACTCTGTATTATTGATGATGAGTTTTTCAGCATCGACTATCTATCTATTCCTTTTTCAGATACTGTAAAATATTCTTCGGGTTCTGTTTGGTATGAAAAAGACTTATGACGATAATTGCAAATAATTACCAGATTCTTTCCACATCATACATATCAAATGTTTCATCTTTCCCAATAATAGGTACATTACGAACAAGAGATTGTGCAATTATTATTCGATCAAACGGGTCACGATGATGAAAGGGTAAAGTGAAATTCTTAAGAATATCCTGGAGATTGATTTGCATGATTGATATAGAATACTTCTTCAAATCATCTTTAATAGTGTTGAAATCACTTATTAATTTCAACTTGCCCAATTTTATTTTTATCGAAATTTCCCAAATGCCGGCAATGCTGAATAAAATCTCGTTATTATTATCATCTATGATATTTAAAGCTTTTTCGCTTAATTTTTTATTACCGTTGATATACCAAATATAAGTATGTGTGTCGATTAAAGCTTTCACTGCATATATTCCTTAAAATCTTCTAATGGCTCGTCAAAATCGTCCGACATTACATAATCCCCTCTTCTGGCTCCGTAGCCTCCTCTCGATGTGCTGATATTTTCTTTGCTTTGACTGAATTTACTTAATAAAAATTCTGAGAAGTGAAGTACTTCCTTTAGGTAGTAATCAGGCAGTTTTTTTATATTTGACAAAATTTCTTCTTGTATCATCTTAACTCCATAGTTTTATAGGTATCGACGAAAATTTTATTATTTTTATTTTAAAAGCCCTTTTTCCGAATCAGGAGAAATGGCTTTTTTTGTTTTTGGATCGATATTTAAAATATTCTTCGGGTTCTGTTTGGTATGAAACAGACTTATAACGATAATTGCCTCTTCAGTAATCTTGTAAACGATTAAATAATCGCGCCAAATCATTTGTCTGTAATTTTTATTAATTGGACGTTTATGTTTGCAGACTGGGTAGCGTTTTATGAGGGGTGGTAGATTTTCAATTTTACGGAAAAACTATATTCGAAATTTCTCGGCAAAATTTACAGAAACATTTTCGGAATAGAAAACATATTCTGATTCAAGTTGCTTTAGAACATGCTGCTTAATGACTATTTTTATTTTATTTTCCACATCTTGCTTGATTCCAATGCATCTTCAAATAAAACATCATCCGAACTTTCTGCTTCATCCAAAATTCTATCAAATTCTTCAATAGTTAATGGCGAACCGGAATCCGAAAACAAACCTGTTAGCTGTTCTATTTCTTGCTCACTGCGATATTTTGTGCTGTATATCTTTACGTAATTGAGATTTTTCAGGAAATTAATCAAGTCTCTTCCTCTGCCGCTGTCCTCTATTTGAACAAGGTATGTCATTATTTTTGTGATATATAATTGTACTTTTCTAAATATAATAATACGACGAATAACATCAAAATTTATGAATAAAAAAAATTCAGTTATAATTATAAGAAATACAGGGAAATAATAAATCTTGAAAATTTTCCGCCGGGAATGTATTTTTACACTGTGCAGACTGGTGAAAAGGTCGAAAGCGGAAAGCTGATGCTGGTGAGGTAAATTGTTTTATAGAATAAACAATAATATTATATTATGTTGTACGTAATAGACATTATATTAATGTTATGTTAAATAAAGAAAACAATATATGGACAAGTTGTTTGAATTATTTGTTTCGATAGTAAATAATCTTGAATTTAATTTCAAAAGGTATTTAATAGAAAAAAAAGACTGGAGCAGCAGGCTGACGGCAGTAACGGGAGCCAGAGGCGTCGGAAAAACCGTAATGATGCTTCAGCATATAAGGGATTCTTACGAGCTGAATGAGAAAGTTCTATATGCAAGTATGGACAATATATATTTTTCGGCAAATACGCTGAGTGATTTGGCTGATGAATTCGTTAAGAACGGCGGAGAATTCCTTTTTCTTGATGAAGTGCATAAATATCCCGACTGGTCAATCGAGATTAAGAATTTATATGACAACTACCCGAATTTGAAAATAGTTTTTTCCGGTTCTTCTATTTTAAATATAAACAAGGGATAT
>CAZOBD010000246.1:0-4606 GCA_964577665.1 uncultured Hyphomicrobiales bacterium
TTAACTTTTCAAACCTACTTCTAATAAAATATTATTCATATTCTATTATTTATTTTTATTATTTTATAATATTTTTAATCTAAATTTAATGAATAAATGATGAACTGAGGGTAATATGGCTGTATTTTACGTATTTAATTTAATAATTAACGTAATAGAATGATAATCAAACTAATTAGAATGTTTATCCAATTTAATAAAATGTATTTCCAATAGAATAAAATGTGTATCTAACGAATTAAAATTAACATCGTATAGCTTAAAATTAACATCGTACAACATAAATTGACCATCTAACAACATAAAATGACTATCTAACAGCTATTTTATTCATATTTCCTTTTTGAATGAAAAATTATTCCTTTAGAATGTTCATTTTTCTTATTAGATGTATAAATATTTCTGTTATATGCTTATTTATTTCTTTTCAAAGTATAAATATATCTTTACGATGTTAATTTAATTCTGGTAGATGCACATTTAATTCTATTAGTTATTCATTTTTTATACTTAAATTTTTAAGAAATTCTTTAGAATAGCCAATAATTGCAGTTTGCTATTCATTTTTTTCTTTTCAAAGCATAAATATTCTTTTATGATGTTAATATAATTCCGTTAGATGTACATTTATTTATGTTAGTTATTCATTATTTATACTTAGTTAAAGAAAAATATCTTTTAGTTATTTAATATTTACACTTATTTACAGAAAAATATCTTTTAGTTATTTATTATTTATGTTTATTTACAGAAAGAATCCTTTTAGATGCTGAATAGTATTGTTTAGATGATAATATATTTCTCTTCTTTTATGTTTTTATATAAGAAAAAGAAGAGAAATATGTTTTTGATGATGTTAAATATCTTTATGAAGTATATTGAAATGCGTTTGGAACGGCATTGTTTGGTTAGAAAATTGGTTAGAGGCTGACGGATGCTCTTCCGAAAGTGTTTGATATGATGCTTTTAGCAAAGTTTTCTGCTTCGGAGGAGTGGATGTGTGCCGTGAATTCGACTTTATCTGTATATTCTTCGTCAAATGCCACGGCATTGGCGTCAATTAAACGTTTGACGGCGGATAATTCTTCGTAAGCGCATTTTATTTTAACGGGAACGGTGTTATGTACTGCTTTTTTTTCGCACAATTTAAGGGCTTCTTCGGCGGCTTTGGAATAAGCACGCACGAGACCGCCCACTCCGAGCTTAGTACCACCGAAATATCGGGTAACGACAACGATAATGTCCTTCAAAGCAAATTTTTTAATGGTAGAAAGGATGGGTTTTCCGGCGGAACCTGCGGGCTCGCCGTCATCTGCTGCGCGGAACTCGTTTTCATCTTGTCCGATGATGTACGCAAAGCAGTTGTGAGCGGCGTCGTAATGCTCTTTTCTGATGTTTTCAAGAAAATCGATGGCTTTTTCTTTTGATTTGGCGGGTGCAGCGGACGCAATGAAGCGGGATGTCTTTATTTTGATTTCCGCCCGCTTTTCGGAGCTGATAGTATAATAAATGTCGGGGTTTTCCTTCTTATCATTCATGTTTTTAACCTTTTTTGGAGCATAAAATAATGAAAATTGGTATCGTGTGTTATCCCACATTCGGTGGAAGCGGCGTGGTTGCAACAGAGTTGGGCGTCGGTCTCGCTAAAAAGGGGCATGAAGTGCATTTTATAAGCTATGCACAGCCTATGCGGCTCGATTCTTTCCATGAAAATATCATATTTCACGCTGTGGAGATTCCGCATTATCCTCTGTTTGAGTTTCATCTTTATACGCTTGCCCTCGCAGGTAAAATAATCGACGTGGTAAAGTATGAAGAGCTGGAAATTCTTCATGTGCATTACGCGATACCGCATACGGTGAGCGGTTTTCTGAGCAGGGATATTCTCGGGAGGGAGAATCTTAAGCTTGTAACCACTCTGCACGGCACGGATATTACTCTGGTGGGGCTGGAACCAAGTTTTCATCCTATTGTAAAGTACGCTTTAGACCGCTCGGACTCTATAACGGCGGTGTCGCAGCATCTGCGGGAAAAAACAGAGCAGCATTTTACCTGCCGCAGAGATATAGAAGTTATTCCCAACTTTGTCGATACCAATGTTTACAAAAGAAACACAAATGAGGCAATTAAAAAAAGATTTGCTCCGAATAATGAGAAAATAATTATGCACGTATCGAACTTCCGCAAGGTGAAACGGGTTACTGATGTGATAAAAATCTTTCAGGAAATATTGAAAAAGCAGGAAGCGGTTCTTCTTATGGCAGGGGACGGACCGGAAAGCTCGGAAGCTGAAAGAATGTGCCGGGAACTCAAGATATGCGGCAAGGTAAAATTTTTGGGACAGCAGTCGGGCTTGCCGGAACTGCTCTCGCTTGCAGATTTATTTTTGCTGCCGAGCCAGTCGGAAAGTTTCGGGCTTTCTGCGCTTGAGGCTATGAGTTGCGGAGTGCCTGTAATAGGCTCAAACATCGGCGGCATACCGGAAGTGATAGAACACGGCGAAACGGGCTTTGTCGCAGAGCTTGGAGATACCGAAAGAATGGGACGTTATGCAATTGATCTTCTTTCAAACGGAAAGAAATGGAAGGTGTTTTCGGAAAATGCCCGCCGGCGTGCGGTAGAAGTATTTGACCTGAACAGAATTATCCCAATGTATGAGAATTTATACAAGAGGCTTGCCGGTTGAAGCATATTGCAGATTATGACATCTGAAACCGTATTAAAAATAAACAGATGAAACATCCATGATTAGGAAAAAAAACACATAAGGGAATGATTATTTTTAGAAGAGATCCCCCAGCCCCCTTATAAATAAGGGGGCTGCTCCCTCCCTTACCTGTAAGGGAGGGTCGGGGAGGGATCAAAATAAACAGATGAAACACCCATTATTAAGGAAAACACCCAAGGGGATGATTGTTTTTAATAGATTTGCCATATATTGAAAAAAAAACGTGTTGTAAAAGAAAAACCGGAAGAGACCCCCCCGGCCCTCCCCAAGAGGAGGGAGCAAGATCATTGAATTCCCTCCCTTTGGGGAGGGTCAGGGCGGGGCTTAAAATAAACAGAATTAATTATAAAATTTTAGAAATATTGTTTTTCTATATAAAGGAAAGAATATGGAAGAGATAAAACAGAAGATATTGGAAGAAATCGGAAAGACCGAAGAGTTGATAAAGGATTTCAAAGAAATGACTCAGCCGATCGAACCTGACAATGCCTATGGCAGGCTTTCACGAATGGACGCCATCCAGAGTAAAAGCGTCAATGAAGCTTCTTTGAGGCAGGCTGAGGACAGGCTGAACAAATTGAAATATGCTTACGGTAAAGTCGGTTCTCCTGAATTCGGAAAATGTAAGAATTGTGGCAGCGATATCCCCCTCCGGCGAATTCTGCTTGTACCTGAAAGCCCTTACTGTGTCAAATGTGTGAGATAGCTCATTAGATTAGATTAGATTAGATTAATTAAAAACGTAAAATCTGCGTAAATATACTGTAATATTGTCATGCAAAAAATACGTACTACTACGTATTGTTTTGTGTTCGCTTTATTCATAACTTACAGCAGTTGAATGAGCAATATTAAAAAAATAAATAATTAAAAGCCGGTTCCGCGAAACCAATGTTAATCCTGCCCGGCCTAGCGAAACCGGGCTTAAAATTAAGCATAGAAGCTTAATTCCCTCTCTCAAGGTAAGCCCGGCTGGGTTCCTCAGCCGGGTTAATTTTTTTTATTGTTTTTACAGGCGGTATGTATATACTGCATTTCATCAAACCTGCCTTGTGCATAAAATGGCAAAAAGAGGTTTTAAGGACGCCAAGTCCGTAAGTAACGCTTCTGCGGAAATTTATGGATGATGCTTCTTTGAAATATTTTGTTGGGCATGTGATTTCTGCTATTTCAAAGCCTGCCATGAAAATTTGTGAAAGCATTTGATTATCGAAAATGAAATCATTGGAATTTGCTTCATAGCTGATTGAGCGCAGCACTTTAGCGGAAAAAGCCCGGTAACCGGTATGATATTCCGAAAGCTTCTGCCCGATAAGATAGTTTTCAAAAAGAGTAAGAAAGCGGTTTGCAATATACTTGTATTTTGGCATGCCGCCGCGCAGGGCGCCCCTGCCTAAAATTCTTGAACCTAAGACAACAGGGTAAACATCGTTGGCAATAAGATATGCCATGGAATGAATCAGCTTTGGAGTGTACTGATAATCAGGATGCAGCATTATGACAATATCTGCTCCGAGCGAGAGTGCAGTGTTGTAGCAGGTCTTTTGATTGCCGCCGTAACCTTTGTTTTGTTCATGTTTAATGACGTTTTTAATACCGAGTTTTTTTGCCATTTCCACGGTCTCATCTCTGCTGGCATCATCGACCAGCACTACGTCATCAACAATATCAAAAG
Source organism: uncultured Hyphomicrobiales bacterium (assembly GCA_964577665.1). Lineage (GTDB taxonomy): Bacteria > Bacteroidota > Ignavibacteria > Kapaibacteriales > UBA2268 > CAYVTD01. Next base: position 4,404 of record CAZOBD010000246.1, read on the forward strand.
GTATTTCATCATAAGTTATTTTCAGTGTTTTTGCCGCATTGTAAGCAGGCAGTACGATTACAATTTTTTTTCCGTTGATCATAATTTCATATTAGAACTATATTAATTTAACTGTTTATTTTTTACTTTTTTCTCTCAATCCTAAGCAGTGCTTGGGATTGCAATTTTCTCGAGAAGTTAAACTTCCTTTGAAAATTTCCTTA
>CAZOBD010000247.1:0-4582 GCA_964577665.1 uncultured Hyphomicrobiales bacterium
ACAGAGACTTAAATTCCGCTGTGAATATTATGGTGAAGTTTATAACTTCCGATGATCTATCGCATCAACCCTCTTTGAAGGAGGAATCCTTTCTACGCAAGTGGAACGGGTTTTCTACGATACACAGCCCTAAGATATGCCCACCGGCCAACGCTTAGCGGACTCGTAGGAATCCCCGTCCTTTACAGTACCGAGTATTTTTATGATTTTTTCTAACAGGTACAATTTTTATTGGATTTTTAGAAAGCTTTAAATCTTCCTCTTAATTCGTAAATCTATGAGATATAGTAAGGGAAGAGTCAGAAAAAGAAACGCTAAACGGCTCTCATTGGGCAACAAAGGACGTCACAAGAAGGTACGGCAAACTCTCATCAACCTAAACCTTTTAAGCGCCTTTCCCGTCTTTAATACGCGGAAATATACTTCCAGAGAATATTTTGATGTGTTTGAAGCCGCTTCGCTTAATCAACTCAGTATTAAGCAATTATGCTTGGCGGAAAGAGTAAAGGGAAGGAAATGTCCTTCCCCTGAACAGATGATGAAGTGTTGTCGAACCATATCTCCGGAAGATATGGTATCTTTTGCCAATGCTGCATTAACCGCTTACCTCAAAGCACTACCGCAAAATGTACGGCAGCACTTAAAGAAAGCAGAAACGGTGATTGTAGATTTTCACCAAGATTGTTATTACGGCAATAAAGATAATCTGTATGTAAGGAATAGCTGGTCGGTCTTCCGGGAGAGCCTCCCCTTTATCTTTTTGATCTCCTGCGGGAGCTTCTTCCTTCCCAAGTTCCTCCGAATATGATGATACTTTCCCTTGAGGGCTTAGATCTCGGCACCGCTCCAGAACATACCTCTTCGGGGCTTAGTCGGGCTGTCCTTCTGAATCCCCACGGCAACGGCAAGATTCTTTTCTCCGCGGTCTATGCCGATGACGGACTCTGGAGCGCCGAACACTTCCACTTCTCTAACGAGGGTAAAGTGGGCATACCACTTTCTCCTTCTCTTTTTCATTTCCACGCTTTTAATGGCAAACGCTCCATTTAACGCTCTTTCTATTAGATTTCTTCTGTTACCGAACACTATGGGGAACGTTGTCCGCCCCAAAGTCCCAGAGAGGCTTAAATGGAGCCAATACGGGGTGAGTTCCTTATCTACCCTGCCGAATTTAAAGGAACGATCATCAAACCGCATAAATCACTTCCTAAGGTGTATTTCTGAATTCCTTCCCTTAATCTTCGTGAAAGATGTATAGACCTCCACCGCCTTATCCCGTGCCGTTTGGAGAAGTGCCGTCTTAAGATCGAACATCTGCTTTGCCTTTTTGTAGGCGTTTTTATGTAGCCTTTCCCTCGAAGTGGGCTAAAACGAGAGATACCGCCTCACGCACTCCACATATCGGTCTAAATCCCGATTTAGGCTTAATACCTTCCCCTTATTCGGCTTGAAAACCTTTCCTATGACCGTGAGTTGTAGTGTAGAGTGCATTCGGTATCTCCTCGTGAATTACTTAATGTAAAATACGGCAAGCATTTAAAAGCAAGGAGTCCTTTAGATTAGTAATCTACTATGCGATTCATCGACCCCTAAAGGGGTGAGTATTCTCGCATTAAAAATGATAAAAATAGGTCCTTAAATGAATAATGATTTTCACCCTATAGAAGGCGATTACTTAGAAACGAAACAAGATTATTTAATCTTTGATGTAAAGGGTCTACGCCACCCGAGAGACCGAGTCATCTCTTTTATACGTTTCTTTCCGGACCCTGGTGGTGAACGTAAGAGAAATGGGGTTCGCTATAAGAAAATATATGATCTTCAAAAGCGTTACTTCTTTCTCCAAGAAAAAAATCCAAAATACCTATTTTATTCCCAAAACTATGATTTGGAGCTCCAAGGCGTACAAAATGAGGATATAAAAAAAATTTATACCCCAAACGATTGTTTGAAAAGATTAAAAACGATACCTAATCCCACCGAAGCCCAAAAAAAATCGGTTAATCTTTGTAGATTGCTTATGGATCTTGGGGATTTAGCTCAAGACTCAATCGGGATAACCGGCTCTCAAATGGTCGATCTAAACAGAGGGGGGTCTGATATCGATTTAGTAGTATATGGAACGGATACGAGTAAGCGTTTTCAAGAAGTTTTACCCCGCATTTTTAGACAGCCAAATGGGTGTAGGAAGTATAATTTTGAGGAATTTAAAGACCATTATAAATTCCGGGCTGGAGGTTCTGGAGTGTCATTTAATGATTTTATGAAAAGTGAGACTAAAAAGCTTCATCAAGGTATTTTTGATGGCTACGATTTCTTTATTAGATATATTAAGAGTCCTAAGGATTGGCAGGGAACCTATTATGACTATAAATTTAAAAATTATGGGAGAATAAAGCTAAAAGCCCAAATTTTCGATGCTTCAGAGGCGATTTTCACCCCGTGTTACTATAGCATTAAGACAGATATAGTTTTAGAAGAAACCTCTACGCAATCTGAGGTTAACCCAGATTTAATAACGAAAGTCTCTTCATTTCGGGGAAGATTCTGCGAGCACGCAGAGGAGGGGGATATTGTTATGATTGAAGGTAAACTTGAAATGGTTCGATATAAGAATGAGGCCCCATATTATAGGGTGCTCTTAGGAAATCAAAAAACGGACAAAATGATAATCGTTTCCCAATGACTCAATGGAAACACCTCTTATTAGATTTAATTATTGTTTAAATAGAATATTTTTATAATTATTATTAAACCCATAATTATTAACTTATTAAACAACTAATTTTTACTTTTAATAAAGAATATTACGATAAAGGACGAAAACGGTAAAAAATATGAAACCCTTCTACGCTGACCTACACCTCCACAGCCCCCATTCTATTGCTGTTTCACCTTCTTTAAATTTAGATACGATGGTGAAGACTTGTAAGGAAAAGGGATTAGATATTATAGGAACGGGTGATATACTGCAGCCGGATTGGCTGGAATATATGGAGACTAATTTGGAAAAGGAACGAAACGGTGCATATAAATATAAGGATATCCATTTTATTCTCCAAACTGAAATAGAAGATGAAGAAACAACCCATCAAGTCGTCTTTTTTCCGGACTTTAGGGCGGTTCGCGAGGCACAGGAAAAATTAAACCCCTATTCGAAAAATATTTTGTCCGAGTGGGGTGGTAGACCAAGGGTTAATCTTCCTCCTCCGGAATTAGTAGATATCATCACGGATCTAGGGGGGCTCATTGGGCCTGCTCACGCCTTTACTCCCTTTAGGGCCATCTTTAGACAAGGACGATTTAAATCTCTTCAAGAGTGCTATCAAGACGCGGTCAAGAAAGTTTCCTTTCTCGAACTGGGTCTTTCTGCTAATACAGATTTAGCGGATAGGATAGAGTCTCTTAAAGATATAACTTTCCTTAGCAATAGTGACGCTCATTCTCAGAATCCATATTCGTTAGGGAGGGAATTTAATAGATTATTGCTCGAAAAACCCACGTTTGAAGAGATTTCGCTTGCTCTAAAGAGAAAGGACGGAAGAAAAGTCACTCTAAACGTTGGGCTCCATCCAAAATTAGGTAAATATTACAATATGTTCTGTGGAAAATGCCGCCGCAGAGTATTTTTCAAAAAATCAAAAAAAACCTCATTTATTCATTTTAGTCAATATTCCATTACGGATGATTTTATTATCTACTACGAAAGTGATCCGAAGTCTGCAAGAAAGGATTATGTAAAAAATGTGGCCAAAGATAAAATAGTCTGCCCAGCATGTAAGGAATCAACTGGAAATAATTATAAGGTTAAGTTAGGGGTTAGTGAACGGGTCGATGTAATGTCTTCCTATGAACAACCGAGACATCCCCATCATAGACCACCCTATATTAATGCTATACCCCTAATCGATATTCTACGCTCTATTGAGGGGATTAAATCTAAAAATAGTAAAACGGTGACGAGGGCCTACAGTAAAATCATTAACAAATTAGGCACCGAATATAAAATCCTATTAGACCTTCCCATCGCAGAAATAACCGAATATAACGAGAAAATTGGATATGCGATCGATGCGTTTCGCAATGATCAGATGGGTTATACAGCTGGGGGTGGCGGGACTTACGGAAAAATTGAGCTTCCACTTGAAATATAGATCCCCTAAAAAGATATATTCCTATTAATTGCTTTCGTGCTGACATTAAAGGCATGTATTTACTATATAAAAAAAGAGATTAAAATCGTTTAAACTTGGAATTCTAAATTAAGATCTAATAGATCGCCGCAATGCTCACAGCACATCCAATCAAAGCACTTTAAGGACACAATCAAGAGCTCAATATCGGACCGATGGAATTGATTCTTAAAAGATTTTTTATAACCACAATTAGGGCAAGAAATAATCACACGGGCATTGATTACCCCCTCCTTGCTCTCCATTTCCTTTTGAGAGCCAGAAAATCCGCTATTAAGATTTTCAATTTCCATTTTTATCCGTATTTTCTTCTATTAATTATATGATATTACGTATTTTTAAATCTTTATCATTTTCAATGCGAGAAAACTCACTCCGTTAGGGGTCAG
>CAZOBD010000248.1:0-4578 GCA_964577665.1 uncultured Hyphomicrobiales bacterium
CTGGGACCTACAGCGGGCGCTCGCGGCATAGTGCCAGAAAGAAATGTCACACCCATTCATGGTCAATTCCAACTCGCCATAGGTGCCGTGCCACACATCGAAGGTGATGTCAGACGGGTGCGCCATTGCCGTCGTCGCCGTACTGAACAGAAAGTTACCGGCCACAAGAAGCCCCAAGATCAGACGTTGTCGTTTCCGCATTGATATGACTCCGATGAACCGTTAGGCAAACACTTGACTTTCTCATCTATTTCGCGTCGTCAAAGACGCGGACGAAGCGATGCCCGCCAGCGGGCGAGCGTCGCGTTTCCGATGGTCTATTCCCCTTGGGCGCTGGTTTCGTGGTAAGGCCTCAGCGTTCGGACTTGCTTGCCCTCCCTGAGGCTTCTACCTTTGGGGTACCCTGGTAGCACTACAGCGCAAAGTAGTCTGGAAAACTATGCAGCTATTCAGGTTACGTACTCCGCCATGCAAAGCGGGATGCAAGGCACCAACCATGCCGACGCCAAGGACTTATCGATGGCTTCCTCCGGCAAGGCGAGGGCGACCTTGCGCTGTAGTGGTAGGCACGATGCCGGTCGTTCCTGACCGTGGTGGGGCAATTCGTCAAGCCGACGACGGTCCGTAGACATGCCCTGATGCACCCCATGTCGTACACATCGGCGTTCGTACGCCGCGTCTGGAGTAAGTTTTCCCTATGCGGGGGCCACTTTGGATCCAGGTACTGGATACCCCCTTCGCTCCCACAGCTGGACGTGGGGTGTCGGGCAGCAGATGTGGTGCAAAGGACCTCAGCCAAGAACCTCGCATCCACACAACCGCTGCGGGAGAAATACACTAGTTGACATAATTGGACGGTGAATTTACAAAGAGGCCCCTTCCGCAGGCCCGATGACAGTGTAAGATCCTTGGGAAATAGGCGAGACTAGGACGGAGGCCGGCACGATCGACTAGGGGGTAGCCTGTTCGTGCACCGGTCTCCGATTCGATGTGCGCACCGAAGTGGGTGTGCCGGCACGCGTTGGCCTCGATGAAGAACGAGCATCGTAGACAGCTAGCCATCGGGTGGGGGGTCGCACTGGTGTTCTGCGCCGGCGGCGTTGCTTTGGTCGTATGGGGTTTCAGTCGCTACGCCGACAGCCGGGAGTTCGTCGCCGGAGCGCAGTCTGCGCCTGGGAAGGTCGTGGGCTTCAAGGTCCATGAGGGAACGGAACTCGGCTCCCGCGACGACATTCACTATGCCATGGTCCAGTACCGGACGGCGGATGGACGAGACATCGAATTCCAAGGGCCATCCAAGGATGGCCTCGTCAAGCTGAAGAGCGGCGACGACGTCCGCGTTCTGTACTACCCGGACGATCCCAAGAACGCGCGGGTCGACTCCTTCATGGGTTTGTGGTTCGTGCCGACGATCCTGTGGGCTGTCGGTGGGGGGGCGATCGCGATCCCTCTTCTCACGATGTGGCAAGCCACCAAGGAGGGGAACGCCCATGCCTGATGCGGGCCTCGAGGCGTCCGTTCGCAAGGAGGGGATTGTCTGGTTCGGGCTGGCGATCGCGATCACGTTCGGTGGGATGGTGGCGGGGGGAACCTATGCCGTCGTGCGATTCCCGGAGATCGCCGGTTTCTGTGGCGTCGTTCGATTCTATGAGTTTCTGCTTGCGGGTGGCGTGCTCGGTATGTGGTTTGCTTCCGCCGCAACAGGCATGGGCTTGGCCACGTACGGTTATCTGCGAGGCGGCAGGTCGCTGGTTGCCGGCGTGATCGTGGCGGCGATGGCGAATCTCGGCATGGTCGTTCTCTGCGTCTTTGCCCTTATTGGATGAATGGGTGGCAGGTCAACGCCGCCGTTGAGGGGGGATTGGCGGGCGATGGGGAGCGCATGCCTGGCCACGATCGCCCTCAGCCGTGTGTGCATGATGCGGAACGATCGCCCTCGACGGTGAGTCTGACCAGCGCGGCATGCGGAGCATGTGCTCACCCATGGTCTTGCATGGCAGCAGGTGCCACGCTATGTGACGGGCGGAAGGAGTTCGGCGTTACTGCGATGGGGAGTCGAAGGGCATGGTGAACACACGTCGTGCCTCCGTGGCACTATTCCTCCTTGCCGGCAGCGTCCTCGTGCTGGAGGTTGCGCTCACCCGCGTCTTCTCGGTGATGACGTGGCATCACTTCGCGTATGGCATCATCAGCCTGGCCATGCTGGGCTTCGGGGCGGCCAGCAGCTTCCTGACCGTGGCTTCGCGGTTCTCGGGCACGGAAGTGAACGGGCGTCTGGTGGCCCGGTATGCCCTGGGCTTCTGCCTGACGACGGCGCTCGGCTTCGCGACGGCCACGAAGATCCGGTTCCACCCGACCGAGATCGGTCAATACCAGGACTACAGCAACCTGTTCAGCCTGTTGCTGCTGTACGTGGTGGTGGGCATTCCGTTCTTCTTTGCCGGCGTGTGCATCGGGTATCTGATCTCACGGGCGGGCAAGGCCATCAACCGCTTGTACTTCGCCGACTTGATTGGCGCAGGGACCGGCGCCTTGCTCTCCCTGGCGGGCATCAACATCGTGGGGGTCGAAGCGACCATCTACGGGGCCGCGGCCGCCGCTGGGCTCGTCGCCGTGTTGTACGCGGTGACCGACCGTCGTTGGGGCTTGCGGATCGCGTCGGTCCTGACCTTAATGTTCGTGGTCTTCTTGGCTGGGACGGCCTCCAGGCGAACGATCTTGCCCGTGTACTTCCCGCCGGGGAAGGTTCCGCGCGAAAGCACGATGGACCCGCACTACTACAAGTGGCACGTTGTCGCCCGGGTGGATGTCATGAATCCCCGGCACGGCGGTTGGACGTTCGGTGGGCAGTTCTCACCGCGGCACAACGCCCTCCTGAAGCAGTATCATACCCGCGGGATCCTCCAGGACGGTGGGGCGCCGACGGTGATCGTTCACGTACCCGACGGAGACGTGAAGAACGTGCCCGGGTTGGATTGCTTCCTGAAATCGGCCCCGTATGTGATCAAGCCGAACGCGCCCAAAGTCCTCGTCATTGGTGTCGGCGGCGGCATTGACGTCCTGATCGCCTTGCACCACGGCGCCAAGGACATCGTGGGGGCCGAGATCAATCCGGTCACGGTGGATGTGGTAAAGAACCGCTTCGCGGATTTCGCCGGGCGGATCTTCGATCGACCGGACGTGAAGTTGATCGCGGCCGAGGGACGTCACTACGTGACGACTACCGACGCGCGCTTCGACGTCATCCAACTCTCCGGCGTCGACAGCTTCACCGCGCAATCGATGGGGGCGTACGCCCTGTCGGAGAACTACCTGTACACCATGGAGGCGATCCAGGAGTTCTGGCGACACCTGGCGGAGGACGGCCTTTTGTCGTTTTCCAGATGGATGCGTCATCCGCCGCGAGAGGCGCTGCGTCTGGTCGCCACCGAGTTGGAGGCACTGCGGCGTTTGGGCGTCGAGGATCCCAAGCAGCACTTCGTGGTGGTGGCCGTAACCGGCGGGGAGATGTCCTGGGCGGAATCGCTGCTCAAGGAGAGTCCGTTCACGCGGGAGGAGGTCGAAGCGTACCGCCAATGGGCCGAACGGATGGGATTCCAGGTCCTGTACGATCCGTTCCGGAATCGAGAGAACCGATTTGACCGGCTGATCCGGGCATCGTCCGCGAGGGCGAAGAACCTGATCGAGTCGTACATCTACAACATCCGACCGACGACCGACGACGATCCGTTCTTCTTCCAGTTTCACCGCACGCCGCCGAGCGTGGAGCGGTTCGTTGAGAGCTGGGAAGAACGAGCCGGCCAGACGCCGAGGGTGCCAATCGCGGTGACGATGTTGCGGCTCATGTTCGTGCAGATTCTGGTCCTGTCGGCGGCCTTCATTCTAGGTCCGCTCTGGTCGCGCCGGAGCCAACTGGGTCTCGTACCCCATAAAGGAAGGGTCCTGATCTACTTTGCCGCGTTGGGGCTGGGCTTCATCCTGGTGGAGATCGCCATGCTCCAGAAGTACAGCGTCTTTGTGGGCGGACCCGTGTACGCCATGGCGGTCACGCTTTTCGCCATGTTGGTCTTCTCCGGTTTGGGTAGCCTATTTTCCCAGTGGGTGGGTCGGGTGGTGCCCCACGCCCTGACGGTGTTGTTGCTGTTGTTGTCGTTGGGTATCATCGGGGAAGTGATGTTTGCCAACCACGTCGTGCCGCAACTGATGTACCTGCCGCACACGGCACGCTGCATTGTGACGGTGCTCGTGTTGGCGCCGCTGGCGATGCTGATGGGCATGCCGTTTCCGATGGGCATTCGAGTCGCACAGGGCTTGGGGCAGGCCATCATTCCGTGGGCGTGGGGCATCAACGCCGTCGCGACGACGTTGGGCGCGCTCGTGTGCGTGCTGATTAGCATGGAATGGGGCTTCACGACGTCCCTCTTCACCGGGGCGGCGCTCTACTTCATCGCGATGTGCCTGGGCCTGGAGAAGCTTAGCCGTCCCGTTGCCCTCGCCGATGTGCCCGTCGAGCCGACGTCGACCTAGTGCCCTGTCGCTCGTCAGCTGATGGGTGGGTGGCCCATGGCTTTAGCCGTG
>CAZOBD010000249.1:0-4565 GCA_964577665.1 uncultured Hyphomicrobiales bacterium
TTGCTTCATCGCTTCGCTCTTCGCAATGACGAAACAATATGAAAAAGATGTCCAAAATAATATCAGAAATAAAGGAGTTTATATCGATTTTATATAGTTTGAACTTACTTTGAAAATTTAGAAAACAATTATTTGACAAAAAATAAAAATTAACCTCTGTAAATGAGGAATAACCCATTATAAAATGTAATGTACTCCAGCTTTGCGGGTTATGAAATAAATAATTCTTGAAAAATATACGTAATTAATATACGTTAACGTAAGTAAGTGTTTTAAACAAAGCTAAAAAAATTATGAGAACAGCTTCAATTGTTGCAGCGGCAGTGCTTTTTTTGTTAACCGGCACATTAAAAGCGCAGTTTTCCCATCTTGTTGTTTCCCTTACGGGCAGTGTTTTCGATGAAAAAACGCATCAGCCTATAGAAATAAATATAAAGGCTTATGATGAGGACGGAAAGATGATATATCGCGGGAAATCCAATTCTATTGACGGTTATTATTTTATCACGGGACTAAAACCCGGCAGTTCATATTCAATTTTTTTCGAAGATTTCGATTATTTCAGGCAGGAATACACTGTGGATATACCGAATACGGATAAATATCAGGAATTTTCAAAGGATTTCCTTGCCAAACCCAAAGAAGAGGGCGTAAAACTGCCTTTCATCGTCTCCCCTTTTGAACTTCATAAGAGTAAAGTGCGGCACGGGGCGGATATCTTTCTGAAAAATACGATAATGACCGTGAAAAGAAACAGAAGCATGAAGTTTAAAATTCAATGTTTTCCCGATAACAATTCGGATAAAAGTGAAAACTTGAAGCTTACTCAGGAAAGATGCCAGAATCTGAAAAATTATTTCATCGAAAACGGCGTACCCGCAGGCAGAATAACCGGACTTATACCAGAAAAAGCTACTGACCCTGAGAACCCTCCCCCCTTCAAAAAAAGAGCAAAAGGAAAACGCTATATAGGCACAACATATATTATCGTTGACGGTCTGTAATTATTAAATTCTAAATTTATTGGTGGATTACCATATCTGATTGAGTCAGAATTTCTTCTGATATATGTGGCAGTAAGGCTTAGCCCCTTTGTTGTTGTAATAATCCTGATGATAATCCTCCGCCTCCCAAAATCTTCCTGCTTTGGTTAGCTCCGTAGCAACTTTATAACCCTTTTTTTCTAATGTCTCAATTAGTTTTTCTGCCGTTTTCTTCTGCTCATCATTCAAATAAAATACGGCAGAGCGGTACTGAGTGCCGATGTCCGGTCCCTGCCTGTCTTCCTGAGTAGGATCATGAGTTTCAAAAAATAGTTTTGCAAGAGTTTCATAAGAAACCTTTGCGGGATCATATATTACTTCCACAGCCTCTGCATGTCCGGTATTGCCGCTGCAAACCTGCCTGTAAGTAGGATTTTCAACATTTCCGCCGGTGTACCCGACAGTTGTGCTGATAACTCCGGGCAGGCGCTGAAGGTGATACTCCGTACCCCAAAAGCATCCCGAAGCGAAAATTGCTCTTTCGTATTTTTCGGCAGTTTTATTAACCTGTTTGTTATTTGCTGAACTATTCTGCATTTTATTCCATTCTTTTATTGGGATAAAATTCATTGAAATAGAATTGACACAATGCCTCGTATTTTTTTTTGTATAGCCCTCGCCGAGAAATACATGGCCAAGGTGTCCTCCGCAGCCGGCACAGATTATCTCTGTTCTCATTCCGTCGGTATCTGGCACTCTCTTTACGGCGCCGTCTATCTCATCGTCGAAGGAAGGCCAGCCGCAATGCGAATCAAATTTATCTGATGACTTGTAAAGAGGAGCATCGCATCTTTTGCATATATATACCCCTTCTTCCTTGTGGTTAGTATATTCTCCCGTAAAAGGCATCTCTGTACCTTTGTCAATAATAACTCTTTTTTCTTCGGGCGTGAGTTCGTTATTTTCATTTTTTTTATTCATTCCCTTTTCTATCTCCTGTTTGTCAGAGCAAAATGAAAAACTGCTCATAAATATAATCATCGATATAAATATAATGTATTTCATAGCTTCTCCTAAGAATATTTTTATTTTAAACGAACCATATTTGATTTTGTTTGAATTGACCAGATGAGATTCTGAAATAAATTCAGAATGACAAAAAATATTAAATGCTGTTAATTTATTATTAAGAACCATGAAATTAAATTTAATATTGTCCGTTATTCATATTAATTTTTTTGTGTAAAGTAAAATTTGAATTTATAGTTTTGAAAAAAAGGAAGAAAAAGTATGGAAGATAAGAAAATCCGCGTTTTGGTCGTTGACGATCAGGCGCTGGTTCTTGATATTTTAGCAAGAGGTTTGAAAAAAGATCCCGCAATTGAAGTTGCCGGTACAGCCACTGACGGGCAGCTTGCCCTAAATCAGATAGACCGTATAAAACCGGATGTAATAATCTTAGACCTTGAAATGCCCAGAATGAACGGTATTCAGTTTCTTCATAAGCTGATGCCTGTCAATCCCATCCCGACAATTGTTCTCAGCGCTCTTACCAAGAACAACTCACAGGTTACACAAGACGCTTTCGAAGCCGGTGCTTTCGACTTTTTAGCAAAGCCCAGCGGCGGAGCTCATGCTCTTTCCGATCTGCTCAATCAGCTTTGGACAAAAATAAAAATAGCTGCTGCTCAGGATAAAAAGCAGTTGAGAAAACCTTCAAAAACAGCTACCCTTCCGAAAACAGCATTAGACCGCAAAGCAACTACCAATAAAAGCATTTTAGGTATGGGAGCTTTTGAAATATCCGATCAGCCCGGTAAAGAGCTTAAGATATATGCCTTAGGCTCATGCGTGGGGCTGGCTCTTTTTTGCAAGGGCAAAAATGCGGCGGGTCTTGCTCACGTTGTCCTGCCTGCATCCAAGTCCGATACCGATAAAGCTGCAAAAATGCCGGGTTACTTTGCTGACTCTGCCGTAAAAATAATGCTCGAGCAGATGATGAGCAAAGGCTGTCCTAAAGCCTCCATATATGCAAAAATGGCAGGAGGCGCTAAAACAAATGTTGACATCGGAGATTTTTTCGGGGTAGGACAAAGAAATGCAGTTGCTCTGAAAGCAGCCCTTATTAAAAACGGCATTAAAGTAATAGCAAGCGACCTTGGAGGCGAAATTTCACGGACTGCTACCGTTATCCCGGGCAGTTCAAAAATTCAACTTTATCACCCTGATAAAGGTAACTGGGAATTATAACAAAAGATATTCACATTTTTCTTTCAGTATCTTAATGAAAATTTATTTCTTCGTTTGGAAAATGTAGATTAAAAATATTATATTTGCAGGAAAAGTTTAAGATTAAAGGACGGAGAACATGACACCCGAAGAGATAAAAGCCCTGGCAAAAGCGATTTTTAAAGAAATGGACAGCATGTATTCAGCAGATATAGCCCCAAAATGGGAACAGGGTTCTGTTTTTTTCATACCTGCCGATTCTGAACAGAAAGACCATGAAATACCAATATCAAAAATAATGCACAAAATAGTAATGATACGGGATAATCTCAGAGTACTCGAAGCACAGATAAATGCTAATGATAAATTGACCGACGGTGAAAAAGTTAAATATCAGGGGTATATTTCCAGATGTTACGGCTCTATGACTTCCTTCAATTTTTTATTCAGGAATCCCGAAGACAAGTTTTCTTCTAAAAAATAACAAGTTGCATTTTTTTTTAATAGTTAGTATAACATTTCAATCAAAAATACGTGAACTGCTTAAATATGTTTCTTTTTTTTTGAAAACGCTTTAATATTCTGAAAAAAAAATTGTAATTTGGGAATTTGTAACAGATTTAATATTGAAAAAAATTATGGCTTTTTCTTTTACTGACAAAGATATAGAAAAAATCGGCAATACTCTCGGTTTGAAACCTCAGACAACAGATGATTCATGGACCTGGCAGGTTAAAAACAAAGACAATGTAATGTCTCTCGTTTTTACGGTTTACAATAACGTAAGTTCAGGAGGCGAAACAAAATGCAGCATGGTTTCGGCACAAACTCAGCATGGTTTTTTTGAGCTGCACCGCTGCACCGGATTTATAGTGTTCGATCCCGGAGAAATAATATTTATACAGACTGAAGAAAAGACAGTTACCAGTTTGATAATCGGGCAGGAAGCGACCTGCTCCATGTATGCAAATATTGACAGAAAAATACTCAGCGCTGATTTTACTAATTTAAATCCTGCACTTCTGCCGTCTGCTTTGCAGCTATCTTTGATAGAAGATGTAATCTGATGAAAAAATAAACAGATGAAACAGACATGATAATAGAAAATCGCACAAGGGGATGATTGTTTTAAGCAGATTTGCCAAATCGTAGAGAAAAAAGTAATGTAAATGAAAAACCGTAAGAGACCCCGCCCCAGCCCTCCCCAAGGGGAGGGAGCAAGATCATTGAATTCCCTCCCCTTGGGGAGGGTTAGGGTGGGGCTTAAAATAAACAGATGAAACAGACATGATAATAGAAAAACACACAAGGGGATGATTGTTTGAGAGTTAATGCAAAACAGAGTTTTGAAAG
>CAZOBD010000250.1:0-4513 GCA_964577665.1 uncultured Hyphomicrobiales bacterium
TTAACTCTCAAATAATCATCCTCTTGTGTGTTTTCCCTTATCATGATTGTTTCATCTTACTAATGACTTTTAAGCAATTATTATTTGTCAAGCTAAGCAGTAGTATTATCTTGTCGTATCAAAGAACCTGAAGGAAATTTACAAAAAATCTATATTACTTATCATTAATATTATTTAAGAAATGGGTAATTTTAGAATTTTTTTTTAAATTTCATTTTAAGGCTGATAAGTGATGAAACAACCAAGATTTGGGAAAATCACACGGGGGGATGATTATTTGAGAAAGATGTCCGACACCTTCAAGGTGTCAAATAAAACTACTTTTCCTTCGGGATGGAAATGCCGGACTTCGGCTATAAGGCGGAGGAATATCGATGAGGCTTTAACGTCACGGAGAAGGACAACCTAATTACAGGCAAGGGGAATTATTTGAATATAGTGCTAAATATTAAATATTTCTTGAATTCATCTAAATCGATATTAATCTCTTTTAATATTTGTTTTTAACGTAATGGAGATAAATCCCTGCCTTTATGAAAAGGGACAGTAGTAAATCTGCGGTCGGGATGCTTGAAATGAATGTGTGAACCTTTTTTACGTGATTCAAAGAATCCAAGTTTAAGAAGGCTTTTAATTAATTGGAATGGTTTTATGACCGGGTATTTCGGCATTTAAGCAATACTCAAATTTTGCGTTCCTATAAAATCGCTTTCAAGTTCAGGTTCGCCCTCTTCGAGTAGAAGCTCAATTACTTCCAACAGGTTTTCACGAAGTTCTTCAAGTGTTTCGCCTTGTGAATGCGCTCCCTTGAAACCCGGAACATATCCTACGAAATACCCTGTTTCTCTGCACTTTTCTATGACTACCGAATAATTTCTCATAATCTTACTTTTTAATTTTTTAGACGTTATTTTATTTTATTATTGTCAGAGTTTGATTCTTTCTATAGTATTATCTTGAGTTTTCCTGCTTCTATACTTGCGAGGCTGTGTGAAAACTGTCTTATGAACTTGTTTCAGAATCTCACGTATGAGGAACACACCACTTAATCCCCTCTTGGGGACTGACATTACCCGAATTTTAAAGAATCCCTCCCCACCCTCCCTTTTAAAAAAGGGAGGGAGAAAAGAAAAAATATTTCCCCCCTTATTTAAAAGGGAGTTAGAGGGATCTTCTTATTCAGAAAAACATTTCTTCTACACTTTTTTTACTCAAATATTCCTTTTTTGAAATTTTCGGGTAATGTCAGCTCTTGGGGAGGGGGTGCAATCGGTAAAGGTTTTTGTGCAAATTCGCAATGTCGTAACAGCAAGAAGAAAAATATAAGAAGAGGAAAATGCTTGTAAAAAAAATGTCCGCCACCTGCGAAGTGACGGACATCGGTTAATAAGAACTTTATATTCCGCAGTAAGCATGGAAAAAACGGAATATTGATTTTAAAAAATCTTTATCAATAAAGTTTTTATTTACCTGTTAAAGTAAAAAGATGCGCCTACTGCAGTAGTAACCAAACTGATTGTTGTCATGCCGTTTGTCATCTCTTCGCCTGTTTCAGGTTTCATAGTCTCGCTTTCAATGGCAGCGCTTATTCCTACATCTGCCCATACAGCAAGCCCTCCGACAATAAAAGCCTGAGCTCCAAAACTGATGCCAAAATCAATTTGATTTGAGCTAAGCTCATAATTTGCATGATCTTCATCAGGATACTGCATGTAACCCGCGGAAAACTGCAAATATGGATTTACCACGTCGCCCTTGTAAAGGTAGTACGCTCCGTAAACGTTGAAACCTACGGTTGTTTTTGAGTCGGGAGCATCGCCTTCGTCAACAGAGTAACTCTTTGAAACCAGAGAAACGCCAATCCCGGCTTCAAAATTATCGGAAAATGTGTAGAGAAATCCTGCTTCCTGCCATTCGGAGCCGAATCCGGCGTTTATTCCGAATGTTTTCGCCGGCACCTGAGCCTTCACGCTAAGACAGGCAAGAAGGAAAACGGCAATAATTGCAGCTAAAATAAAATGAGTTCTTTTAATCATATAAGCCTCCTATAAGAAAATTTTTAGATAAAATTAACTATTATGTTAAGCAACACAAAATAAATATAAACATAGTTGATAAATTATCCAAAAATTCTTAGGAGATGCTAAAAATAATCACATTTTATGCAGTTTGCCCTCTTTGTAGGATTCATAGGCTTCCTTTACGGTCATGCCTCCTGCACCCATGTAAATTTCAAGATTCATGTTATTCAGAACGGCTGAGGCTTTTCCACCCGGACCGTTGCCGGTAATAAGCACATCGGGTTTCAAATCGAAGATTTTTTGAGCTGCAAGGGGACCTGCACCGTGGGACTGCGAAGCGGCTTCGCTGTTATCGAGATATTCTGTATTATCTGAGGCTTCATCATATATGAGAAAGCCTTCGGTTCTGCCGAAACGCGGATCGATAACCGAATCCCAAGAATTTTCTTTTACCGTGAATAGTATTTTCATAGTTCCTTCCTTTTTGTTATTGATTATCATCTAAAATCTTATTCCAGCTTTCTTCTACCGCCATCTTAAGATTTCCATTGTCGTATTCTACTATTGTATTACCTAAAGTCATGGCTTTTGTGAAATTTTCATCGTAGGGCAGGCTTGATATGTGAAAAATATCTTCTTTCTTTAAAAATTTCTTAATTTCTTTGGTTACTTTAGGGTTTATGTCGGATTTATTGATGATGCAGCCGGATTTTATCTTAAACCTTTGTACTAGCTTATGTATCCGCTTTAGATCATGCAGACCGGAAACCGTCGGCTCTGTTATCAAAACTACATAAGAAGCACCGGACAGCGAAGAAATCACAGGGCATCCCACTCCGGGAGAACCGTCCACCAGCACATATTTCATATTCTTTTCTTTTGCAATTCTGCCTGCTTCTTTTTTTACTTTTGCTACCAGTTTTCCGGAATTTTCAGCGCCGATACCCATACGGGCATGAACCATATCTCCGCCGGCTTTTGTTTTAGATATATAAAGATCACCGACATTTTGCTCGACCATTGTAATTGCATTCACGGGGCAAATTCTGCTGCAATAGGCACATCCTTCGCAGTTTATTTCATTGACCAAGTAATCAGATTCTGCTTTTGAAATTGCATCGAAGCGGCAGACATCTATGCAGGCATCGCAGTCTATGCACAGCTCGTTGTCAATTACAGCCAGCTCGCCGCTGAAAAAATATTCCTTATAAGCAAAATCCGGCTCCAGCAGAAGATGGAGGTCGGCTGCGTCAACGTCGCAGTCAGCCACGACAAGGCTGCTGTTACCGAGCATTGCAAACGATGCCGTAAGCGATGTTTTACCCGTGCCCCCCTTGCCTGATATAACTACAATCTCTTTCATTTTCTGTCCAATATAAAATCTCTGATTCTTTCAATTTCACTTCTGAAGTCCGGAAGCTTGTCGTACAGCAATTCTCCTCTGGAATATAGCTCAGCCGCTTTCCTGTCATTCCTGATCTTGGAAATAATCTCGATATTTTCCTTCCGGCAGTAATCGAAAACATCATCATTGCCTATTCCCCATCGGTTGATTACTACGTTAAAATCCTTTTTTAACTGCCGCATGGCATCCACAGAAAGCTTTAAATCGTGTAGCCCGAAGGGAGTAGGTTCTGTAATAAGAAGTACAATATCTGCATCTTTTACCGATTCTATCACGGGGCATGAGGTACCCGGAGGTGAATCGAATATTTTCAATATACCGTTTGAAAAATTATTATCGACATATTGCTTTGTCTGGGAGATGAGCGGAACTGCCTGCTCTCTGCCAATGTCCAGCCTGCCTTCAACAAAAGACAGACCTTCACGGGCGAAATGCCGCAGAACACCAATTTTTTGCGGCACCATTTCTATTGCACCGTTGGGACAGAGTTCTGAGCAGGCATAGCAGCTATGGCATAGTTCGGGAAACACAAGCACCTGATCTCCAAGGCGCATCATGGCATTATAGTTGCACACTTGCTGGCAGTTCCCCGATAATCTGCATTTATCCTTATTCCATTGGGGAATCATCTTGAACTTTTCCTCTTCCTTCAGCAAATTTGCTTTAAGGAAGAGACCGGAGTCTGGTTCTTCAACGTCTAAATCGGTTAAAACAACATCTTCTGACTCTGCCGCCAGCATTGCCAGATTCGTCGAGACAGTAGTTTTACCAGTGCCTCCTTTACCGCTTGAAACTGCTATTTTCATTTTTCATCTGTTTATTTTTACTTTGAGATGTCCAACATCTGCCAGATGTTGGACATCTTTTTCTTCCATATTGTGCATCCCCTCTCGAGAGGGGATTAAGGGGTGTGTTCCTCATTCGTGAGATTCTGTAACAATACTGAAACAAGCTTTCGGCACAGGGTCAGAATGACATTCACAATTTCTATTTCAATTATTCAACTATTTCAAAAATAATCATCCCCTTGGATGTTTTTCCCTTATCATGCTTGTTTCATCTGTTTATTCTAAGCCCCTCCCTAACC
>CAZOBD010000251.1:0-4497 GCA_964577665.1 uncultured Hyphomicrobiales bacterium
TTTCAACATGGTAAATACCATATTACGAAACCTAATATCAAACGCGATTAAATTTACCCGGGAAGGAGGAAAGGTTCAAGTCAGCACACGTATCCGGGATGATTTTATCGAAATTTCCGTCAGCGATACAGGCATAGGCATTCCTGAAAAAATAGCAGCCGGCATTTTCGACATAGGAAAATCCAAAACAACTCAGGGAACAGCCGGGGAGAAAGGTACAGGTTTGGGACTTGTGCTTTGTAAAGAATTCGTCGAAAAACACGGAGGTACTTTGAAAGTAAATTCTACAGAAGGCGCCGGCAGCACTTTTTATTTCACACTTCCAAAATTAAAAACAGCACATGAACCTATGATCGTATGATTTTCCGCTACTTCAAAATTTTTCGTATGGGCAAACCTATGTGTCCGCCCATTTTTTATGCTGAAACTAAAGTAAGAAATATAGACATAGTTAAAGCTATAACATTTTGTCTTTTAATGTGTTATATTAGGAAAGAGCTTTGTGATACTTTCAGGAGAAGGCTTATGAAACAGACAAAAAACACATCGGAAAGAATACCGGCGGCTTTCGATACGCCCTGCGCCGGCACAGTAATGAAACAGACAGCCAAGGGATTCAATTTTTACTTCCTCCCGGAGATAAACAATGAAATCGACAGCTTCGTGGAAGGCTTTTTGAAAGATATTTCGGAGAAAATTCCAGAAAAATTTAACCATAGAATGTCTCTTATTTTTGAACTGCCGGATAAAAAAAGAAATAACTAATGAAGAATAATTGACATGAAAAACGGTGAAATTATCAGAGTAACATTTAGAATAATAGATAAAGACATAAACTAATACAAAACTTAAGCGTAAAAATAAGAAAGAGTTCTTTGAAAAGTAAAGCATAAAATAATAACGAAAGTACTCGGAGTGGGACTCGAACCCACACGGGCAAAAAGCCCACAGGATTTTAAGTCCTGTGCGTCTACCAATTCCGCCATCCGAGCAGAAAAACTAATATAAGAAAGTTTTTTAAAAATTAAAAATCTTTTTTTTAATAAAACTGTAAGAATATTTGTTCATTTAAATCTTTTTTCATATTCTTTCGTTTATAATTATAGGTGCAAATTGAAAACAATATTTACAACATAGATTTCAGGAGGTTATCATGAAAAAACTATTTATATCAATTGCGGCGGCGGTCATAATAGCATTGACCGTATCGGCCTGTTCATCGGCGGGCGGCTCGCAAAACGATTATTTCGGTTATAACAAACCCGATGCAGACGAGTTCTACAAAGAAGAAAACTCTGCAGAACGAACAACTAACTCTGCCGCTCAGCCCTCTAATGTTAAAGCGGCTGACCGCGAATGGCAGAATCCGCTGGCTGAAGATTATGCCGGAGGTGCATCCTACGATAAGGCGGCTTATAATCCCGATGTTCATGTACAGTATAACTATGTAAATCCCATGTACGTACCTGTTATAGTCCCCTGGTGGGACAGATACTACGGCTGGGTTTCATATCCCCGCCGCGGATTTTACGTTTACGTCGGCAGCGGTTACTACGGCTCTTATTACGGAACTTACTGGGGAGGTTATTACGGCGGATATTATGCCTACGACTGGTATAACCCTTGGTATGCATATCATCCCTATCACGGGTACAGCTGGAGACACTATCACTATCCGGTTCATTATTCTTGGTGGAACCAGCCTGTGTATTCCCATCACCCTGCAAAAACAAGCGTTCGCAAAAGGTCGGTCCGCACTTGGGGACCAAGCAGAGGAAATGTATATGATTACGGCAGAAGCGGAACCGGAGGCAGCACCGGAACAAGAAGCAGTTCGAGAACAGGATACACATCATCCTCATCCCGAGGAAGTATAGAAGCAGTAACGCCTGTTTCAGGCAGACCTTCACGCTCGGCAGTAAGAACGACTTCTTCACCT
This sequence comes from uncultured Hyphomicrobiales bacterium, assembly GCA_964577665.1. Taxonomy (GTDB): domain Bacteria; phylum Bacteroidota; class Ignavibacteria; order Kapaibacteriales; family UBA2268; genus CAYVTD01. The sequence goes on from CAZOBD010000251.1 coordinate 1,940, forward strand.
TCCGGAAACAGCTCCCCCGTTCGGACAGGTTCTGTTGAAACCGGCGCCGTCAAAGGAATGAATACATGGAACAATAATACTTACACACAGCCTCAGAGCTTTGATACAAGACCTGAATTGAAAACAATATACGAAAGCCCTGCTTCTACCAACACCCGCTCATCATCTAAGAGCTACCGCAGTTCTGGGGCAGAACGTTCCGGCAAAAGTTACAGACCGACGCGTTCATCCAGCTCCGGCAAAAGTTCAGGTTCATCATACAGCAGGCCAAGCTCGAGCGGTTCCAGCAGAAGTACGGGAGTTCGCTCTTCAGGTTCTTCATCCAGATCATCTGGTTCGAGTTCTTCGGGTTCATCATCATCAGGTTCATCATCATCAGGTTCATCATCATCAGGTTCATCCGGTTCAAGAAGTTCAAAACGCACGAGGTAAGCCATGAAAAACACAGTATTAATAATAGGAATAATTTTTTTGACGGGAATAGCAGCCGCTAAGGCTCAGTTCATTGAAGATGCTCTTCGCTATTCCCAGTCAAACGGATACTTCACCGCAAGGTCCGGCGGACTAAACGCGGCATTCTACGGAGTTTCGGACGACGTTTCCGGGCTTATGTACAATCCCGCCGGCATTGCGCTGATAGGCAGAAGCGAACTCTCTTTCGGTCTCGGTTTCACCAGAAACTCCACCGAAACAGATTACAGAACCAATGAAACAGCTCTTAACTCCAACGACGCATACATTACACATGCCGGGGTAGTTGTTCCTTTTGATACAAAAAAAGGAAACGCAGGATTGGGAATCGCATATTTTCTGGAAAATAATTTTGATAACAACATGGAATACGGCGCCTTCAATCCCGAAAATTCGATGATAAATCATCAAACCGTAACAGGCCCTAATCATCTTGACAAAAATATGGCTTCTTATCTGTATTTAGCCGGACTAATGAACGGAAATATGTACACAATTCTGCAGGACAGCCTGTTTCAGGATGCTTTCGTGGAGGAAGGCGGAGGCATTCACAATATCGTCGGAGGCGCTGCTTTTGAACTCTCCGATTACGTATCTGCCGGGTTCACCATTCACGGAAAATGGGGTGAGTACAGATATAACCGCCAATACAACGAAACAGACACTGAGAACAAATACACTGCCGACGACGTCGTGCAGTTCGACAATGAAGAGCTTGTCTTCGATTTATATAAGTTCACAATGGAAGAAGACCTGGTGCAAAGCGTTGTGGGAGTTACAGGTTCCATAGGAGTTATGGGCAGAATAGAAGATTTCCTTCGCTTCGGAGTAACAATCAAATTCCCGACCTATTACGAAATTGAAGAAGATTTCAGCATCGGCGGCAAAGTTATTTTCGACAACGGCGGCACCGTTAATCCTCCCTATTCCAGCGAAGGCACCAATTCTTACAATTTAACTACGCCCTTCGTATATGCCGGCGGATTCTCCATTTATGCCGCAGGCATTACTTTCACGGGAGGCATCGAATACACAGACGTTACACAGATGGAATTCAGCAACGCACTCGACCAGGTAGAAGATCTTAACCGCGAAATAGTAAAAAATCTGGTCGGACAGGTTAAATGGGGCGTCGGCGTCGAATATGACATACCCCTCACTCCCATCGTTGCACGGGGCAGCTTCGGCTCCACTACTTCCCCTTATACTAAGGATATTGCCGGAGCCGCCGTATATTATCTTTCAGTCGGCGGCGGTATTTATCTGGCTCCCAATGTTCGCCTCGACGGTCTTTTCCGCTGGGTGGATTATTCCGAACTCCGCACTAATTACGGTCCGACGACATACGTTATGAATTTGAATCCCTTAAACATTTCCGCCGGAATTACTTACAGGTATTGATTAATATTTCTATTTAAGTAACAGCAAATGATTAAAAGACTTTCTGAGGTTTACAGCTTTAGAAAGTCTTTTTTTTCGAACTCAATAAAAGAGCCCCATTTCGACAGGCACAATGCACCGCCTTTCTTAAATCCTTTCCTACAAGAGGTAAAGGGCTTTCCAAAAGAGTAAGATTATAATAATCCCTTCCCGCCGGGGTTTAGGGGTCTTCGAGTTTTGAATAATTCTATTGAAAAGTTTGCGGTAAACATAAAACTTCATGAAAATCTGTGTGATTTTCAAATCAAACCAAAAAGAGCCTGATCAAAAGCCTTCAACCTTATTCCTGAGGGAAATCAGGTATGTTTCTTTTGATTAGGCTCTGATATAAATCAAAGATTTACCGTCTATTCTCCGGTTTGCTCTGCGTTATCCTTTTTTTCGTTTTCGCCGGCTATACCGTTAAAATCCTTCCATGTATTGTCGGTTTTTACAATTCCGACAATCCCGCTGGAAATGACCCATTTTCCTTCCTCTTTTTTAAGGGTTCTGGCAACACGAAGAAAATAATGAATAGATTTATCACCTTTTCTTATGTCGCAGGGAACACCAAAAATTATGGATGCAAGCTGAGCATAAGGATCAGTTTCTATATGTACGTCAGTCATTTCACCATAGGTCATTACATCATAATGCTTCCACTGCTC
>CAZOBD010000252.1:0-4447 GCA_964577665.1 uncultured Hyphomicrobiales bacterium
TGTGCTTTTCTTTCAAAACTCTGTTTTGCATTAACTCTCAAATAATCATCCCCTTTGGTGTTTTCCAAAATCATAGATGTTTCATCTGTTTATTTTACATTTGCGCTTCAGATGTCCGACATCTTTCTACAATAATCATTTCCTTTTTCCGCTAAAAGAGAAAAACGGAGCATAGTATAGAAAAATTGTATGGTAAAATTTCATTTTAGAGCGCGCCCTTTTCCTTCTTTTCAAGGAATGTTTCGATGCGGGAAATGCACTCTTCCCTGCCGAGAACCTGCATGGTTTCGAACATCCCGGCGCCTGCCGACCTGCCTGTTATCATAAGGCGGAGAGGGTGGACTATGTCTTTGAATTTCAAATTATTTTCTTCGATATAGTTTTTTGTCATTTCATGCAGTTGCCCGTGTGTAAAATTTTCCACAGATTTGTACATTTCAGTCAAAGGCTTTACCAAATCAGCAGTGTTTTCTTTCCAGTGCTTATTCATGTATTTTTCTTCGTACTCTGCGGGCGGCTCGAACATATAAGGATGGTCTTCGGGTATATCGCTTACAAAAGTAATTCTTTCAATGAAAAGCTCTATAACATTTTCCATGTAATCATTTCCGGGCAGTTCAAAACCTTTTTTCTTAAGAGCGTCTTCAAGGCTTTCGACTAATTCTGAAGCAGGAGTTTTTTTCAGATACTGCATATTCATCCAGTCTAGCTTTTTAGTATCGAATACAGATCCTCCCTTGTTAACTTTTTCAAGGTTGAACATGTCAATAAGCTCCTGTAAGTCATAAATATCGCGGTCTCCCGTCGGGTTCCATCCCAGCAGAGCGATAAAATTTACGAATGCATCTTTAAGATAACCTTTTTCCCGAAAATCTTCAACGGCTACGCTTCCTTGGCGCTTGCTTAGTTTTGACTTATCTTTGTTTAGAAGCAGAGGCAGATGTGCAAATTCGGGCATATCCCATCCGAAAGCTTTATAGAGCAAAACGTGCTTCGGAGTAGAGGGCAGCCATTCTTCGCCGCGTATTACATGTGTAATTTTCATCAGGTAGTCGTCCACTACATTAGCGAGATGGTATGTCGGAAAACCATCGGACTTCAGCAGAATCTGATCATCTACTTCAGATCCCTTTACCCTGATTTCGCCCCGGATTATGTCTTTAAAAACAATGTCTTCATCAGTTTTTACAAGAAGACGGACTACGCGGAGGGCGCCGGATTCGAGTATTTTTTCAGTTTCCTCTCTGCTCAGAGTAAGGCTGTTTCGCATATTATAGCGGTCGTACTTAAAATCCTTTTTTTCTTTTTGAAGTCTCTGCCGCATTTCGTCAAGTTCCTGAGGAGTGTCGAAAGCGTAATAAGCCGAACCGCTGCTGAGAAGCATATCGGCATGCAGCTTGTAGATATCCAGCCTTAGAGACTGCACGTAGGGACCGTAAGGACCTTCATCAACGGGCTTTTCATCAAAAGTAACGCCTGCCCAGGAAAGAGATTCCATAAGATTTTCGGCGGCATTTTCAACAAAGCGGGTTCTGTCCGTATCTTCAAGCCTTAAAATGGTCTTACCGCCGTGCTTTTTTGCAAAAAGCCAGTTGTAAAGCGCCGTTCTCAGTCCGCCGACATGCAGCCGGCCCGTCGGCGAAGGAGCGAATCTAACTCTTACTTCCATTTCTATTTTCTTCCTAAATTATTCTAAAAAAGCAAAATACAAAGTTAAGAGAATCACCGAAGATATGCAATTATGTTTTTTGAATGTAATATCAGTATCCGAAAAAGAGGATGTTTGAGCAGAGTTATAAAACAAAGCTAAAATTAACTGCCATAAATTTATATTTTTATAAATAGGAAAAAATTATTAAGTTTAGAAAAATATCATATTCTGTTAAGAAGGGAGACCAAAATGGAAGAAGTAAAAGATAAAACACAGCCGGAAAGCAGCGTACTCAGAAGAACGGAGGATATAGCCTCTGCCGGTGAAGATTTGCTGCAGCTTGTCAGCTTTCATGTCGGTAATGAAGAATTCGGCGTGGATATTCTCAGGGTGCAGGAAATAATAAGAATGGTGGGGATTACACGCGTTCCGAACGCGGCTGATTACGTTGTGGGAGTCATTAACCTGAGAGGAAAAGTAATTCCCATAATAAATCTCAGGAAACGTTTGGGTATGGAAACTATTGATTACGATACCGACACCCGCATTATTGTTATCGAATTTCAGGATAAAGTCATCGGCTTCATTGTTGACAGCGTTAACGAAGTGATCCGCATAGATAAAAACATTACAGAAACTCCTCCGGCTATGGTCTCGGGTATTGATTCGCAGTTTATAACAGCCATTGCCAAACTGAGCGACAGACTTCTGATACTGCTTGATCTTGAGATGATCCTTGCCGCCGGGGAAGACTTAAGCGAAAACGAAGAATAAAAATAGTTTCTATCCTGTCATTTTCATTGAAATTGCGCAATAGTTTATTAAATTTGTAAAATTATTTGATTAATATTCGATTTTTTAGATAAATGACAGGAATCATGTTGAAAAAAAATAAGCTAAGGTCATTTTTTACTGTGCTGCCGCTCATATTCTTTGTGCTGCATTACGGTGCTTTTTCTCAAATAAAAGGCATAGGAGTATTCGACGAGGAGAAACTATCCGGTATTGAAAAAACTTCCGATGCCTCAGCGGATTTGATGAAAGGGGATTATCCCGCAGTCGGAAGTGTGGTAGATGCGGAATTTTACAAACTCGGGCCCGGCGATGTGCTTGTGCTTCAAAATCTTATTACCATGCCCGAACAGACTCCTCTGATGGTTACACCTGAAAGCTCCGTATTAATTCCCCGCATAGGAGTAATATCAGTCAAAGAGAAAACACTTGCTGAGGCACGTAAGATGATTATTGATGCCTATAAAGAAAAAAATCCCAATGCTCTTGTAAGTGTAGCTCTTTACAAGCCCAGAAATGTTTTTGTTACAATCAAAGGCAATGTTAACTTTCCGGGGACTTACGTTTTTTCCGCTGCATTCAGGGTATCTACTGCAATAAAAAGCGCTAACGAAGCAAAAATAACTCAGCAGATGCCTCAGGAGATGGCTCACAGGCTTATGATGCAGAGGGACGATTTACTCGACAAGAGAAAGAATACGGGCAGTTCGGGTCTTCCCGAAGAAATTATTTATTCTACAAGGATGACAGAGATTTACCGTGCCGGTGGTAATTCACAAACTGCCGACATAGAAAAGGCATACGTAAGGGGGAGCGCCGAGTTTGATCCCTATCTGCAGGAGGGGGATGTAATATCCGTTCCTTTTAAGCCAGACAATTTCCCTTTCATACAAATTAGCGGAGGAGTGAAGCGACCCTGCAAACTGCTTTTCAGAGAGGGAGACATGGCTTCCGATCTTCTGAGATTTTCTTTCGGCCCGGCTCCGGGCGCCGATATTGAAAATGTTTCTCTTTTTATTCCTGAAAAGAATCTCCGCACAAAATTAAACGTAGATAAAAACTTTAATCTGCTTGGCAGCGATTACGAACTGAGCCCCGGCAGTATTATTACAGTCGGTATGAAAAAACCCGATAAGGCATCGTCTTACGGCATTGCGGCAGTTGCCGGAGAAGTCGAAAGTCCCGGCACTTATCCCATTACATTAGGACAGACCAGATTGAAGGATATAATCGAAAGTGCCGGCGGATTAACACCACAGGCATATCTTCCGCTCGGAAAAATAATTCGTTACGGCGATTATACACCCGAACCTCAAAGTTTCAAAGACGAATATTATAAACTGGTGCAGTACAGCGATTTGAAACCTGCCGACAGTATCAGAACGAAAATTGATGTAAAACTGAAGCATCCCCTTGTGTCTGCCGATTTTACCAAAGCGCTTGTTAATCATTCCGAAAAAGAGAATGTACTCCTGAAAGACGGCGATTTAATAGTTATTCCGGCTAAACCTACACATATTTTTGTATGGGGACAGGTGAATAATCCGGGATATATAGAATTCAAAGAAGGAAAAACAATGGACTGGTACATTGCACAAGCCGGCGGGCATGCCGAAGGGGCTGACATTGACAGAGCGAGGATTATCCGCGGAAAAAACAAAGTTTGGACAGAGGGAGAAAACAATGTTTTCGTTTTTGCCGGCGACGAAATCTATGTACCGCATGAGATATTCGTAGATCCTTCTCTTCAACTTCAGAAATACGCAGCAATTGCAGGTATATTGGGTTCGACGGCTGCACTGCTTAATGTTATTATCTGGCTGCTGACCCGATGAAAGGACCATGATTAATGAAATAACGCAAGTGGATGATTATTTTAGGAAGATGTCCGGCACTTTCAAAGTGTCTGACATCTAAGATAAGATGGACTCCACTTTAGAAGTGGAGTCCATCTCGAGAAACACAGATAATAAGGGAAATCACCCAAGGGGATGATTATTTTAG
>CAZOBD010000253.1:0-4377 GCA_964577665.1 uncultured Hyphomicrobiales bacterium
TTAACTTGAACCCCACCCTGACCCTCCCCAAGGGGAGGGAATTCAATAACTTAGCTCCCTCCCCTTGGTGAGGGCCGGGGTGGGGTGCCGTTTGTTAATACTTCTATTTCAATATTTCAAAAATAAACATCCCCTTATGTGTTTTCCTTAATCATGTCAGTTTCATCTGTTTATTTTCGATCCCTCCCCAGCCCTCCCTTACAGGTAAGGGAGGGAGCAGCCCCCTTATTTATAAGGGGGTTGGGGGATCTTCATTCGTGAGATTCCGGCATTCCGCTTCGCTCCAGCCGGAATGACATTTTTTTCAACTATCTCAAATAATCATCCCTTTGAGTAATCTTTTGTCATATTTGTTTCATATCATTTTCTGTTTAAAAGTTGTAAGTGATACCGTAATGCAAGCCAGCTTTGTGAGAACCAAAGCTTTCGTTATTATGATGAAAATTTAGATAGCTGTATTCAAGCCCGAGCAGGAATGAAATATCAGGATAAGGCTGAAATTTTATTCCCGCCATAGGTCTGAGCGACCAACCCGCTCTGTTTATTCCGCTTGTAATCTGATAATAGTTTGAGAATCTGCCGAAATGAAAGGGTATGTATCTAAATGCCAGACTGCCTGTAAGGAAATTCGGCTGCTGTTTGTAAATGTAAATATCGTCACGATATTCCTGATAAAATGTTTCCTGGCGGATTTCACCGCCTATTTGGAAATCATCGGCAAGTTCGTAGAAAACTGCCAGCCCGGTGTTTTTAAAGTTCATGTATCTGTCCGGCTGTATGTATGTATATGGTATGTTCCAATAGCTCGAACCGCGGAACTCAATGCTTATTCCGATTGGTTTATAAATGCTGTAATCCTGTTCCTCTGACAGATAGTTGTGATTTTCATAAGGAATCTGCTTCCAATCAAACTGCCTATTTTTTTGCTGATTAAACAAAAAAGTAGAATTGGAATTTTCATGAGTATTTGCTAATGAAACAGGTGTTTTTCCCAAATCATACTCAAGCGGTGAATAGATGTAAACAGTATCAGGTTTCGTCTGCACATATAAATATTTAAAAACAGTATCCGCTGCAATAGGTATTCCTTGGTTTTCAGCTTCTTCGGACTTTGAATAATACGGCAAACCTTTTATGGGACCTGCCATAAGATAAGTGTAGTTATAAGAATTATTCATATCTTTGGCTGAGTCTGTTTGAGCAGGATTTTGATTTTTTTCAGATGAAAGACCGTCAAGGTAAGGCACTACTGCAGTAAGAATAATAACAGAAGTCAGCAGTGCAGAAAGTAAAGCGGCAGCAAGCGGGGTGATGTTTTTAAAAAAGTAAACCACTTTCCAAAAGAGACTTTTCTTTTGGCTGCGTTTATTTTCAAAGCCGAGCTGCGAAAAGACTTTATCTGCTGAAGCCTCTGACGGACTGAGATCGGAGCTGTTCTGCGACTCAAGAGCCATAGCGCAAAACTGCCTTAGCTCTGCACGAAGGTCTGAATCGGATTTCATATAGTTGAAAAGGGATTTTTCTTTATTGAAATCCAGAGTTCCGTCTATGAATTCTTTTAGTAGTTTTTCGTGTTTCATATTATCTATTTCCTTATCTCATTTTCAATTTTAATTAGAATACTTCTTTACTTCGTCAATATACGGCTTCAAAATATCCTTTATCTTCATCATTGCTCTATCAACGCGTTTTTTTGCTCCGTCGTAAGAAAGATCATATTTTTCCGCAATGGACATGATAGACATTTCCATAAGTTTTCTGTCAACAAATGGTTCTTTATATTTATCTTCAAGTTTCTCAATGGCTAATTTTATAATGTTTATCAGATCTTTTACTTCCATGGACTGCACGCCTGTTTCTATAAGCATTTCCTCAACTCCGCAAATCTCTTCAATGGATATCTGCTTTTTAATAGTGGAAATAATCTTATCAGAAGGATCTTTCAGGCGGAAGTATTTACTCAGCTCGTGGTTAATACAAATATTCTTGGCAATTTTAAAAATATATGATTCTGCATTTTTTATCTCAAGCCCCTGCACAGCGCTCTTAAAAAACTTCTCGAAAGTCTCCTGATGCTTGTCTTCAGCTTCGCTTCTGTTGTGCAGTCTGCGGACAAAAAAAGCAAAAATCCGGATGTGAAAACGGCGGTAAAAAACATTGAAGGCTTCTTCAGCAACGGATTTTTCCTTTCTGAAGAGCCTTACAAGTTCTTCGTTGTTACAATTATGGTAATTCTTTTTCATTTTTGCCCATGACTTATGTCAGCCCTTTTATATTTAGACAATCAGTTTATAAGAATCGGTACATTTGTATATTGTATATAAAATTATTTATTTATCTGATGGACTCCACTTCGCAGGTGGAAACCATCTTCTGCATCTTAACCTTCCGAAGGTTTCAAACCTTCGGAAGGTTGCTTGCTTATTCTATCTTCACAACCTTCCCGCTCTCAACCCGCTCCCCGGCACGCAGCACATAGAAATACATCCCCGGCGCCAGACCGCTGCCGTCGAACCTCGCTTCGTGCCTGCCCGCTTCTTTAAAGCCATCTACAAGCGTCGCAACCTCATTGCCGAGCATGTCAATCACTTTAAGCGAAACATGCCCCGCTTTTGAAAATTGAAAATTGAAAATTGAAAATTGAGAAAAGGGGTTGGGGTGGATGGAGACATTTTGAATATTCTTTTTCTTTTCTTCAACTGATGTAATATCTGCCCATGAAATTGTTATTAAACAACCATTTTTTAAATGCTGAAAGAAATTCCCTTTGCAGTCAATAAAATCCAGATCGCCGTCTGCTTCGCTCCATTTATCAGATTCCCATTTTTCATTCAATACCTCAACCATATTACCATGTGTATCATAGCTGAATGTTTTTCGATAATAATTAACAAATTCACCATCTGAGTAAAGTTTCCATATCTCAAGTTCTTTTTCTCTATCCTGATTATAAACATATTCTTTTTTCCAATTCGAAGCCCATTCATCCTGATACCATATTTCATAAGTGTCTTCTGTCAATAATCCTGATTCATATTGTTTGATTCTTCTGGATTTGTTTATCCATTCCAAACCGTTCCACTGCAAGGTTGATGTTTCTTCTATGAGGCTGAAGGGAGCTATGAGCTCAAAAACACTTGTATCCATACTCGAAAGAGCATATTCATCGTTTTTCCATTGCTCAGTTCTTGCTGAAACGATGTTTCCGTCGTCGTCAAACTGATACAGGACGTGAAAGTTGTGTATCCAGCCGTTATATGAATATTTTTCATTAATCCACTCAATTATCTGATCTTTGTCATTATAAACAAAGATATTTTTTCTGTAATTATACCAGGTTCCATTAGAGTAAATCTCATTAATCCAGCCTGTTTTCCTTTTTTTCTCGTCATAATTCATAGTTTTTCTCCAATCGACCATATATTCACTCCCATTTAAATCTGAGTGAGTGCAGGAAAGCAATTCAAGCTGTCTGTCGTCCATCGAAGGTGTTTCATAATAAATCAACTCAAATTTTTCACGAACACCTAAATCTTGGGATTTAACTAAAAGAGTCTGCTTCAAAGTTAAACCGCTTTGACAATAGACAGAAAATGAAAACATTAAAAATGAAAAAAATAGAATCATTGTTTTCATGGTGTTGCTCCTATATTAGTGAGTGTGCAATTATTTGACTTGTTTCAAAATGATGAAAAAAAGTATCTCATCCGGAATTTGAAATAGATAATTAAAACCGGACTATCATTCTTTTCTTTTTTCGTCTTAATAATTAAGACAATATAAACGAAACGCAAGGTACAAGAACATATAAATTAAATGCACTTAATATTTCAAATCTTTTTTAGTGAGGTTTTGCGGTCAGCAGCATGCTCTAAATGGTATGCTTTTTTTCATGCTTATGGTCATTATATTCTAATTTATAATATAGGTAATTATTATAATAAATGCAAGAAAAACCATCTACGATAAGGAAAATAACACAAGAGGATGTTTATTTGAAGTAGATATTCCATATCTTACAGATATGGAATATCTGAAGAAGGTAAGGATTATCATTCATCCGATGACTGCCGGTCATCGGATGGGTTTCGGTTACAGATGGACTCCACCTTCGAGGTAGAGTCCATCCATTTAAAACTTAACAAGCTTCCCGCTTTCTAACCTCTCCCCCGCTCTCAGCACATAGAAATACATCCCCGGCGCCAGACCGCTGCCGTCGAACCTCGCTTCGTGCCTGCCCGCTTCTTTAAAGCCATCTACAAGCGTCGCAACCTCATTGCCGAGCATATCAATCACTTTCAGCGAAACATGTCCCGCTTTTTGTAATTCGTAATTCGTTGTTTGAAATTGAGAAAAGGGGTTTGGAAATACCGTAGC
>CAZOBD010000254.1:0-4345 GCA_964577665.1 uncultured Hyphomicrobiales bacterium
AAATGTCGGACATCTCACCGAATTAATCTGTTTATACTTTTCAAAAATGAGTTTATGAAAAAAATCAAAAGAAACAATGTTAAACCGCTTAAAAATTAATAAAATTATGTAATTATCCGCCAAAAAGTTTATTTTTGAATATTGTTTTTTTGCATAAATAATTAAATTCGGTTATTATTATGATAGAAGCAGAAGTTATTAAGAATGAAGCATATATTTTAATGAAACTGCGCGGCAGGCTTGACAGCATGACCTCGCAGGATATTGAAAAAAAGATTATTGATATTTCTCAAGCCGGCGCCCGTGTTATGGCTTTCAGTCTCGGTGAAGTAAATTTTATAAGCAGCGCCGGGCTGAGGATTTTTATGACCGCCGGCAGAAATCTTAAGCAGGCAGGCGGCGAAGCAGTTTTTACGGCAGTACCCGGCAAATTGAAGGATGTTTTTAAAATGGGAGGATTCGACAGAATTTTCCGCTTTTTTGATACTGAAGAAGATTTAAAAGCCGAGTTTGGGACTAAAGATGCCAAAGAAGAAAAAAAATCCGCCGTGTTCGGAGATCTGAAAATAGAGTATGCAGTTCACAAAAAAGAAAAAGGAAGTTTTCGTAAAATCGGGAGCATGGAAAAACTTGATTCCTCAGAATATACATTAAAAGATGCTGTTGGCGCTGCTGCTTCTTCTGTCCGTTTTGGAGCCGGTTTGGCGGCAGTAGGCGATGATTTTAACGAATATAAAGACTATTTCGGCGAAGCTGTTGTGCTTAACCACAGCTTGTTTTACTATCCTGCCGTAAAGAATCCTTCAGCCGATTTTATGCTGGGAAGTCCTGATGAAAACAGCGTAAGATATAAGTTTTTGAACGGATTTGCAGTAAACGGCGATTATGCCGTAACTGCTGAATTTGAATCGGAAGGGGCGTTTCCCGGAGTGGAAATGCTTGTAGATGCTATGCTCAGCCTTGTGGAAACAAATGCAGCCGGTATGGTCATTATCGCGGAAAGTAAAGGCTTTTGGGGTATGAACCTCAGGCGCGTTCCCATTTTGGAGAACAAGCCGGAAAACGGAAATATCTTTTCACAAGAGAATTTCACACAATGGATAAACTTTCCGGTCGAGCCAGCTGAAATCGGCAATATCATTATTTCATTCGGCATAGCGGTAAAAGAGCTTGCAAAAGCGCCGAAAGAAATTATAGAGATACTGCCTGAGGGTCAGAACTTCAAATTTACTTCGGCTGTCTTTGAAAAGGAACTCCTCGGCAAAAATGCAGAAAAGCTCGATGAAGATATAAGCCGTATTTCAATGCAGGCGCCTATTCTGAAAGTGCAGAGGATGCTTGCAAAAACCCGCTTTGGTTCCGGCATGGCGGGTGTGGTTGAGATAAGTTAATTGATTATTATTTGATATGCCATATCTCGAAGATATTACATATCTTAAAGAAAATTAAAATAAAAGTTAAAACGTCCAAAGTTTAGAAATTACACAAGTGGATGATTATTTTAGAAATCAATGTTATTGCGAGCAAAGCGAAGCAATCTCTTGAAATTTTGTCTAAGGTTGGAGATTGCTTTGCCGCTTCGCTCCTCGCAATGACTTAACAATAGAAGAAAAAAGATGTCCAATATCTGCCGAATGCTGGACATCTGAATCGGAAAGAAAAATTAAACGGATGAAGCTGCTTTCTATATTCTTGCTAATATCACTTATTGCTGCTTTAAACGGCTGCGAACTGATAAGAATCGGAGCAAAACCGATTAATAAGGAAGTAATCGACGCTGCCCAGGATACTCCTGCGGGCGCAGTTTATCTTTTCAAAATAGAGCTCGACAGCAGCAATGTAACGGCTGCCTCAAGAATTCTTGCCGATATCTCCGGCAGGCATTATCTGGCGGTCGAAAGATATGAGAATTATTTGGAAATAGCCCGTATGAAGAGACTTATGTCTTCCAAGCCGATAACATATATTTCACTCGATACCATATCTGAAAACAAACGCAAAGTACATCTGGAACTTGACTATATACGCATTGTTTCCTTCAAAACAGAAAAAATAAGTGATTACTGGTTTATAACTGATTATACCGAAAAAAAATACAACCAGTAATTTGCAGAAATATCTAATAACGACATCTTTTTCAAAAAATTTGTGCAAAAAAGAAAACATTTTTATATTTTAGGGTACATAGATATATTTTAAATAATAATTATTTTTAATGGTTCTTCACAGAAATTGAAACAACCCGTAAATATTAATACACTGGAAGAAGGACAGAAACTTGCAGAACCTGTTATAAACAATTTCGGTCAAGTGCTTATTCCTGCCGGTACGGAGATAACAGGCAGGCATATCAATCTGCTGAAAACTTGGAGCATTAAAAGCGTAATTATAAAAGACGAAGATTCAGAGGAAAATGAATTTGAAATGAGCGAAGAACTGAAAGAAGCGGCATCCGTGATTTTGGCAAACAGGCTCTTATGGACACCGGAAAATCAGTTTGAAGAAGAAATTTACAATGTTGCTTTATACAGCATTGCAAGAGAGATCAAATAAAATTTTAAGAATATTAGTATCGTATAAAATTAATGGATGCAGGAGAAATACTAAAAAATACCGGGGAACTGCCTACTCTGCCTACGATTTATTCACAGATGCTGGAAGCCATGAGCGATTCCCGCTCTACTGCAAAGGACGTTGCCGCTATTATCGAAAAGGATCAGGCATCTACTTTGAAAATTTTAAAAACAGTGAACTCGCCGGTATTCGGTTCTGTCCAAAAAATTGACACTATTCACAAGGCGATTTTTTTTCTCGGCTTTAAAGAAGTAAAGAATCTGGTTTTCTCTCTTTCTATGTTTAATATGTTCAAAGGTTACAAATCAACTCCTTATTTCAATCTTGTAGAGTATTGGAAACACTCTATCGCTGTTGGTGTTATTGCAAGAAAATTGGGAGAAATTTCCGGAGTGAAGGAAGTCGATAATTATTTCGCTGCCGGTATTATACACGATATAGGCAAGCTTATACTGCTTTTTCACGGAAAAACAGATTATTCAAAAGTTATTGATTTTGCTATTGAAAACAACATAACCGTCGGCAGAGCAGAGAATGAAGTGCTCGGTTTCAGTCATAGCCGGCTCGGTTCATTCGCAGCCGAGAAATGGGGTATGCCCGATTCATTGAAAAATGCAATTAAATATCACAGCAGAGGATTGACTGACAACGGCTTTGATAACCTTACAGCATGTGTTCACGCTGCTGACATATTGTCGCGTGCAATGAAACTCGGAAATCCTGGAGACGAACTTATTCCCAAACCAAATGCCGAAATATGGAAACATATTAAAATTGCGCCAGGCGCTATTACTGCCACATTACCCGAGCTAATGACAGCATATACCGATTCTATCTCTATTTTGATAACAAAGTAAACGGCATTGTTTATGAAAGAAAGAATTCTTAGCGATAAATACCACATAGCCCTCGAAGCTGTAGAGGAGTACTGTAAATTCCGAATGCACGAGCGCAGAATGCCGATAGTGAAAGACCAGGGTTTAAGCGTCTTTTTGCAGATACCTCACGTAAAGTGCGCATCCCTTTTCTTAATGGACGAAGATACCTTCGAGTTTCACCATGCGATGACCCTCCCCGGAGAAAATACGGCTGAATCCAAAAATGTCTATCAGATGCTTGTTGATAAAGGCATTATAGGCAGTGCTCTGAAAAATGTATCCATTTCCTTTGAAAAAAATGACATCACACTCACAGATCTCGGCTATTTTCTTGCTCTTCCTCTTTTGAAAGCAGACGGGGTGATTGGACTTGTCATTTTGAAAATAGACTGTCCGCCGGAAAAGCTCGAACAGGCTTTTTTCATGGTATGCAACATTCTTTCGGGCATATTTGCTTTTACACTCGAAAACGTTATTTTACACCAAAAGCAGCTTGAAAGCCAGCAGACCCTGGAGCAGATGGTCGCTTTCCGTACTGTAAATCTTGTGGAGAGTAAGAAAAAACTCGCCGAAAAGTTCGAAACATTACAGTCCAATCTCAGTATGGCGCTTCCGCATGAATTCAGAACGCCGATCAATCAAATAAGCGGTTCGGTCGATTTTCTTCTTAATCATTACAATACCGTAAATTACGATGAAGTTTCGGAAATACTGGAAGATATAAAATACTCTGCCGGGCGCCTCCACAGGCTCACAGAAAACTACCTTTTTTATGCTAATCTTTCATTGATTTCAAATGACGTTTTGGAGATTCTGAATCTGCAAACATATATAACTCACTCTGTAAATGAAATTATTAACCATAAAGTCTATATGCTTTCCACGGCTCAGGG
>CAZOBD010000255.1:0-4325 GCA_964577665.1 uncultured Hyphomicrobiales bacterium
GTAAGCGATGCGTCCTTCTTAACAATTGCAAGACAAGGAGTTACGGTGGCAGATGCCTATCTCACGGATTTGGCGGATGTCGGTTTAACTCAGGCAATGATTGATGCTCTGGAAGCGGAGGCGCAGGCATTCGAAGATGACCTTAACGCGGTGGCAACTGCCATAGAACAAAGGGATTTAAAGACGCAGGAAAGGGTTGAAAAGGGGAATGAACTGTATTCTTATGTCGTTGATTATTGTGAAATCGGGAAGATAATCTGGCAGGATGTGGATGAGGCGAAATATAATGATTATGTGATCTATCATGAGGAGCCGGGAGTGCCGGGGAAGGTGCAGAATCTAACGTATGACGTGCCGACACTTACGGCGAGCTGGGATGCTCTAGCAGCTGCCCTGACGTATCAGTTGGAATACAAGCTCGACGATGCAGCGGGGGTGTGGGCAACGGCTTATGAGGGTGATTTGACGACAACTGTGCATGATCCGGGCGCAGGAGACTGGATTTACCGCGTAAGGGGCATAAACGAAAACGGTTCGGGGGAGTTCTCAGATGAATTAAACGTAACGGTGCCGGGATCGTAGGGATATGCAGGAATATAAAACGGAGTTTTAATTGAAATGGACATTCTCAAATCAAAATTTGGGAATGACGGAAGTATAATAAGCAATTATTTTATAAATATTTATGACTTTTTTATTTTTTTGTGAATAATCTCTTTTTTCATTATATTAAATTATTGATTAGACAATTGACTTTGGAGCATATATGACAACTGTTAATGCAGCGAACACGGATATGGAACTGTATCATTTAATTGATAATCTTTCGAATGAGCCAATTTTTATTAAAGGTAAGAAAAATAATGCCGTTCTGATTTCCGAGGAAGAATGGAAGTCGATTGAGGAAACACTTTACCTGCTTTCAATTCCGGGAATGAGGGAGAGCCTGCTGGAAGGAAAAGCCGCGCCATTAGAAGAATGTTCCGATGAGCCGGGATGGTAATGTGGAAAATCAAATTTTGGAGAAAAGCACAAAAAGATGCCGAAAAAATTGCTGAAGCGGGCTTGAAAGAAACCGTTTCTGAGTTGATTGAAATTCTAAAAAATAATCCCTACCAAACACCGCCCTCTTATGAAAAGCTGAAGGGCGACCTCGCCGGACTTTTATCCCGAAGAATAAACAAAAAGCACAGGTTAGTGTATCAGGTTTACAAGAAAGAAAAAATCGTGAAGATAATAAGCCTGTGGTCGCACTATGAATAAAGCTAAAACAAAGCAAACTATAGCGTAAGGGGCATAAACGAAAACGGTTTGGGCGGGTGGTCGGATGAATTGGCGGTAACGGTGGGGGGATCGTAGGGAAAAGCAGGTGTATTTAAGAAAGATTAAGCAAAAAAAAATCCCTCCTCGGCTGCGAAGAGGGATTTTTTATTTTTATCGAGGGGAGGAGCGGATTAATACATGCCGCCCATGCCTCCCATACCGCCCATGTCCGGTCCGCCTGCGGGCATCGGAGGTTCTTTTTCGGGCTGGTCAACGATGGTGCATTCGGTTGTAATCAGCATACCGGCAACGGAACCTGCGTTTTCAAGAGCAACGCGGGTAACTTTGGTCGGGTCGATAACGCCTGCCTCGTAGAGGTCTTCGTATTTTTCTGTTGTGGCATTGAAACCGAAAGCGTCGGCTCCTTCTTTGATTTTGTTAACAACGACGCTTGCTTCCATGCCTGCGTTGTTGACAATCTGACGTACGGGTTCTTCTAAAGCTTTGCGAACGATTTCGACGCCTGTTTTCTGGTCGTTGTTTTCGGCATCTACTTTGTCCAAAGCAATCAATGCGCGTAGATATGCCACGCCGCCGCCGGGGACGATACCTTCTTCGACTGCTGCGCGGGTTGCATGAAGGGCGTCTTCCACGCGTGCTTTCTTTTCTTTCATTTCAATTTCGCTGGCGGCGCCGATTTTTAGAACGGCAACACCGCCGGAAAGCTTGGCGAGTCTTTCCTGAAGCTTTTCGCGGTCGTAATCGCTGGTGGTTTTTTCTACCTGAACTTTTATTTCGTTGATTCTCTTCTTGATGTCGTCGCTTGTGCCTGCGCCTTCGACGATAGTGGTGTTGTCTTTGTCGATTGTAACTGTTTTTGCAGTGCCGAGGTATGACAGGGAAGCATTTTCGAGCTTAAAGCCTTTTTCTTCGCTGATGACGGTGCCGCCTGTAAGCACGGCAATGTCTTCGAGCATGGCTTTGCGTCTGTCTCCGAATCCGGGAGCCTTCACCGCGGCAACTTTCAAAGTGCCGCGAAGCTTGTTTACTACGAGTGTGGCGAGGGCTTCGCCTTCGAGGTCTTCAGCGATGATGAGAAGTCCTCTGCCTGCCTGTGAAGTTTTTTCTAAGATGGGCAGAAGGTCTTTTATGGCTGAAATTTTCTTGTCGTGAATAAGGATGTAAGGATTTTCGAGAACGGTTTCCATGGAGTCGGCATCTGTAACGAAATAGGGTGAAAGATAGCCGCGGTCGAACTGCATACCTTCTACGACTTCCATTTCAGTTTCTGTACCTTTTGCTTCTTCCACTGTGATAACGCCGTCTTTTCCGACTTTTTCCATTGCTTCGGCGATAAGATTGCCGATGGTCTGGTCGTTGTTGGCGGAAATGGAGCCTACTTGGGCGATTTCTCTTTTGCCTTCCACGTCGCGGCTCATTGAGGCGAGATTGTCCGTTATGACTTTTACGGCTTTGTCAATGCCGCGCTTGAGGTCCATAGGATTGGCGCCTGCCGTAACGTTTTTCAAGCCTTCGCGGTAGATTGCCTGAGCAAGCACGGTGGCTGTGGTTGTGCCGTCGCCGGCAACGTCGCTGGTCTTGGAAGCTACTTCGCGTACCATGTTTGCGCCCATGTTTTCCAGCGGGTCTTCCAGTTCGATTTCTTTCGCAACCGTTACGCCGTCTTTTGTAACGGTGGGAGCGCCGAATTTCTTGTCGATAACGACGTTGCGTCCTTTGGGACCGAGCGTTACCTTTACGGCATTTGCAAGTTTGTCAACGCCTTTTTTCAGAGCGTTGCGGGCTTCGAAATTATAATCAATGATTTTAGCCATTGTTTATTCCTCCTGATTTTGATTTATAAAGAGAATTATTTAAATTTTCAAGTTTTCCGGTAGTTCTGAACTTGATTCGGAATTTGTTTTTACAGAACATTAAGTCCTTTCCAAAATCTGAGATTGTGTGAAATTTGTCATTCTGTCCCTGTGCTGAACTTGTTTCAGTATTGTTTAAGAATCTCAAGTATTGATTTTCTATGTTTTTCAAGATGCTGAAAACAAGCTTTCAGTATGACATATTGCTCTTTCACACAAGCTCTCCGTGTTGGAAAGGTGATTTTTTTTATTTACTTCACAATGCCGAAAATATCGCTTTCGCGCATCATAAGAAATTCTTCGCCGTCAATTGTAAATTCTGTGCCGGAGTATTTTCCGTACAAAACTTTGTCTCCTTTTTTTACCTGCATGGGGATTTGCTTTCCTTCGTCAGTGGTTTTCCCCTGACCTGCGGCGATGATTTCGCCCTGCTGGGGTTTTTCTTTTGCGGTATCGGGGATGATGATGCCCCCTTTGGTTGTTTCTTCCGGGGTGGAAGGCTTTACGATTACACGGTCGTGCAATGGAGTAATGTTCATAGCAGACTCTTTCATTTGGTTAAACATACGTTTAGGTTAATTAAAATATGATATATAGAGTACAAAAATTAATGTCAACTAAAAACAATTAGCACTCTCTATTAATGAGTGCTAACAATTTAACGAAAGCATTGTTTGCTTATTGTAAAAATTTTTTTATAAGTGGTTTAAGACATTTTATTCAGGAGTGAGTAAGTATTTAAGCAAGATGTCAGACACCTTTAAGGTGTTCGACATCTGAAAATTAAAATGTTCTAACAGCAGGAGGAAAAAGATGTCCAACATTTGGCAGATGTAGGACATCTGAAGCCAAAATAAAAAATAAACAGATGAAACAACCATGATAAGGGAAAACATTTAAGGGAATGATTATTTGAGAGTTAATGCGAAACAGAGTTTTGATAGAAAAGCACATTCCCAAATCGGAGTTTGGGAATGAGATGCGAAAACGTATTGCGATCAAAACTGGAAGAGACCCCACCCCGGCCCTCCCCAAGGGGAGGGAGCAAGATCATTGAATTCCCTCCCTTTGGGGAGGGTTAGGGTGGGGCTAAATATAAACAGATGAAACATACATGATTCGGGAAAACACACAAGGGGATGATTATTTTTGAATTCAGAGAATTAAAGAATGTCATTCCGGCTGGAG
>CAZOBD010000256.1:0-4317 GCA_964577665.1 uncultured Hyphomicrobiales bacterium
TCCCTCCCTTTTTTAAAAAAGAGGGTCGGGGAAAGATGACAGCTCCGGAAAAAATATGTGTATTTTTCTCCCTCCCTTTTTTAAAAAAGAGGGTCGGGGAAAGATGACAGCTCCGGAAAATATGTGTATTTTTCTCCCTCCCTTTTTTAAAAGGGAGGGGCGGGGAGGGATTCTTTAAAATTCGGGTAATGTTAGAGCTGCTCCCTCCCTTACTTGTAAAAGAGGGCCGGGGAGGGAGCGAAAATAATCAGACAAAAACCGGCAATTATATTTTCCGTGTCAATCACGGAATGTCAATATCAGTGCTTATGAATGTTTTTGTGCATAATCCTTCTTGATTCATCTATTTTTTCATCCTCAGGCAGAGCTGTCAGCCTCATATTCAGGTTCCGGTCATTTTCATTCTGCAGGTATTTTGCCGTAAATTCAATAACTTCTTGCGGGAAAACGCCGTCCAGTTCGTACAGGTTTTTCTGCTGAAGAAGTATTTCGGCAGATTCAACACAGCTCGTGGGAAGCTCTAAAAGGTCTTCATATTCGGAAGAATCATGAATATTGCCGACCACATGATAGTTCTTTGCCAAAAGAAGAGCTTCTTTTTTGTTAATAATGCCCCACTCTGCTGCCATTGAAACTCCTGCAAGCAGAAGATGTACGTTGGCGCTGCCGTCGGGACTGCGCAGCTCTGCTGTCTGTCTGCTGCCGCACGGTTCGAGTTTTTCCTTCTGCTGAGGATTTATCTTCGCCGCCAGATTATTTACCTTCGTCCAGGCAAGGGGTACTCTTATCAATGCGCTGCGGTTAAGGTCGCTCCAGCAGACTTTAGTCGGCGCTTCCTGATGAGGCACAAGACGCAGGTATGAAGACGATACGGTATTTCCAAAAGCAGTAAGGCTTTGGGCATACTGGCACAAACCCCCGATGAGGCATTTTGCGTCTTCGCTTAGTTCTCCGTCTTTATCCGTCATAATGTTTTTGCCGTCTTTGTAAAAAGCATTGTGGAAATGCAGTCCGTTCCCGGCATGTCCTACGTCCAGCTTGGGGAAAAACGTAGCAACAAAGCCGTGCCTGTATGCAGTATTTCTGATAATCCAGCTTGCCAGTACCACATTGTCGGCAGTTTCGTCTATGGGGGAAAGTAAAAATTCTATTTCCACCTGCTCGGCAGTTTTACCTTTAAGGTCGGGATTGTGGCTTTCTATGCTTTCTATGTAGCCTACTTCGTTGTGTGCATATTTTACTTTTCCTGTGATCTGTGTTATGTAGTTTAGCATCTCATTGATAATATGACCGCTTTTTACAAAAGGAGCAGTGGCATGATAGCCTTTCTGTTTTGCAAGCGGATAGGTCCTGTTTTCATGCCTGCCAATAAGAAAGAACTCAAGCTCGCCAAGTGCGTGCAGGTCGAGCCCGGTATTTTTCTTCAAACGCTCTTTCGCATTGAAAAGTATATTGTCGAATGCAAAGGGCGCTCTTTCGCCGTCTTTATTAATAAAGCGGCAGATAAAATCGAGGCTTTTCGTGTCGAAAGGATTAATGAAAGCAGTTTTATAAACCGGCACTACGTACAGGTCGGAAGAACCGGGGTCTATCATCCCTTTGAAAATGGAACTGCCGTCAATCCTCTCCCCTTCCGTCAATATCAGTTCTATCTGCCCGCGGCTGTAAAGGGGAATCTTCAGTTCGCGGAGCTTGCCGTCTATTGCGGTGTAATGAAATGTAATTCTTTCGATATCTTTTTCTTTGATTACTTTTATAAGGTCTTCGCGGGTGAAATCATTTTTATCCTTATCGCATATCACCGAAATAGGATTAGTGAGAGCAAAATTTTCTTTAGTGTCAGCCATAACATCTCCTGTAATTTTCAAATATTGTTATCAATCAAAAAAGTCTTGCAATATAAGAATATTAAAGCTTTTTTCATAAAGAAATAAGGAAATGTGTATCAGTTTTTTTTTGAATAATAATAATTATAATTTCTGCGTCTAAGCAAATTGTTTTTTACGGGAAATTTTTTGTATATTATTGTTTTGTAATAATCTGAAATTTAAGTAATGGCAATATCCGAATATCTAAAAAACAGAATCCTCAGCGAGAGCGACATCGTAGATGTAATAGGCGGTTTCGTTGATCTGAAAAAGCGGGGATCAAATTTCGTCGGACTCTGCCCGTTCCACAATGAAAAAACGCCTTCTTTTTCCGTTTCCGCCGATAAGGGAATATATAAATGCTTCGGCTGCGGCAAAGCCGGGAATGCCGCAGGTTTTCTAATGGAATATGCGGGAATGACATTTCCCGAAGCCCTGAAAGAACTTGCCCGCAAGTCGGGAATACCATGGGAAGAGGAAACCCTCACTCCCCAAAAAAAAGAGGAGCTGACAAAACGCGATCTCGTGCTTGAATGCCTCGGCAAAGCCGCAGGATATTACTCCAAGCTTTTGCAGACAACAGCCGGAAAAACAGTTCTGAATTATTTCCGCAAACGCGGGTTCAGCGACGGTATAATCAAAGATTTTCAACTCGGCTGCTCGCCGGACTCTTGGGATGAAATAAAAAGCCGCTTCGGTAAAGATTACAGCGAAGATATTTTGCTCGAAGCCGGTCTTCTCGTGAAAAACGAAGAAAAAGACAGCGTGTACGATCGTTTCAGAAACAGAGCGATGTTTCCAATTCACAATAATTTAGGAAAAGTCATCGCTTTTGGCGCCCGCGCCCTTTCCAGCGATGAAACTGCAAAATACATAAACTCCCCGCAGTCTATTGTTTACGATAAGAGCAGTTCCCTTTACGGCTTCTTCCAGGCAAAAAATGAAATTCGCAGCAAAGGTTCTGCCCTTCTGACAGAAGGCTATGCAGACGTTATCTCCCTTCATCAGGCAGGCTTTAAAACTGCCGTGGCTTCCAGCGGCACATCACTTACCAAAGAACAGCTTGCGCAGTTGAAAAGGATTTGCAAAAGCCTTTATTTCGTTTATGACTCGGACAGCGCCGGCATAAATGCAGCTAAAAGAGGGCTTGAAATGGCTCTCGAGCAGGGTTTCGACGTAAACATAGTGCTTCTTCCCAAGGGCGAAGACCCCGACAGTATCATCCAAAAAAACGGAGAAAAATTTTTCCGGGCTTATCTTGATGATTCCCTGCCTTTCCTCGATTTCTTTTATAAAATCAACAAAGATGAAGGCATATTAGACCAGCCGCAGGGAAAAGCCGAAGCAATACGTACTGCCGTAAGGCTCATCTCCAAAATCAGCGACCGCCTCCAGCATGATTTCTATCTCAGCAAAGTAAAAGATCTTTTCGGTCTTACTAATGCCCAGCTCAAGGAAATTTACAGGGAGAAAAGCATCCTCGAAAAGAAAAACGCTCAGAGGTTGAAAATATCTCCCAAGCCCTTAAAAACCAAAGAGCCTGAAGAAAAAGAAGTAAAGATGGATGCACAAAGCGCTGCCCCCGCTCTCTTTATTTATCCCGAGGAAGAGTATATTTTCGAGATTATTATAAGCTGTCCCGGATCATTTGAAGTCCTTAAAGACAAATACTATCTCAGCAAGGATATTTTTACTAGTGAAAAAGCCAGGGATATATTTCTTATTCTCGATGAGATGCACGAAAACGGCATGGATTTGGCAAGAGACATATTCTCAAGCGATGAACTGTCGCCGGAAGATAAAGAATTTCTTTCAAAGTATGCCGTCGGCAGAGAAAGCCCCAGCGAACTTTGGAAAAAATTTGATGAGTTTCAGGATGATCTTGTAAAAACCGACGAGTCAATGTATAAATATGTTCTCCTGAAACCCGTCCTGAGAAACATAGAAAGAAAAATTCGAAAGATTCAGGAGGAGCTGAAAGATATTCCTTTTGAAATGCAGGCTCAGCTTTTGACGGAACTTAAAAAGCTTTCCGCTAAAAAAGAAGCTGTCAAAAACATTTTTATGGAACTGAAAAGCATGTAGCTTGTTTATAAATATAAACATAATTTCTCCCTCCCTTACAAGATAAGGGAGGGGAGGCGAGGGGAGGGATTGAAAATAAACAGATGAACACCCATGATTACGGAAAAAACATCCAAGGGGTTGATTATTTTAAAACTATGCGTCGTCATTGCGAGCAGCGCGAAGCAATCTCTAAAAATCTACTGATGGTTGGAGATTGCTTCATCGCTTCGCTCTTCGCAATGACATAACGCTAGAGGAAAAAATAAAATAAACAGAGGAAACATCCATGATTACGGAAAAAACATCCAAGGGGATGATTATTTTAGGAAGATAGCCATTGAGATAAGATGGACTCCACTTTTAAAGTGGAGTCCATCTGAAA
>CAZOBD010000257.1:0-4284 GCA_964577665.1 uncultured Hyphomicrobiales bacterium
GGGGCGGGGTCTCATATAGTTTTACATCTCATTCCCAAACTCCGATTTGGGAATGAGTTTTAAAAAAGTATTCAGGAGTAGAGGAATAAGCTGCCCAATAATAGCAATAAAAAAAAATAAAAAATGCCCGGCATTTTAAAATACCGGACATTTTTCTAAAACTGATACTGCTTAGATTATATCCGAATAACTATTTGCCCTGCGGACTCGGCTGTCCTTGCTGCTCCTGCTGAAAAATAGCCTGAAGCCTTTGCTGTAAAGATGTATCAGTTTGCATAGCTTGGGAGATCTGCTGGTAGCGGTTCTCCGTAAGTCCGTTGTCGGATATTTTCTGCTGAATTTTCGATATTGTATTGTTCTGTATAGTCTGAATCTGATTCATCGCAGCAGTAAATTTTTTCATTTCGGCATCGGTTGCATTTGATTTTTGCTGTGGATTTTGCTGAGCCTGATGAATTTCATTGAAGCGTTCTATGTCAAGCCCTTCTTCTTGAACGGCTGAGACCATCTGCTGCTGAGACTGCTGGCTGAGCATCTGCACCTGCTGAGCGGCATTGGCAAATTTTTTCAGCTCCGCATCGCTTACCTCAAGTTTTTGTCCCTGCTGAGGTTGCTGCTGACCGGGCATCTGACCCGGCTGCATTTGTTGTTTCTGTCCCGTTTGCTGCTGTTTCTGCTGCTGCATTCCCATTTGCCGCTGCTGTCCCATATTTTGCGGCTGACGGTTCATCTGCTGAGGGGGCTGTGTTTGCTCCATCATGGCGTCATTCTCTTCACCACGGTTTTTCTTTTCGTCATTGTCATTATTGCAGGCGGTAAACAATAAAATAAATGCGGTAATAAGTGCGAAATGTTTTAAACTCATATCCTTCTTTCTAAGTATTAAAAAAACAAAATATTTATCTTTCGTTAATAAGTGCCACGACAGTAGGGGTATATTATTGCATTTTTCTAAAGGGAAAGAAAAGAATAAAGGGTTCATTTTAAAAAGGTAATATAAAAATAATTTGATAATTAAAATAAGTAAAAATATTTTCTTAAATTTGCATCGCAATAGTGTAAATATTTTCATTTAAAGGCAAATTTAAGCATTTTCTTTTTTTTAACATCATTTTTAAGAAGAAAATTCTTCTTTTTTTAAGAAAACAACTAAAATATGCTTTTAAAATCAGACTCAAATGAACTACTAAAAATTTACTTAAACGAGGTATAACATGGCGATAGAATTAGACGGAAAAAGCCTTACGATAGAAAAGCTTGTAAGAATTGCAAGGCACGGCGAAAAAGTGGAAGTGCCGGAGTCCTGTTATGAAAAAATCAGGGCTAACCGGGAAATGCTGATGGAAAAGGTGAAATCCAAAGAGATTATGTACGGAATTAACACCGGTATCGGCGAATTCTCAGAGATGGTTTTGGACGACGACAAGCTCGAAGAGTTCCAAAAATACCTCATTTATAATCATTCTGCGGGTATTGGTGACCCCGCTCCTACTGAATATGTGCGGGGAGCTATTGCAGGCAGAATAAACGTACACGCTCACGGAAATTCCGGATGCCGTCCCGAAATAACACAAACAATGGCGGAAATGCTCAACAAGGGTGTTACTCCCGTTGTATGCCAGAAGGGTTCTGTGGGGGCATGCGGCGATTTGGCGCCGATGTCTCAGGCGGCTCTTCTGCTTATGGGCGAAGGCGAAGCATTTTATCAGGGAGAGCGAATGTCCGGCAGAGAAGCTTTTGAAAAAGCAGGCATTACTATACCCGGCTTGAAAACTAGAGACGGCCTTTCTGCCATAAACGGCTCAAATCTTTTAACTGCCATGAGCGCTCTGCATATTTACGATTTCAACAACTGGCTGAAGCAGGCTGAAATAGCTGCGGCAATGTCTCTTGAAGCCTTGCTTGCAAATATGAAACCTTATGACATCCGCCTTCACGAACTCCGTGGATTCAAAGGCGCACAAAGAAGCGCCCGCGCTATTAAAAAGCTTATTGAAGGCAGCGATTTGCTTTCCGGCAGAGTAAAAACTAAAGTACAGGATGCTTACTCTATGCGTTCTACGCCGCAGGTCATCGGCGCCGCACATGATGCTGTGGAATATGCACGCAGTCAGGTAGAAACGGAACTGAACGGGGTGGGGGATAATCCGATTTTCCTCACAGAAGAGAAATACACACTTTCCGGAGCTAACTTTCAGGGTACTCCCGTTTCACTGCCGATGGATTTTGCAGGAGCTGCAATTACTATGGTCTCCGTCCTTTCAGAGCGCAGGTTGAACAGGCTTCTCAATCCTGCATTAAGCCAGGGACTGCCTGCATTTTTAGCTACTAACCCCGGTTTTTACAGCGGTCTTATGCTCAGCCAGTACACAGCCGATTCGCTTATAGTTGAGCAGAGAATTTTGTCTAATCCGGCATCGGTTCAATCCATACCTGCCGCCGCCGATCAGGAAGATTTTGTATCTATGGGCATGAATACGGCTCTGAAAAATGCGCAGATACTTGACAATGCATACGGTGTGCTTGGAATTGAGTTCATAGCGGCGGCTCAGGCGCTCGACATAAGAGATTTCAAGAATGGAAATGGAGTTGCAGCAGCCAGAAAAGTAATCAGAGAGCATGTTGAATTTTTAGACATAGACAGGCCCCTTTTCCCCGACCATACAAAAATGAAGGGTGTAGTCAAGTCGTGTGCTATTCTCGATGCAGTAGAAAAGAAAATCGGAAGTTTGGATTAAACATCCATGATAAGGGAAAACGCATAAGGGGCTGATTACTTTAGTGTTAATGCAAAACAGAGTTTTGAAAGATAACTACATTCCCAAATCGGAGTTTAGGAATGTGATGGGAAATGTCATTGCGAGCAGCGCGAAGCAATCTCTAAAATCTACTGATTGTTGGAGATTGCTTCATCGCTTCGCTCTTCGCAATGACGCAGCAGGAGGGAAAAGAACTGTGAGAGGTAAGAAGCAGTTAACGGTTTGATTTCTTCGCAATGACGCAGCAGGAGGGAAAAGATGTCCAACATCTGCCGGATGTTGGACATCTGAAGCCGGAAAGGAAAATAAACATATTAAACTGAGATAAATGAAAAATAAAGGAAAAACACATGGAAATTAAAACGCTTGACGCACTTGCAGACATTGCCAAGGAAAAACCTAAAAAATATATTGCCGTGGCTGCTGCCGAAGACATGCCTGTTTTAGAAGCAGTTGCCGATGCCAGGCGCACGGGTATAGCAGAACCGATTTTAGTTGGTAAACCGCAAAAAATAAAAGACATAGCTGAAGAGATAAAATTTAGCCTCGCCGGCGTAGAAATAATCTCTGAAGATGACCCTGCCGCCGCCTGCCGAACCGCAGCTGAACTTGTACGCGAAGACAAGGCTCAGATTCTTATGAAAGGCATGGTTTCAACGGCAGATTATCTCAGAGCTGTTTTAAATAAAGACAGCGGTTTAAGAAAAGCAGGTCTTCTAAGCCATACCGGCATTTTCGAAATTAAGGCATATCATAAAATAATCGGACTAACCGATGCTGCTCAAAACATAGCTCCCGAGCTAAGTGATAAAGTAGAAATAATCAAAAATGCCGTTGATTTTTTCCGCCATCTCGGCGTTGAAACACCGAAAGTTGCCTGCCTTGCTGCTATTGAAGGGGTAAATCCAAAAATGCCTCCAACAACAGATGCAGCTCTTTTGACTATGATGAACAAAAGAAAGCAGATAAAGAACTGTATCGTTGACGGGCCCTTAGCTTTTGATAACGCTGTTTCTAAAGAAGCTGCCGAGCACAAAGGTATTGATAGCGAAACAGCCGGAGATGCAGATATACTTATGGCGCCTAATATTGAAGTCGCCAATGTTCTTTACAAGAGTTTCACATATTTTGCGGGAGCTTCCGTAGCTGCAATCATTCTCGGTGCAGCCTGTCCGGTAGTTTTAACTTCAAGGGCAGACAGCGAAAAAAGTAAGTTTTTGTCAATTGCAATAGCTGCGGCTTATTAATTTATCGACGTTTATCTTTTGCAAAAATTAAAAAATAAACAAATGAAAGGTCCATGATTAGGAAAAAAACACACAAGGGGATGATTATTTTTGAAGAGATCCCCCAACCCCCTTATAAATAAGGGGGCTAAGTTATTGAATTCCCTCCCCTTGGGGAGGGTCAGGGTGGGGTTCAAGTTAAAAATAAACAAATGAAAGGTCCATGATTAGGAAAAAAACACACAAGGGGATGATTATTTTTGAAGAGATCCCCCAACCCCCTTATAAATAAGGGGGCT
>CAZOBD010000258.1:0-4244 GCA_964577665.1 uncultured Hyphomicrobiales bacterium
TGGTTGGTGTTGCCTGGGGTCCTCGCAAGCGTGGCGAGTGCGGGTTTCCTGGTCGGCGCGGAGCAGGAGTCGGAACGGCCTAAGGCGTGCATTGACGGAACCGGACCGGGATGGCGGGCGCTGGAGGCGAAGGACTTCACCAACGTTAACTGCAACCCGGACACGTGGACGTGGAAGGGCCAGGTTCTGCATTGCACCGGCAAGCCGGTCGGCGTGCTGCGCACCAAGAAGAAGTTCACGAACTTCGAGCTTTCCCTCCAATGGTGCCACCGCAAGGAAGGCGGCAATTCCGGCGTGTTTGTGTGGGCCACCGACGACTCGATCGAGAAGCTCGCCAAGGAAGGCAAGCCCGGGTTGCCGCATGGCATCGAGGTCCAGGTGCTCGACTTGGGCTTCGCCGAACAGTACGAGAAGCGAACGAAGAAGCCGGGTAACTGGTTCACGTGCCACGGGGATGTCTTCCCCGTGGGCCGATCGAAGATGAAACCCTTTCCTCCCCTCTCGCCGAACGGAAGCCGGAGCTTCCCCTCGAAGAACCTCAGCAAGGGCGCGGGCCAATGGAACCACTATTATGTGCGTTGCATCAACGGCGAGGTCCGTCTGTGGGTCAACGGCGAGGAGGTCTCCGGCGGCACCGATTGCCAGCCTCGCACGGGATATCTGTGCCTCGAGTCCGAGGGCGCGCCGATCGAGTTCAAGGAGCTGCGGATCCGGGAGCTTCCGTGAAACCAACGACTCCATCCGGCAGCTTCGCACCGCAGGAACGAAAGTAACGAGGGCTTCGCCGGCACCGTACCGCGCCCTGGCGGAATGCGCCTGTTGACGGCCATGGTTTCGGTGTGCATGAGACCAGCGTATGCCTCTGCGGCGGCTTCTGTGCCGCGCAAGGTTTCGCTTGCGGCATCGGGCATGACCGTAATCTTCCCGCACGAACCCGGTCCTTCGCGTCAGCTCATTGCTAGCAGTGGGCCTCCGCCGCTTTGAGACCGGTGCGGGGGCGTAGTCTCACCCCAAGGGCCTTCTGTCTCACTTCGCGCGAAACGTTTGGCATCTGGCGGACGAGGCCGCTTGGACCCACGCGGACGACAAGCTGGGAGGGGCGTTGTGGCATGAGGACTGCGGGCAGGGATCAGCTCAGACTTCCGGCGCGCGTCCTCAGCTCCTGGTAGTTGAAAAGCTCTTCGTAGTGGATCAAACCCGCCAGGGCGCCGGTTCGGTGGACGCGGATGCCCTTCTCCTCCAGGATGGCCACCGGATTCAGTCCGCCGATGACGATCAGGCCGACGCGCCCCTCGCTGACGGGGATCTCCAGGAGCGGACGACCCGGCCACCCGATCATGAAGACCCCCCCAAGCCCGACGTCCGCCATCTGCCGCCCGAGTTCAATCACCCGGTCGCGGCTGTCGGCCGGGACCTCCCGTAAGCTGGCGCCGATCAGACCGCTGCCCGTTTCGGTGGCGCTGACGTAGTCGGTCATGACGCTCCGGATGAAGATCTCGAGCGGGTCGAGCGTCGTGCCGTCGTAGTTGATGAACTCGACAAAGCGAACGGGCTTTTTGTCTCGCAGCTCGAGCAGCCCGCCGAACCGGGAGTTGGTCGGGATTCCGTGGGAGACCAGGACGCCGTTCAGGGTGATCGAGCAGACGGTTCCAATGCCGAGCGAGCCATCGGGGACGGCCATCTCTCCGACTCGCTCACCGGGTCGGAGTAGGGCGACGAGCTTGCCCATGGCATAGCCGGAGGCGAAGACCTGCTCCATCAGTGGGATCGAGCGATCGAGCTGGTCCCTGTCGATGAGGCTGACGTTGACCACCACGGTACCGCTTCGCCGGGTCAGGTCGAACGACATCCGATAGGTCATCTGATCGATCTTGGCCGAGAGGTAGCCGACCTTCTCGAACGCCCTGGCCCGGGACAACTCGCTGGCGCCGCGTTCCGTGATCCGCCGTCCACTCCTGCCGAGGTGTTCGGTCAGGCCGCTCTTGTCCATGTCCAGGAGGTGGAACCGGACCGTTCGCTCGCTGAGGTCGTACCCCATGGACGCGAGTCCCTCGGTAATCCTGGCACTGCCCAAGGGCCGGCCGGCCTCGCGGAGCACGCGGAGGATGGCGAGGCGTCGCTCTTCAGTCTTCTCTCTCATGCCCGACGAGTCTACCACCAAACGTGCCGGTTATGAAACGCGTTTTCGGCAAAATTGCCGCTAATTAGGGGTGTCCCTACAACGGTTAGGGGCTGGGACGGCGGTCCATGAGGCGCCGGACGGCGGATGGAAGGGGTTGCTAAGGCCCGGCGGGACCCGAGAACTGCCACGGCATTACCGGCAATATTGCCGTTATCTATAGGGGTTCCGACCATGGCTCTCTCACGCATGGCCCAGAAATCGTGCCTAATGCGGGCGAGTGGCGTTGCGGTGGCCCTGCGAGAGGCTATAATAACGGCAAGACCATGCCACGTTTCGAACCACATACGGCTGGCCCGAGCCTTGTCGCGGCGGTTGCGGGAACGTGCCTTGGTATCCGTCGGTGTGTGGGACATCGTGAGAATCGGCAAGATGCGGCCGCTTGAGCCAACCCAGCGACCCGACCGAAACGCGGCGGGGCCTGGCGTCGGGGCCGGCGAATAGACCGGGAGGAAACCCATGGAGATCCAGCCGAACGATCTTGACGAGATCCTTGACGGGAGGGGGGGGGAGCCCTTCGCCATCATCGAGGTCCTCCAGGACATCCAGGACGCTTGTCATTATCTGCCCGAGCCGGCGCTGCGACGGGTGTCCACAGTCTTCGGCGTGCCTTTGATCGAGGTGTATCGGCTGGCGAACTTCTATAAAGCCTTCAGCCTCAAGCCGCGAGGACGGCATGTGATCACGACATGCCTGGGGACGGCCTGCCACGTCCGAGGCGCGCCGCGGATCTTGGACGAGGCGTTGGCACAGCTCGGCTTGTCCGGGCCAGGCGAAACGACAGACGACGGCGCCGTCACGGTCGAGACGGTCAACTGTCTCGGCGCCTGCGCGCTGGCTCCGGTCGTTGTGGTCGACGGGCAGTATTACGACCACATGACACCCGCCAAGCTCAGGGACCTCCTGGAGATGATCCGCCGGCAAGATGAGGAGGTGCGTGTCAGTGCTTAGGCTCCAGGATGCCGATTCCCTGTCCTCGCTCCGCGACCAGCTCAATGCCGAGAGGACTGCCAGCCCCATTCGTCTTACCCTATCGTCGGGTACCTGCGGGCAGGCATCCGGATCGTTGCGCGTATTGAGCGCCCTCCAGGAACAGCTTGCCAAGCACAAGCTAACCGATCGGGTCCACCTTCGCGTCACCGGCTGCCAAGGCTTCTGCCAGGCAGAGCCGCTGGTGATTCTCGAGCCTCTCGGCGTGCTCTACTGCAGCGTTAAGCCTGAGGACGTCCCGGAAATCGTTTCTGAGTCCGTCGTGGACGGCAAGATCATCGAACGACTTCTGTACGTGGATCCCATCTCCAAGCGAACGATCCGGACCGAACGTGAGCTGCCTTTCTTCGCGAAGCAGGACCGAGTGCTGATCAGTCAGAACCGCTTCATCGATCCCTGCGATATCGGCGATTACATCGTGACAGCCTTTCGCCGAAGGGGCGGATGGTGGTCGAAGTCAAGATTGACGGCGAGACGCTCGACCCGGATCGCCTGGAGGCCGAGCAGCACGAGCCGGTGGACGGCGAACTGCGGATCTACAGCGCCGACCCGCGTGGGCTGGTGATTCCCAGCGTGGAGCAGGCGCGGGATCAACTGGTCGAGGCCGGCAGGTGGCAGGAGGAGGCGGCCGACCTGTTGCAGGAGGACAAGGCGGCCGAGGCGATGCAGTTGATCGGGAAGGCGTTCAACGCGTGGCAGCAGGCGCAGCAGGTGGTTCAGCAGTCGGCGGCGCTGTTGCGGATCGACCTGGATGCGCTCTCATTCGACGGCCACACGATGCCGCAGGTGGTGGGGGAGTTGCTCGAGCAGTTGAAGGTGCTGCGTGATCTGCTCGTGGCGAACGACACCGTGGCGCTGGCCGACGCGCTGGCGTACGAGTGGCCCGCAATGAACGAGAAGTGGATCGGCGTGCTCGATCGCTTTGTGGAACTGCTCAAGCAGGAGGATGCAACCGGCGGCGGGGCGTAAGCCGCGTGGACGGTTGGGTGTGACTGCCATGCCGAACAAGCCGAATCTCGACCATCCGACGTTGCCGCTTGTGAAGAAGCGGTTCCCGAATGTGCCGCTGATGGCG
>CAZOBD010000259.1:0-4224 GCA_964577665.1 uncultured Hyphomicrobiales bacterium
CCGGAGGGCTTTCTTTATTTCATGGCGGGGTATGCTTATTTACAAAGCTTACCTGGCTATGCGGAGCTGTCTGCTCTGCATCTTGCCGCCGCTCTTTATTACTACGCTGCAGGCGCCTGAGGGAAGTGTGCCGGTGTCAAGGCTCTGCGTGTGCGTGCCCGCTGGCATGCTGCCGCTGAACACTGTCATCAGCTTCCTGCCGTCCGCGGCAAAGACCGCTATCTCTACGCTGCCGTCCTGCGGCAGGCTGTATTCGATCTCTGCTCCGCTATTGGCGGGATTGGGGACAGGCTCGCTCATCCAAAGGCTGCCCGCGCCCATCTGCACTTCCACTTCATCGCTGTATTTGTACTGTCCGTCCAAGTCTATCATCTTCAAGCGGTAGTAGTAGGTTCCGCCGTAGCTGACGTCTCTGTCAACAACAGGTCCGTAGCTGACCGGTGCGTCGCTCTTGCCCTGCGCCTCCACTTCGGCTATCTCGCCAAACATGCTCCTGCCGGCATCGGTCATCTCCGCTTTTTCTACTTCAAAACGGTCGCTGTTCAGCTCGCTTGCCGTCTTCCAGAAGATGTTTACGCGTCCGCCGTTTTCTTTTGCGTCGAAGTTGACAAGCTCTATCGGTACCACTACGCCGCCGTTCTTCTCCAGATAGTCGATTGACGCTCTTACTATCATCTCGGCGTCTTCCCAATGCCTCCAGTCAACTCCGAACAGCACTACGTTGCGGGTCAGTGTGGTCTGGGCAACTCCCATTACATTGGTGTTGCCGCCGGTTACGTTGTCATAAACATAAGCAGTGTTTGCCAAGCCTTCGCCCTGAGGAACTACGCCCATCAAGCCGCAGTACGGTGGCGTGTCGCCCGTGTACTTGGTGAAGTTCGTTGCCTTTATCGTGCTCTGAAGGTCTCTGCCCACTGTTACGCCCGTTACCGTGTTTGCATCGTTGTCTATATACCAGTCCATGTACGCATCATTGGCGCCCAGCGGGTTGCCCGGCTCGGCATATTCCGCTCTGAGGTATTCGCTGAGGAAACCGCCGTAGATGTCCATGTTCTCTCTTACCATTTCCTGGCTGCCTATTACTAGATTTGCTTTCTCGTTGACGCTGCCTTCGTCGAGGTATTTCTCTATGTCAACTCTCTGCCAGCGCGTCAATGCCTTGTCTTCGGCATCGGAGTAGAAAAGGGTGCGGTACGACGTGTAGTCAACGGCTTTTTCTTCCCATGCGTTGCGGTTGAATACGTCTATTCTGCCTTCGGGAGCATCCCACTCGAAGCTCCAGCCGAGGT
The DNA here is from genome assembly GCA_964577665.1 of uncultured Hyphomicrobiales bacterium. Taxonomy (GTDB): domain Bacteria; phylum Bacteroidota; class Ignavibacteria; order Kapaibacteriales; family UBA2268; genus CAYVTD01. The sequence goes on from CAZOBD010000259.1 coordinate 1,290, forward strand.
CTTCCATCACTGCCGCCAAGGTGTCGAAGTTCAGCCTTCCGGCTATCTCGTCCTGCAAGGGCTGCGGGTCGCCGGGAAGCGGGAACTCAAGCTCTGCGTCGGCATTCTCGTTGCTGATGAGTATCCGCAGGTCGCTGCGCGGATGGTAGAACCGCACTATCTTGCTCATCATGTTGTTTTCGTTGTTCTGGTCTGCCTCTACGTGGATCTCTATCCGGTATCTCGGCGTTACGTTGTTTTCCATGTGCGTGAAGCGTCTGGGTACTACGTAAGCCGGTACATGACCGATTAAGTCGGTGTATGTCATCGGATAGAACTCTTTGTCTTCGCCGTCGGCAAAGTCGTAGTTTACTTCTATGGTCTCTGTCTGCGGTATGTTGAACTCTATGGTATCGGCTACTTCGGCGCTGGCTTCGCCTGCGGGGAAGCTGCCGTCGGGATTCTCGCGGAAGATATAGATGTATGTCTTATGTCCGGTAAGGTCGAGGTTGCCGTTGTTGCGGATTCTCGCCATTACTTCCACCGGGTCGTAAGCCATCACGTATTCGGCATTGTCGTTGAATGTGTTTGCCATGTAGCTGCCCGGCTGCGGGATGTTCATCACTTCCACGTCGGTTATGAACATGCGTCCGTCGAACTCAAAGGCGCCGATGTCATAGCGCTGTCCTGCCGGACCTCTTACGTGGGCGTCTATGTCGAATTCTACTGCGGGGATTCTCTCGCCGCGGTTGTTGAGGATAGAGCCCAGAGGTGGTTCGGGATAAAGGTCTATCCGCAGGCTCTGCATGGGTTCGCTGCCCGTATAGATTAAATCGCGGGTGAAGTCCCCGAACACCGAGTTCATGTCCATTTTTGTCCAGCTCTGCCACTGTCTCAGTGCTGCGTACATATCGCCGCTGCCTTCTTCGGTGCCTTCCAGTATGTCGAAGTTATTATCTGTTTCGATGAATCTGTAAACTGCGGCTCCGCTGCCTTCGGGATACCAGAAGGCGTTGTAGTCGCTCATTACTTCTGCTTCTTTCGGCATCATGCCTTCGTAGAATATGCCTGCATAAGCGGGGTTGTCCATAGAAACGTCCACGTCTTCGAGAGCTATGGCATTGTTTTTCACTGCGGCTCCCTGTACCGACTGCAGTCCTATGCCGACGATGACGCCTTCGCTGGTCTGAGCGTCGTCATTCATTATTATGGTGTTGTTGACAACCATGTCGCCGCGGGTCAGGTAGTCCGGTATTGCGGGCTTGAGCTGGTTGAGGAACCAGTCGCCGCTGTCCATTGCAAGTTCGGTGAACAGGCGGATGCCTGCACGGCTTGCCATGGCGCTTTCGGCGTTGAGTCCCCAGATGACGTTATTCTTCACCAATGTGTTTTCTGGCATGTCGGGGAAGGTTACCACGCCCTTGGAGGGGTGCTGAAAGCTTGTCTGTGCCTGTTCTATCTTGATGCCGTAACTCATCATTGAAGAGCTTACGCCGCTTATCTCATTGCCGTCTATGTTCATCGCTATGGTGTGGTAGCCGTTCCAGCCGCCTTCGCCTTCGCCGCCGCAGATGATGCCCGCCGCATCCGTGCCGCAGATGCCGCTGACGTTGTATATGCGGTTGTTGTGGACCGTCGAGTTTGTCTCGTAGCCGAAGAACATGCCTGCACGGCTGACATCGCTGATGATGTTGTCTTCATACAGGTTATTGTTGTTGTAGTATTTATGATATTCCGCATGTCCCTGGCGGAAGAGTACGCCGGTGCCCAGCGAAACGATACCGTAGCCGAAATGGCTTATTTCATTGCCGGTGATTACGTTTTGGGCATTGTTTAATGTATCGAGTCCGTAGGGGTTGGCGTCGTTTTCGTCCTGGGGTACCATGCTTCTGAGCAGGATGCCCGAGGTGTATGCTTTCACCGTTTCGTCGGTGGAGCGGTTGTCCGGCTCGTATTCAAAAGCGGAGCTTCCCGAGTTGAACATGTAATGCGGAAGGGAGCACAAGCCGTTGGGCATGGCGTCTTCTATCAAGCAGTTCTTTATCGTTACGTTCTTGGTGCCGTTGCCGAGGTAGAATGCCGTGCGGAATTCCGTATCGGCATTGTCAACGACGAACTTGAGGCTCTTGATGTCTCCGCCGTCGAAGGTTACGTAGCCGGGGAAGTTGGCGAACTGTTTCTTCTTGCTCTCGCGGACTACGTGCACGGGAGCGTTAACGTTCGAGGGCATTATCGACTGCCCGAACTTGAAGCCTATGCCGCTGCCGCCGGCGAAGTGTATCTCTACACCGCCGCGCTGTACAGAGCGGTTCTGCGCCGCACGGAAGGTTATCTGGTTCTCTTCGCCTAAGCCGACGATGTATGAGGTCATGTCAACGCTGGGTTCGATGTCGTTGAATTCATCGCCCACTTCGTAGTAGTCGTCTGTGAATTCAAAAAACACATCACCGGTTATACCCTCAAGATAAAGAGCGTCAACTGCGTCCTGAATCGTTGTGAAGTTTCTGTCTTCGCCTTCAAAACGTCTGCCGATGGTGTAAACGCCTTCTAATGCAGATGTTACATTGAAAGTTGCACAAACAGTATTATTGTTATCCACAGGATCGTCCGGTGAATTAACAGTGAAGCATGCTTCGTAAGTGCCCATTTCCGGAGGCACGAAGTCATCGGGTAGCCTTACAAATACTGTGTTATATCTGCCTGCGGGTATATCTTGTATAATTACATTTGAGATATATACTTCGTCGCCTTGATCATCGGTGATTGTCATGGTGCCTGGCACATCGGACATGTCGCTGACGCCGTTGTTGCCGACCTTGACTATGGGACGGACGGGGCGTCCAACATAAATGTCTCCGCTGGGCTCGATAATCTCAAGAGCTTCGGCTTCCATTTCATGGGCTACGTTGAAGCAGTGCGATTCGCCCTGACGAGGCAGGTAGTTGTTAAATTCCGC
>CAZOBD010000260.1:0-4180 GCA_964577665.1 uncultured Hyphomicrobiales bacterium
TTCTAAAATAATAAAAAAATTTTGTCTCGAATCATTTAATCATAAAAAAAAATATTTTCTTTATTAAATCTTCAATATTCTTACTACATTTACACTAAAAATTGTTACATAATTAAAATCTGAGGTAACACTATGAAGGTTAAAGAGATTCTAAAGCTGAAAGGCCCCGAAGTCTTCACAATAGGCGGCACCAAACCGATTTTTGAGGCAATGAAAGTGCTGGTAAACAACCGCGTAGGCGCCCTTCTGGTGCTCAACGACTCCGCTAAAATAGTGGGTATAATAAGTGAAAGAGATATTGTCAGGGTTGCATATAATGAACCTGATAAATTCAAAGAAATACAGGTCAAAGACATAATGACTAAAAAAATACTTGTTGTCGAACCTAATGATGATATTGAGTATGTCGAATCGGTAATGACACACAACAAAATCCGGCACCTGCCTGTCGTCAGCGACAAAATATTAATCGGTATCATTTCTATCGGGGACGTCGTAAAAGCTCAGTTTAAAGAAATACGTGCCGAAAACAAGTATTTAAGGGATTATATTGAAGGCAGCATTGCCGGATAAAGATTTCGAGGCATTACTCCGATTTTACCAGAATTCTTACAAATGTGGACTGCAGACGGTGTACAAGGCTTCGTGTCAGCCGGTCAACTTTCTGATAGGCTTCATCTGAAAACTGTTTATGGTTCTCTTCCAAAAGAGCCTGCCGCACTATTTCAAATTTCTCTGCATAGGGTTCCAGCAGATTATTATTTTGATGCGCTGTCCACTCATCAAGGAGGGCGGCTTCCGATTCAATTATTTTTTCTGCCTGAGGCAGGTCCAGAAACTGCCGCTTTTTTTGATCTTCAAGAAACACTTTCAGATTGCCTATGTCAAAATATCTTGTATCTGCCTTCAAGGTGCTTTTATCAATATCACGCGGCACTGCCATGTCAATAAAAACTAAGGGGCAGGCAGCGGCTTCATTCAGCCTTTTAATCATATCGGAATCTACAACGAAACCCTGTTTTGCAGTGCTTGTGAAAACTCCGTCCGCTTCATGCAGAGCTTCTTCAAGCTTCTCCATCCCGACAGCTTTTCCGCCGTACTGGTGGGCAAGCATTTCAGCCTTATAAACTGTCCTGTTGGCAAAGATAAAGTTTTTAAACCCGTTTTTCAGCAGCTCCTGTGCAAATATCTTAGAATTTTCATTCACGCCGATTATTAACACTGTTTTATCTGACGGAAGAAAGTCAATCAAAGCCTGAGAAGCCATGCCGCTGACGGACTGCCTTCCTTCGCTGAGTTTTGTTTGTGTGCGTACTTTTTTCCCGGTACGGAATGCAGCATGAAAAAGCTTATGCAGCGCTTTTTCTACGGTTTTTGCATTGCAGGCTGTGCTGTATGCTTCTTTTACCTGTCCCTGTATCTGGTACTCTCCGAAAACGAGAGATTCCATACCTGAGATGACTCTGAAAAGATGCCGTGTAACTTCCTTTCCTTCAATAAAATAAAAGCAGGATTTATCATTATCCAAATCCAGTTTCCTGTATTTTTTATAGAAATCGGAAATTAATTGGTATAAATCTGTGCTTTCGTTTATTGAGAGATAAAACTCAGTCCTGTTGCAAGTCGATAATATTACGGATGAATCGACCCCCTCAAAAGCAATTATTACTTCCAAAGCAGATGCTAATTCCTGCCGGTTGAACTGATACTTTTCTCTTACATCGATATGCGAAGTCTTATGATTTATCCCCGCAAGGGCAAATTTCAATTTATTGTTATCGTTCATTTTATTTACTCTTATTTTAAAAATTCTTCAGCCTGTGGAAACAGGTCAATTGCTTTCTGAACGTGTTTGGAAACTGTCAGGTAACATGCCTGATATTCGTTATTGTCCCAGATATTGCCTGCAATTCCGGCTTTTAGCATAGTTTTTAAAGTATCTTTATCTTCATCAAATTTTTCTTCATCCCATTCCACACCTCTGCCTTCAGCCATTTCCCGCAAAAGTTCCAAATCCCCGCTGCTGAGTTCAAAATTTCTTAAAAAAGAAGTGAAATCATTTTTATACTTGTTCTCAATCTTATCCTTGTTTTCTTTTAAATAAGCGGCAGTAAAATTAAAGAAAATATTTTTTGAACGGAGTTTTCTGTAAAAATCAGAAAGCTTTTCGTACTTTATAATAAAATCGGGGCTGATGCCGCCGCCGCCGAGAACGTTCCTGCCGTTCCTCGTTTTGTATATAGGAGGCAGTGAATCGCTTTCTTCCATTTTCTCGTATTTTTCTAATTCATGGTTGATGTTGGCACCTTCTTCCAGATCCAGACGGTCTTTCATCTGGCGCCATCTTTTTTCATCTTCGTAAGGCCTTTGGATACATCTGCCGGATGGAGTATAGTATTTCGATGTTGTGATTCGGAAAGCGGCTCCGCCCTCTAAATCATACTGCCTTTGCACCAATCCTTTACCAAAAGATGTTTCGCCTACAATCAAACCACGGTCAAGGTCTTGTATTGCTCCGGCAACTATTTCACTGGCAGACGCGGAACCTCCGTCGATTAGAACAATCAAAGGAATGTCTTCAAAATCTCCGCGGGTGGAAGCCAGCAGTCTCTGATTGAACATACCGTTTCTGCCTTTAGTGGATACAATCTCTTCACCTCCTTCGATGAACTCGTCTGCCGCTTGAAAAGCCTGATCCATATAACCGCCGGGATTGCCCCTTAAATCTAATATCAGCCGCTTCATACCCCTTGCCCGAAGGTTTTTCAGAGAATCGGTAAGCTCTTTATATGTTGTCTCAATGAATCTGTTCAAAGAAACATAACCGATGTCAGTACCGTCAATCAGTACTGCACCGTCAACGCTGTAAAGGGGTATTTTGTCTCTTGTGATTTCGAAAAAAAGCAGTTCGGGCTCGCCTGAGCGTTTTATATGGACTGTTACCTTAGTGCCTTTTGGACCTTTCAGTCTTTTAACTACGTCATCATTGCTGACCCCGACTGCATTCGCGCTGTCTATCAAAACAATTTTATCCCCGGGCATAATGCCCAATTCCTTACTTGGTCCGCCCGAAAGAGCCGAAATTACAGTAATTGTATCTTTGATAATAGAAAACTGAATGCCTACTCCGTGAAAATGTCCGCGATAGTTTTCATCGTTAGCTTTTTTCTGTTTAGGCGGGATATAAACAGAATACGGATCGAGTTCCTTTAAAACAGAAACTATAGCTTTCTCGGTCAGCTTTTTAATATCAACCGTATCTACATAGTTCTGATAAGCGGTTCTTATTACGGTGTTTACGTTGTAAATATCCCATGAAATATCGTCTTTCTGGGCTTTTAAGTTCCCTGCTGTAAGCAGCAAAAGGCAGAATATAAGTAAATGTTTCAATTTCATCTGTTTATCTTTTTTTACTTTAAAAATTCATATTTTGTCATTCCGTACTTGATACGGAATCTCAGGTATTGCATCTCCTCCCCGAGAGGGGATTAAGGGGTGTGCTCCACATTCGTGAGATTCTGAAACAATACTGAAACAAGCTTTCGGCACAGGGACAGAATGACATTTCGTATCTCATTCCCAAACTCCGATTTGGGAATGTGCTTTTCTTTCAAAACTCTGTTTTGCATTAACTCTCAAATAATCATCCCCTTGTGTGATTTCCCAAATCATGGATGTTTCATCTGTTTATTTTAAGCCCCACCCTAACCCTCCCCAAGGGGAGGGAACTACATTCTTAATCTCCCTCCCCTTGGGGAGGGTAGGGGTGGGGTCTCTTCCGGTTTTTAATTTACATTACGTTTATTTCTTCAATATATGGCAAATCTATCTAATAATAATCATCCCCTTGTGTGTTTTACCGAATTATGGTTATTTCATCTGTTTATTTTTTATGCCTCACCCTAACCCTCCCCAAGGGGAGGGAACTACATTCTTAATCTCCCTCCTCATGGGTAGGGGTGGGGTCTCTTCCGTTATTTAATTTACATTACGTTTTTTTTCTTCAATATATGGCAAATCAATCTAAAAAAACATCCCCTTGTGTGATTTCCCGAATCATGGTTGTTTAATCTGTTTATTTTTTTATGCCTCACCCTAACCCTCCCCAAGGGGAGGGAACTAAAATCTTAATCTCCCTCCCCTTGGGGAGGGTAGGGGTGGGGTCTCTTCCGGTTTTTAA
>CAZOBD010000261.1:0-4170 GCA_964577665.1 uncultured Hyphomicrobiales bacterium
GATTATTTTTGATTTGATGTAAAACAGAGTTTTGAAAGAAAAGTACATTCCCAAAAGGAGTTTGGGAATGATGAGATAAGATGGACTCCACTTTAGAAGTGGAGTCCATCTCGATAAACAGTAAAAAAAAAATAAACAGATGAAACATCCATGATAAGGGAAAATCTCCCAAGGAGATGATTATTTTTGATTTGATGTAAAACAGAGTTTTGAAAGAAAAGTACATTCCCAAATCGGAGTTTGGGAATGATGAGATAAGATGGACGTACTTCAAAGGTTCAGAAGCAGCTATCTCGGAGGATATAAAGATTATCCCTACCTGATGATCCTCATCAGGAATCAGCGGTCTGGTAACTTGGGATCAGACCGAAAATATTGTTGACCGGCTGGAAAAAGAAGAACGATGGACTCATTATTATTCACGTAAAAACGAGTACCGGCAGCTTGATTACATACTTGTTTCCAATGCGCTTAAGGAAAAAGTGAAGAAGGTGCAGATTGAGCGGCGGGGCATGCCTCTCAGAGCGGAAAAATACACAGGAAGACGCTTCAGAGGAGTGGGGCTGTGCAGTCCTAAAGCTTCAGACCACTGCCCCGTGCTTGCTGAACTTGATATATAAATTGAGAGGGTAAGATGCATAACCTTATTTTAAAAGAGATTGACAATATTAAAAATGATTTCGAAAACGGCAGCAGCGTTATCGCAAAAAATGCAGCCGATGTCTTTACAAAAATAGTTGATGAATATCCCGAAGACAGAAAGAGAATAATAAAATACGCAGAAAAGCTGAAAAACGCCAAACCTTCGATGGCGGCTCTGCAAAGCATTGTTTCAAAGTGCATAGTAGAATTAGATAAAATGACTCCGCCATTTTCTTTTGAGGAAAAAAATGAGTATATCAAAAAACTTATGGAGAAGGCTAAAGAAGTCTGCATAGAAAATACTGTGCAAGAGCTGCTAAAAAAGAATAATTTCAAGCGGATAGCTACATGCACTTACAGTTCTACTGCGGCGGCATTCTTCAAAAATGCATCTGAGGAAGGTTTTGAAATAAAGGTAAATGCAGTTGAATCTATCTGGAGAGGCAAAAGCTACGGGAAGAAAACGGTCGATTTCTGTAAAAAGCACAAGGTCCCTGCCGAACTTTTTCCGGATAACAAAATTGAAAAAACAGTTTTGCAAAGCGATGTTTTTCTAATAGGAGCAGACAGCTTCAAACCGAAAAAAGGAGCTGTAAACGGCGTTCCCTCCAGATTATGCGCAGAGACATGCTCAGGAAAAATTCCTTTTTATGTAATAGCAGAATCTTTTAAGGAGATCGAAAAAATAATAACCGAAGACGGTTTTGAGTTTATTCCGGCTACATTAATTAAAGAAATATTATCGGAAAATAATTTTTAATAGGATTCAATCTTAATATTTTTGCAGTGAAATTATTCTGATAAATAATTATAGAACAAATGCATTTAAGCGCAGACGAACTTATAGAAAAATTACATCTCCGCAGGCATCCCGAAGGCGGGTGGTTCTGCGAAACATACCGCTCTGAAGAAAAAATTCCTGCAGGCTCACTGCCTGAAAGATTTGACGGAGACCACTGCTTTTCTACCTGCATAAACTTTCTGCTGAAAAGCGGCGAGCTGTCGAAGCTGCACCGCCTAAAAGCAGATGAAATATGGCATTTTTATGCGGGCTGTCCTTTAAAAGTGATTTACATAGCTGAAAACGGCGAATTGACAGAGGCTGTTATGGGCGGTAATATCCGTGAGGGGCAGGTCTTTCAATTTTTGATGCCTGCCGGGGTATGGATGGGAGCTTATCCTTTGGAAGAAAATTCATTTTCACTTACGGGCTGTACTGTCGCTCCCGGATTTGAATTTCAGGATTTTGAGCTGGCTGAAAGATCCGAACTGCTGAGAAAATTTCCTCAACATGAAAGTATCATAAATCTTCTGACATGATATGCAGAAATATTTCGAATTTGAAAAATTCGGCACAAGCTATAAGCAGGAAATTCTTGCCGGCTTGACGACATTTGCCACTATGTCTTACATAATTATTGTCAATCCCGCAATACTGAGTGCTGCCGGCATACCAAAGGGACCTTCAATGGCTGCAACAATTCTCTCTGCCGTATTCGGCACTCTGATAATGGCATTTTATGCAAAAAGACCCTTTGCCGTTGCGCCATATATGGGAGAAAACGCGTTCATAGCATACACTGTCGTAAAAGTTCTGGGATATTCATGGCAGACGGCGCTTGCTGCTGTTTTCATCGGAGGAGTGGTTTTTACCATACTCACTATTTTAAAAGTAAGGACATGGCTTGCAAAAGCCTTCCCGATGTCGCTCAAAGCCGCCTTTGCCGTCGGGATAGGTATTTTTATAATACTGCTGGGCTTAGTAGATTCGGGATTTGTTGTGGCAGGAACGCCCGACGCCCCTTTGAGAATGGGAGACTTTACAAGTCCGTCTGTACTTTTTATGCTGCTCGGTTTTATTATTATTGTCTTTCTTACAATGAAAAAAATTCCCGGAGCCATACTGATAGGTATTCTGCTTATAACGATTTTATCAATGATAAGCGGAGTGGAAAAATTTCCCGAAAGCATTGTAAGTATGCCTCCTTCACTTGAGCCGATTTTTATGAAGATAGACTTTGCAGGAGCGCTTAGCTGGGGTTTCATTTCCGTAATACTTGCTGTATTTGTAATGGATTTCGTTGACACTATGGGCACTCTAATCGGGTTGTCTGTCAGGGGCAGGCTTTTAGACGAAAAAGGCGAACTGCCCGAAATGCAGAAACCTATGCTTGCGGATGCTCTCGGCACCGTAGCCGCTTCAATAATGGGTACCACGACTACCGGCGCATATATCGAATCTGCCGCCGGTATAGAAGCCGGCGGAAAAACCGGCTTTACAGCTTTGGTAGTGGCGTTGATGTTTGCAGTGTCTTTGTTTTTTGCTCCTTTTGTAACCGCCATACCTCCGTTTGCTTATGCTCCCGCCCTGCTGATTGTAGGTATTTTCATGATAGAACCTGTAACGAAAATCGATTTCAGCGATTATACCGAATACATTCCGGCAGTGCTTACAATTCTTTTAATGAGCTTTACATATAATATCGGTATCGGAATAACGGCTGGTTTCATTTTTTATGTATTGATTAAAGTTTTAGCCGGCAGGGTAAAGGAAATACATCCGGGCATGTGGATTCTTGCGGCTATATCTTCGGTTTACTACATTTTTCATCCTTAAAAACACAAACTTTTTTTCAAATAAATTTGTTTTTTATTTGTCTTATTTATTAAATTTTTTGTCACAGCTAAAAATTTAATATGAAAAAAACTATAAAAAGACATAAAAAAATTCCCAAATACACATTTCTCGGATGCGTGATGACCCGCAACCGTACCCCGTGGTGCTTCAGGATGTGCGCTCCCGATACAGAAGGAAAAGGCAAGTGCGGAAGAATAGCACCTCACACCCTGAAAGGCTCTATTCAGCTTGGAATAATTGAATATGAAAAGGAAATCCGCAGAAAATTGAAAGAGAAGAATTCACAGATTATTGATAAATAAAAAATGGAGAAAAAATGGCTTTTACAGTGAAAGACGCAGTTCAGATCGCCGTGGAAACAGAACAGCTCGGCGAAGCTTTTTACAATCATCTTGCAAAAAAATTCAGTGATAATGAAAAGCTCAGGGAGATGTTCCGCATGCTTGCAGCCGATGAAGTGGATCACGAAGCACAGTTCAAAGAGCTTCTTGATTCGGTCGAAAAGAATAACCGCGAGATCTCCGGCACTGAAAAAGAATATCTGGATGCCGTTGACCTTAGAAAATTTTTCAAGCGTCTGAAAAATGTACCTGAAGACGCTACCCCGCTCGACGTATTGAAAACTGCCTATTCACTGGAAAAAGAAGCGGTGCTTTTCTTCAGCGGTTTGAAAGATATTGTCGGTGACAGTCCTGAGCTGGAGAGAATAGTCGAGATAGAAAAAGGCCACATGACCAAGGTAATGAAATACATCGTTACCGAAGCCAAATTCCGCGGCATCGAAGATGTCTGGATTTAATATGTTTCTCGAGATGGACTCCACTTCTAAAGTGGAGTCCATCTTATCTCATGGCATATCTTCCTAAAATAATCATTCCCTTGTGTGTTTT
>CAZOBD010000262.1:0-4149 GCA_964577665.1 uncultured Hyphomicrobiales bacterium
TGACTATTCCTATTACTATGAAGAAAATGATTAAAGTAAAACAACAAAACGCTAACAAAGGCTAAAATCAAGCGGGCGGAAAGTGCTAATTTGAAGGGCAGTGCATCTAATAAACGTTGTATAAGAATAAATTTTTCCTGATTTCGCACCGGCACTCCTGTAAAAGCAAACTTGAACTCTATTCGAAATTCTTTTCTGAGATATGCTCCATATAAACGAAAACAAAAAATATATCTATTTCGGGCAAAATTTGCAGAACTCCTTGCCGAACCACGCGCTGTCTGAATAGCAGTTACTTAGCAGGCTGCGGGTTGAGCTAAGTATATTAATAAAAAATGCAATTACATTGCATTCTCAAAAAAAGAATACCTATCCTAAAAATTCTGCCGCAATATCCTTGAAATTTTCTATCAGTTCGGGGAGTTTTTCCGTATCTTTTCCGCCTGCAGTTGCAAGATGCGGCTTGCCGCCTCCTCCTCCGCCAAGGACTTTTGCAGCGGCGCCGACCAGTTTGCCCGCAGGTGTTTTTTTCTTAAGGTCGTCAGTAACTACACATACAAGCTGTACTTTGCCGTTAACAACGGTACCGAGCAGACCGATACCCTCTTTCCCGAAGGCATTGCGCAGATTTTCACCCATATCGCGCAGCTGGTCGATGTTTTCGGCTTCCACCTGTTTTGCAACTATGCGGGCGCCGTTTACTGTATGGGCGCTTTTTATCCAGTCGTTGTATGAACTGCTAACTTCTTTTATTTTCATTGATTCTATCTCTTTTTCTAGCTTACGGATTTTATCGGACAGCTCTTCCTTCTCCAAATTTGTTTTGGAGAGCTTTTCATTTAAATTATCAATATACTTTTCAACGCCTTTGCCGGTTACTGCTTCTATCCTTCTCACTCCGGCGGCGATGGATGATTCCGATATGATTTTAAATAATCCTATTTCGCTTGTATTTTGCACATGTGTGCCTCCGCACAGCTCCTGCGAAAAATTTTTTCCCATGGTTACTACCCGTACCACATCGCCGTACTTATCGCCGAAAAACATTTTGATATTTGAATTCTTCTGCGCTTCGTCAAGCGAGAGCACTTGCGTTTCAACGGGAAGGTTTTCGAGTATTTTTTCATTCACAAGGGCTTCGATTTTCTTTAAATCTTCATCGCTTACCTTTTCGAAATGATTGAAATCGAAACGCATGTATTCGGGAGCAACAAGAGAGCCTGCCTGCTGCACGTGACTGCCGAGCACCCTTCTCAGAGCTTCGTGCATGAGGTGGGTAACCGAGTGGTTTCTCATGATGTTCCTGCGGCGGCTTTCATCCACTTTTGCGAGTACCTTCTCGCCTGTAACATTTCCCGGTTCAGATTCAAGATAATGCACAACGGCATCGCCGGATTTTTTGACATCTTCTACGAGATATTTTTCACCGGCAATAACAATCACACCCGTGTCGGCAGTTTGTCCGCCGCTCTCGGCGTAAAAGGGAGTACGGTCTAAAACAACTCTGTTTTCATTGCAGTATATTACTTTAGCCTCGGTTTCCAGTTCCTCATAACCTGTGAATTCGGACTCAGCTTCTATTATCTCTGTTTCTGCTTCCTTGCTTTTTACTTTCCTTGCCTGTCTGGAGCGGACTTTCTGCTCTTTCATAGCTTTCTCAAAGCCTTTTTCGTCAACGAAAAAGCCGTTTTCTTCGGCGAGAAGTCTGGTCAAATCGGGCGGAAAGCCAAAAGTATCGTAAAGCTGAAAGGCATCTTCGCCGGGAATAGTGTGTTTATTCTCATCTTCCAGTTTTCTTTTAATATCTTCAAATCTTGCAAGTCCGCGTTCCAATGTCTGTAAAAAGTTTTCTTCTTCTGCTTTTATGACTTTTTGTATTGTCTCTTTTTGCAGGTCAAGTTCGGGGAACTGCTCTCCCATTATATCGATTAACTTCGGCAGAAGCCTGTAGATAAAAGGTTCGGTAAACCCGAGATTTCTTGCGTAACGGGAACCTCTTCTTAAAATTCTTCTCAGCACATAACCTCTTCCTTCGTTTCCCGGCAGGGCGCCGTCGGCTATGGCAAAAGAAAGCGTTCTGACATGGTCGGCAATTACCCTCATTGCAGTGCCGTCAGGATCTTTTAAATCGGCGCTGTATTCCCTGCCGCTTAGTTTTGAGATTTCTTCAATAAGGGGCGAAAAAACATCGCTTTCGTAATTTGAGTTTTTTTCCTGAAGAATGGCGCACATTCTTTCAAATCCCATGCCTGTATCAACGTGCTTGGCTGACAGTTCTGCCAAAGTGCCGTCTGCTCTGCGGTTATACTGAATAAATACAAGATTCCATATTTCAATTACTTCCGGCACACCGGCGTTTACAAGTTCCCTGCCCGAAAAATCAGGTGTCATGTCGTAGTGAATTTCGCTGCACGGTCCGCATGGTCCGGTTTCGCCCATCTCCCAGAAATTATCTTTTTCGTCGAAGCGGAGTATTCTATTTTCCGGCAAAAATCTTCTCCAAAGCTCGAAAGCTTCGTCGTCAGTGCGGAAAACGGTTGCAAAAAGGCGTTTTTCATCCAGACGCCATACTTTTGTTAAAAGCTCCCATGCCCATTTAATTGCTTCAGCCTTGTAATAATCGCCGAAGCTCCAGTTTCCGAGCATCTCGAAAAATGTATGATGGTAAGTGTCCCTTCCGACTTCTTCCAAATCGTTATGTTTGCCGCTTACGCGGATACATTTCTGAGTGTCTGCGGCGCGGGAGTAATCCCGTCTGCCTTCGCCTAAGAAAACGTCTTTAAACTGGTTCATCCCTGCATTTGTAAAAAGGAGGGTAGGGTCTCCGTGGGGCACCACTGGTGCGCTTGGAACAATTCTGTGCTGTTTACTTTTAAAAAAATCTAAAAATGATTGTCTTATCTCTTTCGAATTCATCTTACGCCTTATATTTTAGAATAACTTATTTTTATACAATTTAAAGTTGACGAATATGAAAAAGAATAGTTTTTGAGGAGTTAAAACAAATATAATATTATCCCAAAATTGTCAATAAAATTATTCATTACTCTAAGAGATCCTATCTCCGGCTCTTCCCCAAAAGGAAGGGATTAAGAAAATTTACTCTTTTTGAAAAGCCTTTCCGCTTTGGAGTATAAGGATTTGGGAAAGGCAGTGCATTGAACTTGTAGATATGGGATCTTATTATACCAAATATTTTGGGATTTTTTTTTCAAATAAGAAAATAATGATTTCAGAAAGATGTCCGGCATTTACATATTGCCGGACATCTGAGTAAAATGAGGTGATGAGAATAAAGATTTCAGTAAATTAGCATTTTATTTAGAAAAAATCACCTTACAATAAACTTTCTAACCCTTATCTCTCCGTTTTTAATAAGTTTCAGGAAATAAACGCCGGAAGATTTTTGCTGAAGACGAATAGAAGTATTTTGCGATGATACTCCTCTCTGAAAATAAGCTCTTTTACCAAGAAGATTTATTATTTCTATATCATACTTTCCTTTAAAAGGCTTTTTGAAAGAAAGTGTAAACTCGCCGTCGTTCGGATTAGGATAGATGATAAATTCTTCGTTTTCTTCTGCTGGAGGCAGTCCTTTTATGGGCTGGGGCGTTTCTTCCGGAGCCGCTTTTCTGGCTGTGAAACTTCCGCAGTTTTCTACTATTGCATGAAAACTGCTGCCGCTGTAAGCCCGGAAGCCGGGATTGATAGTTATAGACTGACCCGCCCGCATTGTGCAGTCTCCGCCGCTTGGAACTATGAAGAAACTGCCTGTGTTTGTACATATTGAAATGCTTTCCAATGCTTTGTATGTAACCGTGCCGCCGATGTACATGTTATTTTTTTCAATGTCTATTTCGGTAGTGCCGTCGGTGTTGCATATTGTCCATGCAGGAGTGCCTTCAGTAAGATAATTATAGGTTTCGGAATCGGAACCGTCCCAGTTAAAGGGGAAGATCTTTATGTAAATATTTCTGTTTGCAGTAATGCCAGCTATTTCAAGAGTTGTTGAGTTTGGCGAAGTAACTATCGCCGCAACATAATCGTTTGAGCTTATGGGAAGATTGACTGTATAACCTCGCCTGTCCAGAGGTTCTTCTGTAACGGGGCTGCACTCGTTCATTGCAACGAGATAGCCGTCGCAGTTTT
>CAZOBD010000263.1:0-4112 GCA_964577665.1 uncultured Hyphomicrobiales bacterium
TTCATATTCTACAACACATCTTTTAGCACAACTTTGATTGTCGGACCATGTTTCTTTATATCCATCCCAGAACTTATCTCCACATATAAAATGAGTTATTTTTACTTTCGATGGAGTTCCATAAGTACCTATGCATGGTTCGTTACCACAGTATGTTTCAATATTATCTAATATATATTGATTCCCAGCATCCCAAATATCATCGGGAGTTATATTGGGATCATCGCAAATATTCTCAATTTGAATAATATTAAAAATTGCACGGTTCTGAGTTGGATCACATTTCACACACACAGTATATAATACATCTTGACAATTACCAACATCGACAGTAAATTGATGACAAACCCAAGGAGAGACACAATTCTGGCATTGTGCTTTTGCTTCATAATTTCCAATATTCAACAAAATTAATATCAGAATTACATATTTAAACTTTTTCATTTTCTTATCTTTCAAAAAAATTAAACAAATATTATTTGCCGCCTGATTCTTTTTTAATATTCCGGCGGCAGGAATAAATACAATAATACCTGCTAATTTTTTTTAATTACCCACTATAAATGATAATGAACCGTAAAACTCAAGTAATTTTAATGTATAACAAATTTCATTGTTTTCTTCCCGATTTTGATAAAGTACATCCCTGTCGCTAAAGAAAAAATATCAATTTTTTGAATATCTTTTCTTTCCAATAATTTTACATTTAATAATGATCCTATATCAAATTTCATGACATTACCTTTCTACTATAACCGGTACTGAACGTCTGTAACCATTAAAATCAATAACAATTAAATAAATACCCGAAGGTTTACCTGTACATCCCCACACCAATTCGGCTGATCTTTCATTACCGTTAAGGATGGTTATGTTTTCATCCTTTTCAACCTGTACTCCCATTGTATTGTAAATTGCTATTGCCGTTTTTCGAATATCAAAAATTTCGTCCCAGAATATTTTCACATTCACGAATGTTTTTGCAGGCAATGGCTCCGGATTTGAAGCATAGAAGTTTTTTACTGTGTTTTCTGATGTATGTTTTACGTTAACCGGCGAGGAATCTTTCAAAGTAATTCTGTAATAATTTGGGGGTCTTAAACTGTCACTTAGATATGCAAAGGCAATGTTCCCCTTGAAAATAAAGGATTTGAACTCCGGCTTTCCGAAATCCCAATCGCATGGTTCCCATTTCTCCAGATCGTTTCTGTCTGAATTTTTCATTAAAATACTATCGCCGGCAATGAAAAATTGATTTGAAATACACACTAGTTGAAAATATGAGTAATGATTGGTATTTTCCTGATAAAGAAGTTCGATTTCATTCAGTTCCTTTTGGTATAAGTACACTGCCGGAGGTTCTATTGAAGATATAAAAATTGAATCAATGGAATGTTCGTAAACATATTTTACGTTTAAATCCTTACCGAAATTCTTAAAAACGTTCCAAGTTTTTCCGCT
The DNA here is from genome assembly GCA_964577665.1 of uncultured Hyphomicrobiales bacterium. Taxonomy (GTDB): domain Bacteria; phylum Bacteroidota; class Ignavibacteria; order Kapaibacteriales; family UBA2268; genus CAYVTD01. The sequence goes on from CAZOBD010000263.1 coordinate 1,462, forward strand.
GTCATGTGTTTCCTGAACAGTAAAAATCTTCTTATCTGCATCTCTAGCAAGTATGAAATAATTTTTAAGATCATTTCCAAAAAAATGAATAATGTTTTTTTGCCGCTGAGTAACCATAGAATATACAGGCAGATCATTTTCTGAAAAATCAACGCTGTAAATCCTCGAAGAATCTACTGAATAATTAACGGCAAAAAATGCTTTATCGCCAAACCGGAAAACATTGCTAAGTGATGATTCCATATCTCTTATGAAAATATCTTTTCTACGCTCAAAAAAACGGAATGACTTTCCATAATCATCTGTAACTGCAAAATTTTTGCTTCTGCCGACAACAAAATTATTTCCGAGATGCGGAGCAGTAAAAAAACCTTTTCCTGTCGAATCTATGTAAAGCAATGCAGGACGGTTCAGTACTTGAAAATAGGGGTAATACTTCGATGTGTCTATTAAGGGAGGTATAAAAGTCTGTCCTCCGTCAAAACTTGAGTAAATATGATTGGGATAGACATTTGAAAGACTGATAAAAGAAGTATCATTTAGAATAAAAAAAGGTGATACAGGTTGGTAATGAGAAATTAATTCCCAGTCTTTCCCTTCATTTCGCGACTGAACGATTGTTTTTTTAGGACCTTGCCAAAAGAATAATGTGTCCTCAACCACAATAAAACTTCCTTTCCATATACTCTCAGATAATGCATCAATAAAACTGTAACCAACAGTATAATATCTGTTCTCAAATAATCGACCCTCAACACCGAAATTCATTGTACTATTATCAAACTCTTTTAAGCCAAAATTACAGAAGGCATTACTTGTTTTGAACTGATATTTCAAATGCTTCATCATTGCATTATTATTATTAATATTATGGTAGATAATGGGCAGGTAAATAAAATCATTATTAATATGATACATTGGAAGATATTCATGTATTACTGAATCTTCCTTTGTTTTACCAATTTTTTCGTCAGAATAAATATATGTCCATTCGGAAAAATCCGAGTTACTGTAGTATGGAAGATAATTTATTAAATACACATTTCTGCCTTTGTACTTCTGAATATTCTTCAGTTCAAACCCTCTGCAGTCCCAAGTATCGGCAAGCCACGGGGGAAAATACTCTTGTAATCTAATTGTATCCAAAGGTATTAATTCTTCAGAAAAAATTAGGATTTTTCCGTTATAATCGAATGGAGAATTGCTGACTGATACTAACAGGCTGTCCCCGCTTCTACCCATATATGAAAAAGATTCTTTTTTCCATTTATCCTGCCTGTCGCAAAAAAGCTGATCGTCCTTATATGAAACTATTATATTTCCGTCTTTGTTAATTCTCATTATTTTTCTTTCACACCTTATAAATATATCAACGCTGCCTGTAGCCATGCTGCGAAAACAATCTCCGCTGTCGAGTTGAAAAGGAAACAGTTCCCAGTTTAATCCTTTATTGCAAGACCTTATTAATATTCCTTCCTCGATTATGCCCCAAAGCGTGTCGCCGCGGTTTTCTATTTGTTTTATGTTTCCGAAAGGATGAATAGAATATTGTTTCCAGCTTTTTCCTCTGTCGGTTGTTATAAGATAATTACCGTTGTCTGAATAAACAATAACATGATGCCCGGCTGTAACGGAACCGTTAAAGTTCATTCCCAAGGGCATTAGCTCAAAATCAGATGCCAAAGAGTAAGCCGTAATTAAAATAATGTAAAGAAAGGCGATCAAAATTCTTTTCATTTGTAGCCCCTTAAATTTTTGATTAGATAACATCAGACAACTTTCCTCCATTAGAAGTCTGGATTAAAAGAACTAATTCGAGTCTGTTTTTCTTGGATGTCCGGCACCTGTTAGTGTCGGACATCTCTTTATAAAATTTTATTCATTTTTTATTAAGTTTGTTTCAACTTTATCATTACGGACAATCAAGATTTAGTCTAAAGCAAGTGCCAGGTGGAAGCCCAGGACTCCAGAGGATGGGCGCGCAAATAAGAGTTCCCTCTATATAAGGTGTACCAACAAGTGTCCAAATATCCTGACCGTTTTCTGAACAAATATCGAATTCTTTAACACAATATGAATTATTGCAAGATACAAAATCACCTGGATTTAGATCATCTTCCATAAAACACAAGGGAGTTTTCAGAACAGCTCTTGTACTTCCCTGATCACAAGGTATCCATCCAAAAATACAATAGTACATTGCATTTGCTAAGATAATACTTTGGGAAAAATCAATATATGCAGGTATCAAAGCCGGATCACAGATCCCGTTAAACCCCAGTATTCTAATATCAACTTGGGCTGACGCAGGATTACAGCTTATACAAAGACGTATTTCTAAATCTGGACAATCAGGGTATGGAATAGCCTCAACAATTTCAAAATCAGGATATGTGCAAGGTCCCTGAGATGATGCATCAAAACTAAAAACATTCAATATAACAGCTGTTAAAATCAATAATAAAGTTATCTTTTTCATTTTATATTCCTTATATAATTTTCAGAATAAAACTAAATTTATTATTTTTGAACTGGAAGTAATTTAGCAATAGGTTTATACTTCCATCGCAAGGAGAGAAAATTAAATTTTTCTCTCCTCTTTTCCGCGGGCTGATGATCTCTTCAAAGCTTTCATCAGCCCTTATTTTTAA
>CAZOBD010000264.1:0-4099 GCA_964577665.1 uncultured Hyphomicrobiales bacterium
ATTAAAACATTTCTCTCATGTAGTTCATTATGTAGTTGTTTTTTCATTTATTTTTCCATATGAGAATGAGCATAATAATAATTGATATCTTATTTTTCTAAAGTTAGTGCAGTAATAAACCAATTCTCAGAATTGTAAGTGTTTTCTTCATCTTCACAATTAAACATTATCAAATGGAACGGATGAAAGACATTCATCTTTCTATTCAATTTATCAGATGAAATAAATCCAGCGTCTTCAATTACCTCTTTTAGCCATATATTACCTTCCAAAAATGGAAAATGAATTATCGAGAATTCTCTTTTATTTGCCCATATTTTTATTTGATGTAATATCTCTACTGCAAGTTTTTTTTCTTTTTTATTTGATAAAATATCTACAATTTGAATAGTAGCTTTATCTACAACTTTTATAATTGAGTATGCTTGTATTTCTTCCTGTTCTTTTAGGATTGCTACAAAATGAGGATAGTATGGGTTCTCGGTTATTCTCCAATTCATATACTTTTGATTTCTATCTATTGTATTCCCATAATACTCTTTTTGGTTCAACCAAAATTGTTCAATCTCAAAAAAAATAATTTCATTAGACTCAGTAATACTAAATTTGAACTCCTTATCGAGATTGGATTTTTGAGAATGATACTTAAATATCATAAATAAAAGTCTTAATAAAAAGTAATATATTCCTTCTATTGATATTATTTTATAAAACATATGTTTATATGAAACAAAATAAAAATAATTACTCCAGAAATTTAGTTTTTTATATCCCAATTTTTCCCTTAAATGAGCTGGAGCTCCTTTAGAAGTTACACCTATACCGGATGCTGTAAATAACATTCCATAGTAGCTTTTTGATTCCTCAAAACATTTGTTTTCAAAGGGGAAGTAAATCTTTTTCCCTCTGATTATTGGATGAGACATACAATTCTCTGTTTTACCTGCAAGAACAAACTCATTATTAACTATGAAGGGAGTTGGAATAAGTCCATGATGTGCAATTATTTTCTCTTCATTATCTTCATTCTGTTCTGTTAATACCCAAATTGTTCTTTTATTATAAGGGTTCTTTAACCATTGCCAAGAATACTGGACATAGTTTCTGATTCTTTTAGTAATCGTATAATAGAGATCGTTAAGACCTATTTCATCATATTTCTTATATTTTCTTGGAGTGTTCATCTTAATATTATTTCTTTTTGTAAAATTTGGCAGGATTACCGAACCAAATTTCGCTTGAAGGTATGTTTTTATTAACAAAAGCCAATGATCCTATTGCAACGTTATCGCCAATTTCTATACCATGATGAAGAACACAGTTTGTACCAATAAAACAGTTCTTACCTATTTTTGCACCACCAATAGTTCCTTTTTCAGAATCTAAATTATTGGTCATTACTCTTGGACTTATATATGTATTATCACCAATATCACATCCTCTAGCTATTATTGTATCATATCTTAATGTAACATTAGAGCCGATTTTACAATTTCCAGAAGTTGAAACTCTAGAATCTATGAAACAATGTTCACCAATAACGGTGTTTTCTCTTAGTTCGACATAATTCTTTATGACGGTATTATCACCAATTATTACGTTATCTTCAATGATGCAGTAACTACCTATACTAACATTTTTCCCAATTGTTGCTTTTTCACTTATCATCTTAACCTCTCATATTTAAATTATTTATTTAGAGTAAAATCAATTCTGTTATTTAATGTCTTGATAATATTACTCGTCGTATTTGTGAATAAAAATGGTAAAAAAGAGTGTATAGTTATTGTTATTAATGCTAATATTAAAAGAGGTATAAAATTCAAAGCAAAAATCATGTGCTCAAAATATCCTTTTTTTACTTCTTTTAGATGCTTATTTAAAACGTTAGGTTTCATTTATATTTGAGGAGCATAATTTTTTTAGAGTATTTATGAGATTATCTCTGTACTTTTGGCAAACGTATTGAAGAGTGGCGTCACTCCACCTCTCTGGATGAGTCTGAAATATAAATCTCTTATGAGTTTTATTATTCAGATAATTCAATAGCTCTTCTCCACTTTCAAAATCAATTTTAATTTTGCTATCTACTTTATCCCTTACATTGGCTCTATCTGAGTACCAATTTCTGCCGGTGTCGGAGATATATAGTATGTCTGAATAATCAATGTCAAGATAAACCTCTCCAAGAATATTACTATCATTTAGAATATCTTTGCCTTGTTTTGTTTTCCAAAGGTCTCGATTATCAAATTTACTGAAAGGTCTTCCGTGCATAGAAATAGTTTGAATATCAGAAATCGCTCTAAGTTTTTCTAAATTCTTTTCAAAATCTTTATATGCTTTATCATAATCACCATTCGTGTCGCTCAAGCATTCATAATGATAACCGATTTCATGTTCCATAGAAGATATATTTTCAATAATTGCTTTGTCGAATGATGATCTTTTCATTCTAAAATAATATGTTGCTTTTAAACCCATCTCATTTTCAATCTCTGCAATTCTAAGTGCATTTTTTGGCTTTCTATCCACATCATGACGTAAGACACAAAATCTTTGATACTTATTCAAATTTTCAAAATATTCTTTGAATGTAATAATATTCTTATAACTATTCCTGATTTCTTCAAGATAAATCCTGTATGCTTCTAATGTAAAATCTTTCATCTTTTTATTTTGTATGGAACAGGCATGTCTGTTCCCTGCTTTATTTTTATCCTTCGGAAGGTTCCTTCTTTCTTGAAACAATCATTCCCTTATGTGTTTTGTTAATCATGGAAGTTTCATCTAAACTACTTATACAACCTTTCATTATCCTGAATATCCATCCACATTGCAAAAAGGAGTGATTGGAAACTGCTTATAAAAAGAAACATAAAGGCAAGAATTGTGGCTTCAGATAGTCTTCCGCCGCTTAGTTCTCTTGTTGCTATTCTTAAAGCGTAAGGTAAAGATATGAAAAATAAAACGAAGCTTAAGTGATACAATATAAAAAGCGGATGGAAATCCCTGAACAAATACTTGAACCAAAGCCGCTTGAAAAAAGATTTAAAAAGCAGAAAAGATATTTTAGGTATAACTTTCAGCACTTTCATCTTAGACTTTTCACCAATATTGTAAATCGGTTTTATTTCCACTTCCCTGATAGTGCAGAAGGCAATGTTAAGCTTTACGAGCAGGTCATTCGGCATGCCGTATTTTTTATATATTCTATGGAGCCTGACAGCTTTCAGAGCATTCAGGGAAATGGCAGTATATCCCGTCTGCGTATCAGATACATGCCAGTAGCCGGATGCGATTTTTGTTAGAATAGATAGAATAGAATTCCCAAGGTAACGTATTTTCGGAATAACGAGAAGGGCGCTTCTGTGAATCAATCTGTTACCCTTTACGTAATCTACTTCTCCGTTTACCACAGGCATACATATTTTTTGAAGTTCAGAAGGGTCCATCTGTCCGTCGCCAGCCATAACAGCCGTACAGTCTATATTGTGTTCCTTCGTCCATTTGTAACCGGTTGCAATAGAGCCACCTACGCCGGCATTTTTCAGATGATTTATTAAAATAATTCTGTCTTTTCCCGGTTCTTCGTTCACGATTTCAGACGGCGTAAACTTCTTTGCCTCTTCCTGCTCTATCTTTCCGGCAACAACCTCTGCATGATTATACTTATTCTTAAGTATCTTGTTGGTAACTTCCTTTACAAAAATAGTCTTTTTGTTATCATTTTCAATTTTCTCTTTCACAACATCGGCAGTGCGGTCTTTAGAGCGGTCATTAACCACAATAATCCTATCCACAAAATCGGGCATAGTATCAATTACCATCCCAATCTGCTTTTCTTCGTTGTACGCCGGCACAACCACCGCTATTGTTTTTCCGTTCAGCATATTTTTGATTTCTTTTAGATGTCTCCTCAATCCTCCTTTACAAGCAAGGGAGGAAGGCAAATCTTACATCCCACTTATTTATAAGGGGGCTTGGGGGATCTCCCCTCATTCCCAAACTCCGATTTGGGAATGTATATTTCAAGCGAAACTCAGTTTCTTGTGATACTTTCCTTACTAAATCGGAGTTTAGTAAGGAGAGGAACACA
>CAZOBD010000265.1:0-4040 GCA_964577665.1 uncultured Hyphomicrobiales bacterium
GGGATTGCAATTTTCTCGAGAAGTTAAACTTCCTTTGAAAATTTCCTTACCAAGCACAGCTTAGTAAGGAGATGCAAAATAATCATACGCTTATGTAATTATCTTTATAAAGACCTTCTTTTATCCAAGACATCGAGTTTCTATACAATTTAAAACATTAAACCTTCCTCATCGCCTCGGTCGGCTGAAGTCTAACAGCCTTAAGCGCCGGATAAACCGCAGCCAGCATTGAGGCTAATGTCATCAAAAAAAGAGACTCAACTAATATCATAGGCTCTAAAACCGGATAAATTATGTTACCTACATTATATGAAGAAAGGCTTTCTGAATACACGCTTAGGTCAATGCCGTCTTTCATAAAGAAAAATATAATGAGTCCGCCCGCAGCACCGCCGAGTGATCCTAAAAGCCCCAGCGAAAAGGCTTCAAGCTCAACCATGATAAAGAGTTTCAGATTTTTCATACCTATAGACATCAAAACCCCGAATTCATACATTCTTTCCATTACTGCCATCAACATAGCATTTATGACTCCGAAAAGAACGGCAAGAATAATAATAACATAGAAAACAATCATAGATGATTCGAATACTTCAAGATACGTTACCAGCAGCGGCAGCATTTTTTCATAAGGCATCACTTCATAATTTTCATCCAAACTTGCTTGAAGACTGTCTGCATAACTAATAGTGTTTTCACTTTCGGCAGTAATCATTGCAAATACATGGCTGCCATGCTCCAGATTAAGAAGTTTTCTGGCATCTTCAATATTAATGTAAACCTTCATCTTCTCAAAAGCGGAGCTGACAGTTTCAAAAATTCCTTTTACCCGGAAAAGCTGGGAATTTACGGAGCCTTCAGTACCGGCTGCCATGAGAACGATTTTACTGCCAAGTTCCACTTCCAATTTATCTGCCATTTCCCTGCCGATAACTATTTCCTGTTCCTTTCCGGTTAGGTATGTTCCCTGTGTTACATCTTGGGCAATACGTGTTATTTTTGCTTCCCTGTCATGCTCAACTCCGTTTATGGTAACACCTGAAGATGCAGCCGCACTGTTTATCATACCCTGAGAAACAATTCTTTTAGAAAAATTTTGAATAAATGGCTTTTTTTTCAGTAATTCTTCTACCCTGCCGGTATTCTTCATGTAATTTTTCAGCACTTTATTGTCATGCCAGCCCCTGCTGTGTATCTGGATATGAGATACATCAAGTCCTATCTGATTTCTCAGCATCTGGTATGCCATGCCCCGCATAATAAAATCGCTTACAATAAGAGCAGCCACGCCGACGACTATCGACGTCAGAATTATTACTGAACGCCTTTTGTTTCTCCAAAGATTTCTCCATGCAATTTTGAAAAGCATATCTATTCCCGTGTTTATTATTCTTCAGACAGTATAATATGGTTGAAAAAAATATAAATATTTTTTCTATGATTTTATGTATATCTTATCCCTTTCAGCGGTTCGAGTTTAAAAATTTTATAGCCCGGATAAACAAATACTAAAAGCGATACGATAAATATCACTACAACTGTTTCAATAAATATATACGGCTCGACAGAAGAAGCCATTATCGGTTCGAAATTAAATTCTTTATACATATCCTCAAGTTCGGGGGACATAGCTCCAATATCAATCGGATTGTTCTTTATGTATAAATTCACTAAAAAAGCGCCTGCGGAACCGAGTATCAAACCCATAAAAGTAATGAACAGTGTTTCAAAAAACACAATCATCAAAAGAGAGAACTGCTTAGCGCCCAAGGCAAGCATTACTCCGAACTCTCGAAATCGTTCCGTTACAGACATAAGCACAGTGTTCAAAATACCGAAAGCCACAACTATGATAAGCAGTACCGCAAAAAGAACACCGGAAACATTGTCAAGTTCTATGGTCTGCTGCAAGTCGGGCATCAGCTCTGACCAGTCTAAAGCTGTCAGATTCTTTTCCTTATATTTTTCAGAGGAAAGAAGTTCGTTTATTTCTTTTTTTATGGGCTGTATCCGCTTATAGTCAGTTACCTGAATGGGAACAACGCAGGCAAGGTTTTGCATATCAAGAAGCTCTTCGGCAGCCTTATAAGTCATAAAAACAGACATATTATCAAAATCGGCGCTTCCTGTTTTAACCGCACCGCAGATGCGGAATTTAAGGTTGCCCATTGAACCGTAATATGTATTGGACAAGATAACAATAGTATCGCCTATGCCTGCTTCAAGGTTTTTTAACATATGGATTCCGATGACCACATCGTAAATTCTGTCATTGCTCACAAACTTTCCCTGATTTAGTTTTTTATAAATAGTGGTCAGCTTTTTTTCTTCTTCCGGCTGTATTCCAAAAATAGCGGCGCCTACGGTATTGTCTTTAATTCCGACTAAGCCGTAACTGTATATCCTTTTCGAAAGATCCTTCACTCCGGAAATTTTTGATATGTCTTTTTTAAGTTCTTCGGTCAGCCTCAAGGATTTTAGCAGGGAAGGATTATCATTGAAATCCTTTTTTTGTATCTGAATGCTTCCCGTAAAAACAGAAGTGGCTGTTTTAATGTTATAGGCATAAGTTCCAAGCTGCAGTCCGCGCATTGATGCAGTAAGAAAAACAGCGAAAAATACTGCAAGTATCGTTAAAATGGAACGTCTTTTGTTCCTCCAGATGTTTCTCCAAGCCAGTTTCAAAATTAATGCCATCATTTACCTCTCAAGCTGTCTGAAAGAAAAAATTCTTTCAGGTATGTCAACATTAAATTCAACATCTTCGTAAATAAAAACTGTGTAGTGGTTTTCTTTTGTATTACTCTCGACTATCCATTTTGCAGGTATCTTTCTGTTGTCCATCATCTTGTAACCGCGAAATTTCATTGTTCTTATAAGCCTGCCTTTTTCGTCATAGTATTGAATCAGTGCCGGGAGAAAATCATTTTTCCTGACCCAGTAATAAATCTTCCCCCACACCACGGCAGCGCTGCTTTTTGGAATTAGTTTCAGTTTCCAGCACATCTCACCGCCAATTTTTTCTTCGAACATCAATGTTGTTTTGTAATCTTCCACCAAATCCGATTCCCTTACAATATCGTCATTTGTCAGGTCAGAACCGTTCCATGAGCGCATCATCATTGAGGGAGGAATTTTCATGGTCGTTTCGGTGTTTTTAAGATAATTCCACATCTCATCGCCTATCTTGAGCGTTTTGTTCCCCTTATCCTTTGGAGGAGCTGTTATTTCTATCAAAGCCTTGTCATCGCGGCTGTCCCACCAGCTCTTCATGGACATTTCGCGGGTATATTCAGGCCTCACTACTTTCATTGCAAAATCGCCCTTGCTTGTTTCTCCTTTGATAGCATCTTCTGCTTTTTTAAGTATTTCCTTTGCATCCTGTGCGTATGTCAATACAGGATATAGAAGGAAAATTGCATAAAATATTAATTTTATCATAATGTATCCCTTTTTTGTTTATGAAGCTCTCGTATTCTTTCTTTTACAACGTCGCCGAACCTATGATATTCCTCAAGCACAATTTCAAAAGCCCGAATTAGAAAATCTACTCTTTCGTATGTCATTTTTAGTTCTTCATCGGTAATTTCACCCTCATTTTCAATCATCCTGCCGGCTTTTTTGAACTTATCAATAAGAACCGACAGCTTTTTTATGCCCGGGTCAATGACCATTTCCAGAAATTCGACATTCATCACATAAAAAAATTCTCTGGGATATTCCTGCATATATACTTTTTTAAAAATTCCAAGATGAACCCCGATGCTTATCGTATTGCTTATAGCAGGTTTCGACACACCGAGTCTTTCCGAAATATTAGATAATGACATAGGCTCATGCTTTGTTATCAAAAGTCCCCATATTCTGCCCAGAAGCACTTTCGAGCCTACGGATTCCACATAGCTGCCGAATTCGTCAATAATAAAGTCTTCTACTTTCCTTACCAGTTCGTTATTTTTCATCTTTTATTTTTCATCTGTTTATATTGATCCCTCCCCGGCCCTCCCTTACAGGTAAGGGAAGGAGTAAGGCTTTTTATT
>CAZOBD010000266.1:0-4033 GCA_964577665.1 uncultured Hyphomicrobiales bacterium
TTAAAAGCTGAGTCGAGCTTTACACCTTGGCTGCCAAAACACCAGCTCTTCATGAAGTCATCTGAAGAAGCATCTATGAAAGGTATTGTATCCTTAGAATATAATCTGGGCGGATCTATAGTATTTTGTGCTTCAAGACTGAAATTAATAATAAGCATAATTACTATTAACAAATTAATTTTTTTCATCACTTACCTCCTTATCGTTGAATTAAAAATTTTTCTGAAATAGTATTATTTCTGCTCAATATCTGTATATAGTAAGCGCCGACAGGCATATCCTTTACGTCAATTTTTATGTCGCCGCCGTCATCTGTTGTTATATCTTTAATATTTAGTTCTTTAATAATATTTCCCAGAATATCCGTAATAATGATTTTGTCAATGCTGATGTTATTAATGATTAAATGAAGAATAGAATCAGCCGGGTTAGGCAAAAGTTCAACTTCAACGGGTGTTTCTGTTTCCATTATCCCAACTTGAGGGTCGAAATTAAAAAGATAAATTCGCATACCTGAATTAGCAATAAAATATTTTGTATTATTAGAGAATGCACAAGCCCCAAAACCATTTTCCTCACGTGTTGTCAGATATTCTCTGACAATCTTTTTAGCATCAACATCCCATATTTGCGCGCCACGGAAAGCATTATTAACATTATTAAGTACGGCAAGAAGACGACCGTCGTTAGAAATTTCAATCGGGCATATTGTCGCTCCTTTAATTGTAAGTATTTTCTCAAAGTTCTCTATGTTGTAAACGTTTATGCCGTTATTGAAGTCCCGAGGATAATTAAAAACAACCCTGCGGCTGTCTCCTGATACATTAGCCTCATAAGTACTATCTATTTCTTTTATGATATTCATAGTTTTAGTTTCAATTATTTGATTGTAAGCTCTCTTTATTATTCCAGCAATCACTAAATGAACTTCGACAAACAAATATTTGCCGTCAGGTGTTAAAGTAATATCTGATATGGTTGTATCAGGGTAATCTTGAGGATATGTCTTTTTTGGATATTCTTTTGAATATATAATTTTCCCTGTTTCTACATCCCAAATCCTATAGCCTTTTCTAGATGAATATGGCGCTGCTACTTTTCCTTCATTTGAATAGCTAATGCCTCTAACAACATATATTCCTTTTCCGTCATCTTCAAATTGAGAGATTAACTTATAATTATTTGCATCATACATATAAACATATTGTTCATCAGCACATATTATTGAATTTCCGTCGGATGAATAAAATCCACTAATTAACCCACTAATGATAGTATCGACATCACCGGATTGTGTATTAAATACGACCAACCCTTCATTTGAACCTACGAAACTAAAAGTTGCTATTTTACTGTCATCTGGGGAAAAGTCATAAGATGCTATTTCATGTTGGTTTGGTGTAAACCTGAACCACAGCGTATCGGGTGACACTGCCATAAGGCAGGAAGAAGAAAAAAACAGCAAAAAAGCCGCAGCAAGAAGGTATCCTCCCAGCCCCCTTATAAATAAGAGTGTGATAAACAATAAAAACATTCTCTTGATAAACATAAAGACCTCCAATTAAATAAATGAATGAATTATAAAAGATGATTTTCTTATCTTTAACAAAGAAAATCATATATCTATTATTAAAAATTCTATTTCTATTAAAAAAGAACGCTTAACTTAAACCAAAAATTACTCAACTAAAGAAGAAAAACGTGCGGCTGCGCTTCCAGATGAACATTTTCCTTCGCCAGATGAACATTTTCCTCCGCCAGATGAACATTTTCCTTCGCCAGATGAACATTTTCCTTCGCCAGTTGAACATTTTCCTTCGCCAGTTGAACATTTTTCTTCATAATATTTAGGCTTTTCATCTTCAGCGCTTCACCCATTCTCTGATGACCTCCCCATTGCCAGCCCAATATGAAGTTTGTTTGTTGATACTCTGGTTGCGATATATCAAAAACAAATGTATTACTCGTTGATGGATTTAAGAATACCATCTTTTCAGGTTCTTTATCTTGAGCTAATAAATTAATAAACGAACACATTATTAATACTGTTAAAATTACTTTCTTTTTCATCTCACCATCTCCCATTAATGATTTACAATAATTTTTATGGTTTGAATATCTCTTGCGGTTTGTATATTGCAGAAGTATGTTCCTGAAGGAATATTGCTCGTATCCCATATGATTTCATGCTCTCCTTTTTCTAAAAAACCATGAAAAAGATTTGTTACAACAATACCATTAATATCTGTTATTGTAATTTCAACTCCCGATGAGTTATTTAGTGAGAATGTTATCAATGTATCACTATTCGATGGATTAGGGTAAGTATCTGTATCATCTTTAAATAATTCATCTTCAATATTGCTTGGATACCATCTTGCATTGAGTAAAAAAAGCCCATGATAGCATCCTGCTAAAATATAATTCATCTCTTTTGATATTTTTATTTCAGACATACCTGATGTATATTTAGAAAAGTAATCTATATAATACTCAGATACTTTCTGTTTTGTTTCACAATTAAATATATAGATATGCCATTTTCTTGCACATCCAGATCCAAGAATTATATATTTTGAATCAGGAGAAAAAGTTACTGGATGAACACATGGTAAATCTATAAATTCTTTAGAAACTTCTTTTGTTTCAACATCCCAAATCTTAACTTTACCATCATTGCTGGCTGAAGCAAGATACTTCCCGTCAGGAGAAAAACAAATGTCGTTGATGATGCTTTCATGTGCATCTTTAATTGAAAAAGCATAAGCAAAAGTTTTCGCATCGTAGAAGTCAATGTCGAAGTTTTCGTTGCCGTTATAATAATAATGTCTAATTGCAATGGTCTTACCGTCAGGTGATATTTCGAGTTGATCTGCTGTTCTATCATCTACTGCTGGACAACTTTTAACTAACTGCCAATTATTGACCGACCACTTTTTTATTTGGTCTCCCAAACCACCATCAAGACTGTAAAGATATTGTCCGTCAGTAGAAAATTTAAGAGATCTTATGGCATATCCATTCTCTACATCAATTTTCTTTACAATCGCTCCGGTTTTATAGTCCCAAATAATAATTTCACTTTTGTTATTTGCCGTGGCGAGCCACTGCCCATTCGGATGAAAATCCAAATCAAGAATCCACCCGTCTTTATGTCCTTTCAAAACTTTAAATACTTCACCGGTTTCAGCATAAAGAACAACCGGGTCTAAATTATAGACATCCATGTGGTATATGGCATAAGCAATAAATTGGTCGTCAGGCGAGAACTTAACACACCTTACCTCATTCGGATACGTCCTTTTCGTCCAAACAGTATCCGCATCCTCCGCAAAAGCAGGAAGGGCAAGCCACAGCCCCACAGCGATTAATAAAAAACTTCTCTTGAAACACATAAATACCTCCTAATAAATAAATGAATGAATTATAAAAGATGATTTTCTTATCTTTAACAAAGAAAATCATATATCTATTATTAAAAATTCTATTTCTATTAAAAAAGAACGCTTAACTTAAACCAAAAATTACTCAACTAAAGAAGAAAAACGTGCGGCTGCGCTTCCAGATGAACATTTTCCTTCGCCAGATGAACATTTTCCTCCGCCAGATGAACATTTTCCTCCGCCAGATGAACATTTTTCTCCGCCAGTTGAACATTTTCCTTCGCCAGTTGAACATTTTCCTTCGCCAGATGAACATTTTCCTTCATAATATTTTGGCTTTTCATCTTCAGCGCTTCACTCATTCTCGGATGACCTCCCCACTGCCAGCCCAACATGAAATCAGTTTGCGAAAATTTATCCAAATCAAACGGTTCCGTATATGTTGAACTATTCGCATAGTAAGTAAATGTGAGAGAAGAAGGTTCAAAATCCTGGGCATTCAAAATATTGGTATAGCAATAAATTACTAATGCAAAAATTAATATCTTTTTCATGACTTACCTCCATAATATTATTTAACAATAATTTTAATTGATTTAAAAAAATCGCTGCAAGAAATATTACAGAAGTAAGTGCCTGATGATAATCCG
>CAZOBD010000267.1:0-4016 GCA_964577665.1 uncultured Hyphomicrobiales bacterium
TACCGACACAGGTTCGAACTCTTTCTCAAACTCCTTTTTCAGCTCGGAAGTCTCTATTCTGAACCTCGAGCGGAGCAGTATCCGGTAAAGCTTTAAAACTCTCTTGGCGCTGGTGTAGCTCATGTTTTTCTTCTTTTGTTCAAACATATTTATACGGCAATTTATTAAAATAACATTAAAGGAAAAAAATTTTACTATTTTTTATAAAAAACACTCCTTGCGACATAATAGGTCGTTTTAAATGTTATATTGCTTTAAAAGTTTGTAAGAAAATGTACTTTAACAAATGGGTAGATATTACGATTCACCTGATTGGAACAAAAAAAAATTCGCTCAAAAGAAGAAGTGGAATACTTAATGTATGCCGCAGAAAGATTTGTGCTGTATGTGTATCAAATAATGGAATCTTATGAATTTTCCGAAGATGAAGATGATTTTTTCGACTGGATGCACGAGAGATATGATGAGCTGTATAATCCAAAATACGATGCTTCTTGGAAATACCGCCGTCCGACACCGAAACAGGGCTTTGCTCCCGTAGAAATATATCAAACAGATTGAAACACTATTATCTTGAAATATCAAAGACATATATTAATTGTTAATTGTCTTTGGGGGATTTTTTACTATATTGAAAAATCATGTAAGTGCAAAAGTGAGAATATCTATGAGTAAGACCATAACATTGTTTGAATATGAGTACGATAAAGTTAACTCTTTTGTAGAAAAGCATTTTCTTCTCCTTGAAGAAATAAGAAAAAAGACCTGCACTGTAATAAAAGACAGTTATCATAATAAAAAGCGGACAATTAAAGCCACTTCCTTTGTTGGTGTGGTGCAATTACATGATTTGACAGTAGAAGTATTGCCAAAGATACACAGAAATGACTCTGAAGATAATAAAACAGATAAAGCTAAAAGAGAAGCTCAAGAAAAAGATGCAACTAATAATCTGCTTTTCATGTTGAATTACACAAGCAGACTAAAAATTAAAGAAGTTGATGCTGGCTTGAAAGACAGAAAAGATAAAAATATTTTCGAAGTGTTGATTTATCTTTTTGCCAAAAATCTATTTAACCTGCTGTCAGCAGGTATGAATAAAACCTATATGGCGGTGGAAGATGAATCGCGGTTCCTGAAAGGGCAGTGGCGCCTGGATGAGCAGCTTGCCGTGAAACCTTATGCAAATCATCTGTTTTTTGTAAGATACGACGAATTTACTGAAGACGACCACTTAAACAGAATCCTGAAATACACTGCAAAGTTATTGACGGTATTTTCCCGGAACAGACAGAATAAAAAGATATTGGAAGATATACTGCTTATTTATTCAGATGTTGCCGATTTGCCTGAGGTTTCTGATTCGGATATAAGCAAGGTGCAGTTCAACAGGATGAATGAACGTTTCAAGCATATATTCGATTTTGCCATGATTTTTATCAAATCGCTTTCGTACCAGCTTCGTGGCGGCAATAAAGGCATATACAGTTTTATGTTTGACATGAACCTGCTTTTCGAAGAATTTATCGCCGAGTTTATCAGAAAAGAAGTGCTGCCAAAAAATGATTGTAAATATAATCTGGAAAATGTAAGAATTCACAATGATTACAAATATCTTGCTTATCAGGAAGATAAAGCAGAAGAGAAAATATTCCGTCTGGAGCCAGATATTCATTTTGTAAAAGACGGATCAACAGATCTGATAATAGATACAAAATACAAACTGCTGGGCAAGGGAAAAAGCGAAAAGAAGTACGGAGTTTCTCAGTCTGATATGTACCAGATGTTCGCTTATGCTCAAAAATATAACTGTCCAAGGGTTGTCCTGCTTTATCCGCATCATGAGAAGCTTAAGACGGAAGCCGGATTACAAAAAACCTTCTATTTTGATAAAGGAAAAAATCAAAGAGTTGAGGTATGGTCTGTTGATCTGGCATTGAATTTTTCAGATGATAAAAGTAAATTAGTAATAAGTTTAACTGATGTTTTAGAATATAACCGAGAAGTAAGATTGTTGAAATTCATGTGAAACAAACCTTTATTGATAAAAAAGTAGAGGATAATTACAGTTTTTATAAAAAAACCATTAAAAATAAGGAGTATATCATGTCAGTAGAAAATATGAAAGAAAGTTTCAAATTATTTAAAGAATATGGTGGGCAACCTATTAAAAATTATGATAATACTGTAAGAGAAAGTCTTGAATCATTTAGATCTAAAGCAACTGTATTTATTCAAAATATTATAAAAACGTATCCCGATGTCAAAGATATAACTCATAACAGTCGCAGCATACATAATGCAACCAGAAAAATTATAGATGGAGTTACATATAAAAGCGTATTCAAGGAATACTTTTGGTATCAGCTTACATTAAATGACAAAAAATACGAAAATAAATTTATTGTTTTATTAATTGCTTTTGAGCAAAATGGTATTAAACTAAAAATAGGAAAACATGATGATAATATAAGAAGAAACAAGTTGAAAATTGATAATTTTTACAATAATTTAGTGAAGTTTCTTGAAAAAACAATAGAAACTGAAGAAATTATAAATAATTTTAAATACGAAAAAGAAGAAGCTAAAAATGGTTTTTGGTATACTAATTTAAACTATTGGAAAGTGAAAGATTTTATCGATTTATTAAAAAAATTGGTTCCAGTTTATAAAGAAGTTTTAAAACATTATAATTTTCCCGTAAGCAGTAAGAATACAACCGATGATGAAACAATTGGTAAGAATATACTTGAAATAAAAAGTGCAACTAACAAAAGTAATGAAACTTTCTCCTCTCTCCACTCCAACACCATCCTCTACGGACCTCCCGGAACCGGCAAAACATATTCAACAAGAAAAAAAGCTGTTAAGATAATCGATAATACTGTAAATGAAGATTTAAAAGAAAGATACAACGAACTTTACAACAATGAACAAATCAAATTCATAACATTTCATCAGTCATATTCTTACGAGCAGTTTGTAGAAGGCATAACGGTGAGAACAGAGAATGGAAAAGCGATATATGAGATAAAGGATGGTATTTTCAAAAAAATGTGTGAAAAGGCAAAAAATGATTCTGAAAATAACTATGTTCTCATTATCGACGAAATAAACCGCGGGAATATCTCAAAAATATTTGGCGAGCTTATTACTCTGATAGAGCCTGACAAGCGTCTCGGCGCCGACAATGAGATTATCGTCGAACTTCCCTATTCAAATGAAAAATTCGGAGTGCCGCCAAACTTATATATCATCGGAACAATGAACACGGCAGACCGCTCACTCGTGCAGCTCGACACTGCCCTGCGCCGCCGCTTCGCTTTTGAAGAAATGATGCCGAAGTATAATGATGAAATTAATTGGAATAATAATGGACTTCTAAGTGATTATAAACTAAGCGATTTTTTGAAAAAGCTTAACGAAAAAATTACAAAATACAAAGACAGGGAGCATCAGATTGGTCATTCATATTTGATGAATGTGAAAGACGAAGATGCTTTGAAATTTGCCTGGTGCAACCAGATCATGCCGCTTCTTCAGGAATATTTTTATAACGACCTTGAAAGTCTGCATGAAATAATTGGTGAGAGTGAATTTTTAAAGAAAACAGGCAGTAATGGCGAAGAAAGGTATGATTTGAAACTGGATGTGAAGAATTTTGATGAGGAATTTAAAAAAGTATATAAACATATAATATCAAAAGACAGCGATAAGAATGAAGGCAAAGACAGTAGCGAATGATATTTTTTTGAAATTTCGTCTAATACTGCAAATTAAATTGTATCGGAATAGAATTTTTTTAGTATTCCGGTAAATTTTGCTTAAGACTTATATTTTCTGCCTTACCAATAGCCACGTCCTTCAGGGCGGGGTTTTTCTGCTTTGAGGTTTACTACCCTTTAGAAATTAATATATTCAATATTTAATCGTTAATTCAAATATGGAAAATACTTTACAGCATATAGCCCCTGAATCAAGGCAGATGCTTTCAGAAGCGAAGCAGGCTATTCTGA
>CAZOBD010000268.1:0-4007 GCA_964577665.1 uncultured Hyphomicrobiales bacterium
TTCAATGCCTTCAAATATACTTTCAAAGCCTTCAAATACACTTTCAAAGCCTTCATAACTCTCATTATTAACTTAAGTTAATTATATATTTCTCTCATATATATAAATTATTCTACAAGAAATAAAATTATCTGTTTAAAAAAGATATTTTTTTCATAAATATTATCAATTATTTACGACAGTATATCAAATATTTTAAACATCAATTAATATTTCAATTAAAAATATACATAAAATATGATAACAATATATTTTAACGCTTACAAATATAAATATATCCCGGTCAAAATATAATTTAATTTGTTCAGTAATAAAAAAGACTTATACAGCAGATAATATAACTTGTTAATTAAATAAAAATTCTTATTCAAAATATAAAATTATTTGTTCAAAATATATAATAACTTGTTCAAAATATGATATAATTTATAAATATAATGAAATGAAGTATATATTAATAAAATATACTCTTTAAAAAAAGGAAAATACATGAATATTATATAAAATGACAGTAACAGCGGGAGTTTTTAAATGTTAAAAAACAGATTTAACGCTTAAAAAATAACAAAAAATCCTATCCTATAAGAACATATCTTTGGGCAAAACCTTAATAATTTTGGCTTCAGCCGTTTCCATTTCGCGAATAATCTCCACTTTTTTGTAATGAGCAAGAGAATCCTGTACAGGAACAATTTTTCCTTCCGCTCTAACCACCGCAAACCCCTTCCTGAGAGGAGAAAGAGGGTACAAAGATGCCCTTCTCTGCTCAAGAAACATTAATTTTTGTTTATATGAAGCAATGATTTGCTTAATTCTGTTAATCATGCGGCTTTCATACTCGTCGGTCTGCCTTTTAATAGTGCCGATCCTCTCATTAATCCTTTTGAAAGCGTAAGCATGGCCGAGCCTCGTGATTTTATCCTTCATCTTTTCAACATATCTAAATAAAGCTCTTTTCATACGAGCATCGGCGCCGTAAACGAACTCTTTTATCTCTTTCAAAGTCCTCGGTGTTGCGATTTCAGCCGCCGCTGTTGGCGTAGCAGCGCGAATGTCAGCGCAAAAATCCGCAATAGTAAAGTCAGTTTCATGTCCGACGGCGGAAATAACAGGAATTTCAGAGCGAAAAACGGCATCGGCGACGATTTCTTCGTTAAAAGCCCATAAATCTTCCAGCGAACCGCCCCCCCTGCCCGAAATGATAAGCTCCGCATCCGTTTTGTTAAGCTGCTCAATAGCCAGCGCGATGTCCTCAGCCGCGCCTGCACCCTGCACAAGCGCCGGACGGAAATAAACGGTCATCGCGGGAAAGCGTCTTTCAATTGTGCTGAAAATATCCCTCACTGCCGCGCCCGTAGGAGATGTTATAACGCCGATTTTCAAAGGCATTACCGGAACAGCTTTTTTTATTTCAGGTGCAAAATATCCCGCCGCTTCAAGTTTTTTCTTTAACGCCTCGAAAGCAATGAATAAATCACCCTGACCTAAAGGCATAAGAGATGTACATTCAAGCTGGTACTGTCCCCGCGGCGGATATACCGTTATCCTTCCCCCTGCAATTACTTTCATCCCGTCGGTTAACTCAAAATTCACCGGTCTTGAGCGCCACATTACACAGCTAAGCTGTGATCCTTCATCTTTGAGGCTGAAATATCGGTGCCCGGAGCCGTGATGCTTGTAATTTGAGATTTCCCCCTGCACTGAAACGCTGCCTATTCCCTCTCTGAGCAGCCCCGATATCATGCTGGTAATCTGTGAAACCGTTATTATGTTCTTTTTCATTTTGTAAATCTAAAAAAAATTTCGTTATTTATTAAACAAATCGTAATTTTATCTGTCTAATATGTGTAGATTTAAAAAAAACTGTTTTTCAGATTATAAAATAAGGATATAGATATGAATTTACAGGAAATATTACGTTCCGCGGCGGTCATTTTGATTATTTCTCTTGCTGCTTTTGTTTCTGCTTCAGCCTGCGATATTGAATTTGAAATTATAAAAAACAAAAAGTCCGAATATAAAGTAGGCGACAAACTCATTGCAAAGGTTTCCGTGCTTTTAACACACCGAAACTGCCCCGAAGGTATCGAAGCAACCGATTTCAAAACCGACGGCATCAGCATCGATAAGGCTACTAAATGGTCAAAAGTCTCCACCGATCTATATGAAAGAAAGCTTCTCCTCACCGTAACAGGTTCGAAAAACGGAAAAGCTTTCGTAAGCGCCTCCAGAACCTGCGACAAAGAAGGAGGATTCGGCATCTTATCCTTAAATGTTAAATAATTCCCCATCTTAACATGAATTACTCTTTTCCGCTAAATATACCATTAGCGCTAACACTTTTTGTGCTTCTTCTAAGCTTTCTTCCAGCGCTTTTAAACGCCCAATGCCCGGGCTGCAGCGACTGTTCCCCCCAAAAAAATAATTCATCGGCTCTTACAAAAAATGAAAGCCCTCAAAAGGAAACCTCAGACACCAAAAAGTCCGCTGATTCCGGCAGCCAAAAGACAAACAACTCCAGCGAAGCCGAAGATATCCTCGACGAATTCGGCGATGAGTTCGAAGAATTTGAAGAATTCGACGAAAAAGACGATTCTGCCGCCGTCAAAACTTCCGAAGATGACGGACAAACAACGGATTACTCCTTCTGGGACAAAATTTCCCTCTCCGTATATGCCTTGATTGCCACCATAATAGCTGGTATCTTCTTCCGGTTCGCATTTACCCGCAAATTCCGCTACGTTTTCCTCATCGGATCGGCTATTTGGCTCGGCTTTATCACAGGCGCCTGTCCCTGCCCCATTTCAAGCCTCAGCTATACGATAATCGGCATCTCCGGAGGCGCCATTTTCTGGGGCGCAGCTATTTGGTTCCTCGGCTTAATCCCGATTACCTACGTATTTGGAAAAGTTTGGTGCGGCTGGGTCTGTCATCTCGGCGCCATGCAGGAATTTTTAAACAAACCAGGCAAATTTGACTTCCTCAGCGGAGCAAAAGCACAGTTCGTAATGCGTATTTTGCGCTGGATACTCCTTGCAGTCCTCATCGTACAGCTTCTCTACACCAACACATATCTTTTCAACAAGATAGACCCCTTTCGCGTTGCCTACAATCTGGGTTTTGGCTCCAACTTAACGAGCTGGATACTCCTCGGACTTCTTCTTTTATCCTCCGTATTCATCCACAGGCCCTTCTGTAAGGCAGCTTGCCCCATCGGATTGATTTTAGGATGGGTTACAAGGATTCCCGGAGCCGCCGTACTCGGTCCTAAGCCCGGCGAATGTACCGGATGCCGCGTTTGCAATCAATCGTGCGGCATGGATGCTATCGTAATAAAAGAAAAAAACAGTATTCTCCATAACACAGACTGTATTGCATGCGGCGAATGTCTCGATGCCTGTAAAAAAGGTGCGCTTGACCATTTCAGAATGAGTAAAGACCATCCTTCAACTGTCTTATGCGGCAAAGAAAGCAACAACTGCTCCGTCAATTAAGTATTTTTCCTTATCAATTCAATACATGCTTCTTTTTATCTGTATAATTTTTATATTTTACCTTTATAATTCGTTTAACTGTCATGCTGAACTTATTTCAGCATCTTAAGTTAGGGAATCCTCATTCGTGAGATACTGAAACAAGTTCACGATGACATTTACGATATTTTTTAAATGACTTATATAAACATTTTTTATGTATTTTCCCTTAGTCACGGACGTTTCATCTTATCTAAACTATTTATTTAAACCCCGTATTATCATTATAAATAATCAAATATTTGATTATAATTAATAATAATATATTTATAATCTTCCAATTTAAATTTCTAAGGCATATAATTATTTGTCTAAGTCGTATAATTGCCTGTCTAAGTTGTATAATTACCTGTCTAAGTCGTATAATTGCCTGTCTAAGTTGTATAATTGCTTGTCTAAGTTGTATAATAAGGCTTCTAAGTTCCGAAATGAGGCTTCTAAGTTCCGAAATGAGGTTTCTAAGTTCCGTAAAGA
>CAZOBD010000269.1:0-3982 GCA_964577665.1 uncultured Hyphomicrobiales bacterium
GAGTTTTGAAAGAAAAGTACATTCCCAAATCGGAGTTTGGGAATGAGATGCGAAATGTCATTCTGTCCCTGTGCTGAACTTGTTTCAGTATTGTTTCAGAATCTCACGAATGAGGAACACACCCCTTAATCCCCTCTTGGGGAGGGGATGCAATCGGTAAGGTTCCTTGTGCAAGTTCGCAATGACTAATCGGTAGAGGAAAAAGATGTCCAACATCTGGCAGATGTTGGACATCTGAAAAGGAAATGAAAAATAAACAGATGAAACATCCATGATTAGGAAAATCAACCAAGGGGAAGATTATTTTTAGTAGATTTGCCATATATTGAAGAAAAATATTGAAAAAAAGTAATGTAAATTAAAACCCGGAAGAGACCCCACCCCTGCCCTCCCCAAGGGGAGGGAGCAAGATCATTGAATTCCCTCCCTTTGGGGAGGGTTAGGGTGGGGCTTAAAATAAACAGATGATATTTAAATACTTATAAAAAGTTTCAAAATAAAATAAAGGAAAAACATGAGTGAGAGAAAAGTTCAAATAGCGGACAGATTCGTAGGCGACGGCGAGCCTGTATTTACAATTGCTGAGATCGGCATAAATCATAACGGCTCGGTAGAGCTTGCAAAAAAAATGATAGCAGGCGCAGCGGCTGCCGGAGCAGACTGCGTTAAGTTTCAGAAAAGAACTCCCGAGCTGTGCGTGCCCAAAGACCAGTGGGATATAGAAAGAGAAACACCCTGGGGCAGAATGAAATACATAGATTACCGCCACAAAACAGAGTTCGGCAGGGATGAATACAGCCAGATTGATAAGTTTTGCAAAAACAATGACATCCTCTGGACGGCATCCTGCTGGGACGAACCTTCGGTTGACTTCATCGAGCAGTACGAACCCGCTTTTTACAAAGCTCCCAGCGCTTCTTTAACAGACCATACGCTTCTAAAAAAGATGAAGGACACAGGCAGACCCCTTATGATTTCAACGGGTATGTCTAATACCGAAGAAATTGACGAGGCTAAAAAAGTTGTAGGCCTTGATAATCTTCTGATAGCGCACAGCACTTCAACTTATCCCTGCAAACTCGAGGAACTGAATTTGCGAGTTATTCAGTCATTCCGCGAAGTATTTCCTAAAAATCCTATCGGCTATTCCGGACATGAAGTAGGCTTGGCTCCGACTTGGGCTGCAGTAGTTCTGGGCGCAAACTTCATAGAAAGACACATTACGCTCGACCGCGCTATGTGGGGCAGCGATCAAGCTGCTTCCGTTGAAATAGGCGGCTTTATAAGGCTTGTTTCCAACATCAGAGACATCGAAAAGGCTATGGGAGACGGCATAAAACGTGTCTATGAAAGTGAAATTCCCATTAGGCAGAAACTCAGAAGAGTTAAATAATAATAATTATTTTAGGTATTTTTTCGGATTGAATGAAGCGGATATTTCATTAAATTTGCAGAAAAATTATGTAAAATGAAATGTTAAAAAGATGGCTCTGAAATATCTGAAAGATTATTATGAGGTGCTTGGAATAGGGAAGACCGCATCATCCAAAGAAATACGCAGCGCCTTCATGCAGGAGATACGTAAATGCCATCCTGACATATACCCGGGCAACTCCCGCGCTCTTTACAGGTTTCAGGAGCTTACCGAAGCATATTCCATTTTGGGTAATCTTGACACCAGACTGAAATACGGCTTGCTGCTTGATAAAAAAATGCAGATTTTAAAGCATGAACGAAAACGTAAAAATAAAGTTTGCTGAGATTTTGCAGGAAAACAGAACTTTTTTTCTGCCTTATCTTTTTTATCTTGCGGCAGGTCTGCTTCTGATGATAGCAGTACCACGGGGAGAAATACTCCTTTTTTTAAACAAAAACCGCACTGAATTCCTCGATTATTTTTTTAAATATTCAACATATCTGGGCGATGGTTTGTATATATTTTTAGCAGCGGTTCTTTTTACTCTACTTCGGCTGAGACTTGCACTGCTTACATTTCTAACGTTTGCCTTGTCTGGCATTTTTGTTCAGATTGTAAAACACATTGCTGTCATTCCGAGACCTAAATCATATTTTCCATCGGGTGTGCTTTTTTTTATTGAAGGCGTGAAAGTCTATTCCACAAACAGCTTTCCTTCGGGACATACTGCTGCTGCATTTGCTTTTTTCCTTATGCTCACATTTTTTTTAAAGAATAAAGCATGGGGTTTCCTTTTCTTTTTGCTTGCTGTTTCAACAGCCTTCTCAAGGATATACCTGCTCCAGCACTTTTTTATCGACACGTATTTCGGCTCAATGGCAGGCGTAATGTTCACTGTGTTTATCTACTATTATTTAAGGAACAACGCAAAACTGCGCGAATCCAAAGCGCTTTCCGTGCCTGTTTGGAAGCTTTGGGAGAAGAAAAAGTAAAAAAGAAACATCTGAAACTTACCGAAAAGCCTGCAATTTATTTTGTAATATTTCGTTAACAAGTTTTCTGTTTAATACAGATTGTTCTTTTTGGAATATCTGATTATGAGGTTATGAGGCAGAAATTTTAATACCCTCATAAAGCATTGAATATAATGTTGTTAACACTATTTTGCAAGATATATCGCAAAATATTTTTGAAATAATAGAAAAATATTTGCAATTTATCCAAAAAATATTGTTATATTTGATGCTCTGTTTTAGACAGGTTGTTCTTTTTTAGATTTTTTTAAGCAGCGAATGGAAAAATAAATCCTTTTGTTCTTTATGAAAATAAGACAAGGGTATGTTTTTTTGCTTTAAGTTATTAAATTAATACGACTAAGCAGTTCAAGCCGAAAAATATTTAAATAAATAAAAAAAATATTTGCAATTTATTTGAAAAAGTTTCGTTATATTTGCTGCTCTGTTTTAGACAGATTGTTCTTTTAAATATTAACACTGAGCTGAAAGAAGTCTTCAGGTGAATACAATACATCACAGTTTTGGAGATTTTGAAAAGCAGATAGTTTTAAATTTTTTTTAAAAAATGAAAAATAAATTTGCACAGTAAAAAAAATAGTGTTATATTTGAAGTCCGTTTCGATTACAAACGGCGTTCTTTGAAAATAGGGAGCAGAAAAAGGAAAGAAATGCAGACACACAATATCACGCGTCAATTTCTAATATGAATTAAGAAACAGACGCCTTGCTTAAGTCAACGGTCAAACAACTTCGAAAAAAATATATTAAATATACAACGGAGAGTTTGATCCTGGCTCAGGACGAACGCTGGCGGCGTGCCTAACACATGCAAGTCAAGGAGAAAGTTCCCTTCGGGGAGTAATTAAACTGGCGCACGGGTGAGTAACGCGTAGGTAATCTGCCCTTAACCGGGACATAACGTCGGGAAACCGGCGCTAATATCCCATGAGGCCTTCGGGTCAAAGCTTCGGCGGTTAAGGATGAGCCTGCGTCTGATTAGCTAGTTGGTGAGGTAACGGCTCACCAAGGCTGCGATCAGTAGCTGGTTTGAGAGGATGATCAGCCACACTGGAACTGAGACACGGTCCAGACTCCTACGGGAGGCAGCAGTGAGGAATTTTGCACAATGGGCGAAAGCCTGATGCAGCGACGCCGCGTGAGGGATGACGGGGTTTTGCCCTGTAAACCTCTTTCGGAAGGGAAGAAAAGGACCTTCGGGGTCCCGGGACTGTACCTTCAGAAGAAGCACCGGCTAACTACGTGCCAGCAGCCGCGGTAATACGTAGGGTGCAAGCGTTGTCCGGAATTACTGGGTATAAAGGGTGCGCAGGCGGGCCTGTGCGTCAGGGGTTAAATCCCCCGGCTTAACCGGGGAAAAGCCCTTGATACGGCAGGTCTTGAGTGTGAGAGAGGATGGTAGAATTCCTGGTGTAGCGGTGAAATGCGTAGATATCAGGAGGAATACCAGTGGCGAAGGCGGCCATCTGGCTCACTACTGACGCTCAGGCACGAAAGCGTGGGGAGCAAACAGGATTAGATACCCTGGTAG
>CAZOBD010000270.1:0-3974 GCA_964577665.1 uncultured Hyphomicrobiales bacterium
CGTACCGGCCAGTCAGGACGATCTCCTGGACCGTGACGGCAAAGGCGCTGGAGGGCACCTGTATCATTTCAAGTTCTATTGTTCTATCTCCTAAAAATACTGGTAACAAATGCCACACAGTTAGAAGTACAACTACTACAGATGAAAATATTAAAGCCTTCATCAAACTATTTCTATTATATGCCATCCACTCACAATGTTAGGAATCATATCTTTTTATTAATCTTTTTGGAGGTCGTAATTAAAATATGATTTACCAACCTGAATGCAACAACCCGTTTGCAACAATACAAAATGCAACACAACCCAACAGAACCTTTCCACTTTTTTTAATAATTTTTAATTTGATTTTTTAAAGATATTTCATGGAAATATTTATATATAAGTTGTCTTATTGCCCTTAAAAGCCTATCGAAAAGTATAAAAACCTTATGGGGGCGTTTAATTTATGGTTCAAGCTCAGTCAAAAAGTAAGAAAGATAAAAGACAATCTATTGAGGAAGTTGTTCAATGTCCTGAATGTGGATCTACTCATTTGAGTAAGGATTATTCTCGTGCAGAACTTGTATGTGAGGATTGTGGACTTGTTATTGACCAAGATTTTATAGATCATGGTCCCGAATGGAGAGCATTTGACTCTGATCAGAGAGAAAAAAGAGCTCGTGTTGGAGCTCCTATGACTTACACAATACACGATAAGGGTCTTTCAACAATGATTGGTTGGAAGAATAGAGACTCTTATGGAAAATCTATACCAACAAGAAACAGAGCTCAATTATACCGTTTAAGAAAATGGCAAAGAAGAATAAGAATTTCCGATGCAACAGAAAGAAACTTAGCATTTGCTCTTTCAGAACTTGATAGAATGGCATCTGGAATGGGGCTTCCTAGAACTGTTAGAGAAACAGCTGCAATGATTTACAGAAAAGCAGTTCTTAAAAATCTGATAAGAGGAAGATCAATTGAGGGAGTATCTGCTTCTGCATTGTATGCAGCATGCAGGCAATGTAACGTACCAAGAACACTTGACGAAATTGCAGCCTCATCAAGAGTTTCAAGAAAAGAAATCGGTAGAACTTATAGATTTATAGCAAGAGAACTTGGATTAAGACTTATGCCAACATCACCGCAAGATTACATATCAAGATTTTGTTCTGAGCTAAAGCTTTCTGGCGATGTACAAGCAAAGGCATGCTATGAACGACGAAAACCGCAAACCGACAACGAACGATGCGGGCATACCTGTCTCGAGTGACGAGTTTTCGCTTACCGTCGGGCCCGACGGCCCTGTCCTCCTGCAAGACCACTACCTGAACGAACAGATGGCCAACTTCAACCGGGAGATGATTCCGGACCGCCAACCCCATGCCAAGGGCTCAGGGGCCTTCGGCATCTTCGAGACGACGCAAGACGTCAGCGCGTATACCAAGGCGGCCGTCTTCCAACCGGGCGCGAAGACGGAAGTGCTGGCCCGGTTCTCCACGGTGGCCGGCGAGAGCGGGAGTCCCGACACGTGGCGCGACGTGCGCGGCTTCGCGCTCAAGTTCTACACCACCGAGGGCAACTACGACATGGTGGGCAACAACACGCCGGTGTTCTTCGTACGCGATCCCATGAAGTTCCAGCACTTCATCCATTCGCAGAAGCGGCGTGCGGACAGCGGTCTGAGAGACCACGACATGCAGTGGGACTTCTGGACCCTCTCTCCGGAAACGGCCCATCAGGTCACCATCCTGATGAGTGATCGCGGAGTACCCAAGACCTATCGGCACATGAACGGCTACACCAGCCACACCTTCATGTGGGTCAATGCCAACGGCGAGCGCTTCTGGGTGAAATACCACTTCAAGACGAACCAGGGCATCGACTTTCTCACGCAGGAGGAGGCAGACCGGATCGCCGGCGAGGACGCGGACTACCACCGCCGCGACCTGTTCGAGGCGATCCAGCGCGGCGAGCACCCCAGTTGGACGCTGAAGGTGCAAATCATGCCCTTCGAAGAGGCCAAGACCTACCGGTTCAATCCGTTTGACCTGACCAAGGTCTGGCCCCACGGCGATTATCCGCTGCACGAGGTCGGCCGGCTGACCCTGCACCGAAATCCAAGCGACTTTCACGCCGAGATCGAGCAGGCGGCCTTCGAGCCGAACAGCCTCGTCCCGGGGATCGGTCCGAGTCCGGACAAGATGCTGCTCGCCCGCCTGGTTTCCTACTCCGACGCCCACCGGGCACGCCTCGGCGTCAACTACAAGCAAATCCCGGTCAACCGCCCGAAGAGCCCGGTGCACAGCTACGGCAAGGGCGGTGCGATGCGGGTGGAAAACGTCGCTGATCCGGTGTATGCGCCCAATTCGAAAGGCGGCCCCCAGGCCGATCCCGATCGCTATCCCGAGGACGCCATCTGGGACGCCAGCGGCGAGTTCGTTCGCGCCGCCTACACCAAGCGGAAGGACGATGACGACTTCGTTCAGCCCCGCGCCCTGGTCCGTGAGGTCATGGACGACGCGCAGCGCGACCGGCTCGTGTCCAACGTAGTCGGGCACCTGAAGAACGGCGTGTCCGAACCGGTCCTGGAGCGCGCACTCGAGTACTGGCGCAACATCGACCAGGAGATCGGCGATCGCATCGCCCAGGGCGTACAAGGGGGCTGATCTCGGCATCCTTGTGAGGCGTCTTAAGACATGCCTTCGGATTCGGCATTGACAGGGCATGGGTCGCACAGCAGGATGCACGACGCCTGGCCGGGCCCGACAGACGGGCGTGAACTGGCTGGGAATGGAACACACTCTCGGCGGCGGGAGGAGGGACCATCACCGACCAGCGCAGTGGATTGCTATTCTTCCGGCGCGCATGGCGACCGGCAAGAGATTGCATTGCGCCATGGGAGTGAAGTCGTATGACAGACGTATGGATTGCATTCGGCTTAACGCTATTCGCAGGAATGGCCACTGCAATTGGAAGCGTCATCGCATTCGCCGCGAATCGAAGCAATTACCGCTTTCTCTCCGTGACAACGGGATTCTCGGCCGGCGTCATGCTGTATGTGTCGTTCGTGGAGATCTTCTACAAGGGTGTCGAGTCGCTCGTGGTACGGTACGGAGAGATCTGGGGCCACTGGGTCAACGCGGCCTCCTTCTTCGGCGGTATGCTCCTCATCGGGCTGATTGATAACCTGATTCCCGCTGCGGAGAACCCACACGAAACCCATTCTGACGCCGAGGCGCTTCCCTTGCGGGACCCGTCCGCCCCCGTGCCGGATTTCCCGGCCTCTGCACCAGCACAGACCGCAACCGCGGATCTCCATGATCACGCTCCGAATCGCAAGCTGATGCGGATGGGCTTGTTCACCGCCCTGGCGATTGGCATCCACAACTTCCCGGAGGGGTTGGCGACGTTCCTTGCGGCGCTTCAAGACCCCGGCTTGGGTGCGGCCATTGCCATTGCCGTAGCCCTGCACAACATACCCGAAGGAATCAGCGTCTCCGTTCCCATCTTCTACGCCACGGGCAGCCGCAGAAGGGCCTTCGTGTACTCGGTTCTCAGCGGACTGGCCGAGCCGATCGGAGCCATCATCGCCTATGCGGCAATCCGCTTCTTCCTTGGGGGGAACACCGGCGTGATCCCCCCCGAAGTCATGGGCGTCCTCTTCGGGGGCGTCGCGGGGATTATGGTGTATATCAGCCTGGACGAGCTGCTCCCGACAAGCCGCGCCTACGGAAAAGGGCACGACAGCCTTTTCGGCCTCGTCGCGGGTATGGTGGTGATGGCCCTGAGTCTGCTGCTCATGAAGTAGCGGCGGGTCAGAAGCAGTGATGACTCTCATAGCATCTGGATCCAGTACCGGGAGGCGGGCCATCGTGCCTCTGCCCTACCCCCTGATCCAGAAATCACACGACCCGGGTTCGGATTCAGGAATGAACGCAACTGAGTCTCTAGCTAACTCCGGTTACTAGCTCCTTGCGGGTCATGGCTTT
>CAZOBD010000271.1:0-3966 GCA_964577665.1 uncultured Hyphomicrobiales bacterium
CGCTTACCCCAGACACGTTGTCCTGAATGAGCGGAGCGAATTCAGGACAACGGTCCTCGGCTATGAGTAGTTGGGGATTTTTTGCCCTAACTTTTCGGTTAAGCACTTACCTTTGATTTATGTTTTTATTATCAATTAAGCACTTAAGCCCCAATTACTTATAGCCGATGTTAGTGGCTGTTTTTTCATCAAAATGGTATTGTCGTTAATCGTTGTTTAAATGTTCCGTTTTTTATTATCCATAAGACTGCATAACTACCTGCACCATCACTGTTAATTGCAGAAATATAAATATTATCGTTTTTCTGATCTATATTAACTCTAGTATAATCTAAATTTGGCTCGAACAAATTGTCAATTGGTAAATGGATTTTATTTTTTCTAATTGATAAAGTTATCTGTCCGTATTGATTTTTAGGAACGTTTCCGTCTGTCCCCCAAATTTCATTTCCATTAATTTTTTCTAACCACCTCATTTCATTGTTTGAAGTATCTCCTTTGTGATATTGCAATTTATTGTTCTTTGGAATGAATTTCGTCTTTGTAACTATAAGTTTCATGGTGTCCCTCTTAAACTCTATGGTTGAGTCAGTTATATTGTCATAAGCTATTTTGTCAAAGTTTTCAATAAGTTTAATTCTTGATTTATGGACGTAACCACTTCCATTTTGTTTACTTAAATCGAAGTCAGTTAGTATCCACTCTCCTTCTTCTTCCAAGCAATAAACGACTTGTCCGTTAGTCAAAGTGTCAATGATGTTGTTCGATGTGTTCGGTGATTTTCTAATATTTACAAAGCCGTCCTTGTCTGCAATAATTCCAAACTGTCCAAAGGTTGTTTGATATAAAATACAAGTTAATATTATTATAGTTCCTTTCATATTGTCTATTTTTTGTTTTTTCAAATAGCCACTAACGTGTCTGGGGTAAGCGGAGTAATTCTTATTATTGTGTTTACCCCATGTTGTACAGAGTTCGCGGAGCGGACTCCCCGCTTACCCCAGACACGTTGTCCTGAATGAGCGGAGCGAATTCAGGACAACGTTTGTGTGTATGAGGCGTTGGGTGATTCAAAGAGATTCATTATCAAGTTACCACTACGCACAATAAGAGTACAAATGTTCAAATACCTACTCATCGCCCAATGACTTATACACATTGTTGGGCGTATGTGCTTTTTTATTCCACAATCTACTTTTATAATCATTTAAATTACTTTCCCATATTTTGAATACAGTTTCATATATGTCAGGATGTTTATTTTCTAAGCCCGAAATATCTTTCATTTTATATGTTTCATTCCAATTCCAATCTTCATGTGTAGGAACTATTCCTTGAATTTTGAATAAATTGTTTTCAAAATATGTCCATAATTCAATTTTTTGAGGGTCTAAACCCCCAAGATTATGTTCGTATGCGATAAGAAAACAGAATCCTATTTTATCATTTACCTCAAAATATTGAAGAGAATTTTCCCAGTAAACTGGGAATGTTCCTTTATCAATCTCTGTTGTGCTTATGTTTTCAATACATAAACTATCCTTACAATATGATAAGAAATATATTTTAACAGAGGATGTTGAGTTTTGACAACATGGAGGAATTTCAATATCCAAGAGAAAGAAAATAGTATTGTCATTATTTTGTAAAACTATACCATCCTCTTTAATCCATATACTTTTACTAATATCTGCAATCGGTCTTTCAAGTTTTGAAATCCTCTTTACGACATAGTCTGATTGTCCAAAAGAATTCAAAGAACAAAACAAAAAAACAAAAATTAGTTTAACGTGTGCTTTCATTTTGGTTTGTATTAAAATTATGGTTAATCGTTGGGACATTGTAATTTGGTGTTATACCATTTGGCATAAAGTAACGGACACTACTTGGATTATTATAGGTAGAAACTTTAACTTGATTTCTTTGATTGCCACCATAACCATGAATATTATTTCCATTAATGCCTACTACAAATGTAACATGGCTATTGTTTATTAATGCAATAGCTCCTACAGCAGGTCTATCAATTTCAGTAACATTTGAGTTAAATCTGTAACTCCAAGCATTTGCACTATATTGATTGTCATTTCCAAGTAATCCAGCTTGTTCAACGTTCCAATTCACAAACGAAGCACACCAAGCAGCTTCGTCTGTAGTACAAGGTTGCCCTGTGCTACCGTCAACTGTCGTTGCATGATATTCAAGTATCCTTGGGTTATGTTCTGTTTTTGATGTGTTTTCTGTTACACCCCATTCACCTTTTGCATTTATTAAATATTGTGGAACTGTATAGCTATTTCCTGCTTGATTTGTACCATTTGAAGAAATAACAACTTCATTTAACATGTTTTCTCCAAGATTTGTAAACGCATTTTCCCCA
This sequence comes from uncultured Hyphomicrobiales bacterium, assembly GCA_964577665.1. Classification (GTDB taxonomy): domain Bacteria; phylum Bacteroidota; class Ignavibacteria; order Kapaibacteriales; family UBA2268; genus CAYVTD01. The sequence continues at coordinate 2,381 of CAZOBD010000271.1, forward strand.
TAATGAGCTGTAGCATCAGCATTATTTGGTAACCAGACTGGAGCATCAGTTGCATTTTCTGCATTACTTATATACCAATCTCTACCATCAGGGTCTGTTACTAAAATAGGATTATTAGCAGCAAAATGATAAGGAGACCAACTATAATAATTTTCAGCATGAGGGTCAACTGACCACCATTTAAAAGCAGAAGGAGTAAGTTGGTGTTTATTTAGAATACTATCTTTTTTATCAAAATAGGACAAAACCAAATTGTTTGCATCAAGTTCAATGTAATTGATTTGGTCTAAGCTATCAGTATTATATGCCCTATAAACAATATCAATGTCAGGAAGTTCTAACATTGGTTTTTGTTCCTTCGACGGAGCAAAATCATCATATGGAGTTTGAGCAAAACAAATATTAGTAGCGGTTGCGACAGCAACTGCTACTATGAATTCTTTAAGTTTTAGTTTTTTCATTGCTTATCAATTTTTAATTTGCGAATATTTTCCATTTTCTATCTCTTGTACTTTTTCTTTGTATTGTTGTGGAGTAAGGTTTGAGTAACCCATTTCTTTAATATATTTTTCGGTAGTCTTTACTTCTTCAAATAATGCAACCAATTTAGGGTCGTCAGAAATTTGATTGTAATTTGTAAATCCTTTTGATTCCATTTCTTTATCAAGTCGGTATTTTACCTCGTCAAACTTCCATAATTGAAGTAAACTTGCCTTACAATATTTTATTCCAATGTCACAGCCTTTTTGAACTACTTCACCGTAATATTTACCTGTTTTCTTTTCATAATAATCCATTAAGTCACTTAGACACAGCACAAGTAGTTCTTTCCCGTCAAGCGGTTTCATGTACAATCCGCTTTCCATACCTGCATCTGAAACGTTAAACGACTCAATTATAAAGCTAGTCCTTGAGAATGTTCCACTTGTCAATTCAAGATTCCACCATTTCCCCTGTTCGTCTTTGTGCCTGATGTAAACATGCATTGGTGCTGTTGCAACAAAAGCTTCAACGTTTACTTCGTCTGCCAAAATTTTGTATAGATAAGGCAAAGAATGACAATTCCCTTTCCTTGTGGTAAGTAAAGTAGAAACCATGAAACTGTTGTAATCATCTTCGCCCATGAAATTTTCAAAGTCGTATTGCATTGGTTGAAAATTATTTTCAGGTATCTTTTCAGTCATATAACTAAAAATAGCCCAGTTTCCTGCTGTTTTATAACTATTAAGTCCCTTGTTAACAATCATTTTATTGAGCTTTACAGTAATCTGGTCAAGTTGATTACAGAATTCCCTATAATCCAATTGTCCTTTATAATAAGCATTTTCGGTCAAGAAAACCGCCCGCTTAAAATCAACAGGTTTTCTATCTTCAAGCATATCGGTTATCTCGTCAACTGCTTGTTTAAAATAAAAATCATAATCCTGTCCGAAACTTATCAGACTAATCAATGATATTAGTATTGTCAATTTTAATCGTTTCATATTTATTTTTTGCTCATTCATTGCACTTCTGTATCTTAGCATTACGCCCAACGTGTCTGGGGTAAGCGGAGTAATTCTTATTATTGTGTTTACCCCATGTTG
>CAZOBD010000272.1:0-3928 GCA_964577665.1 uncultured Hyphomicrobiales bacterium
ACCGAACAAGACACTCAGGAGCGTGCGATTCATCGCCCGGCACATGATGAGGGTGAGGATCACGCCCGAGGCGCCGACGAGCGAGCCGGCGATGATCAGCATGTTGTTGTTGATCACGAAGCCCGTCGCGGCCGCCGCGAGCCCGGACAGGGAGTTCAGCAGTGCGATCGCCACCGGCATGTCCGCCCCGCCGATGGGCATGGTCACGAGCACGCCGAGAATGCTCGCGACGAGCACGAGGCCGAAGTAGATCCACGTCGCGTCGCCCGGATCGAGGACGATGAGAACCCCGATGCCCACGGCACCCAGGAACAGCAGCACGTTGAGGACCTGTTGCCCCGCGAAGTGCAGCGGCTTCTTGAAGGCCTTGATCTCCTGGAGCTTCGCGAAGGCGACCAGGGACCCCCACAGGGTCACCGCGCCGATCAGCCCGGATGCGGACGTCGCCACGGTCATTTGCGTGTCGGGCTCTGCCGCCTCGATGAGGGCCGCCCAGGCGACGAACATCGACGCCCCGCCCCCGAACCCGTTGAACAGCGCGACCAGCTGCGGCATGGCCGTCATCGGGATCCTAATGGCCAGGACCACGCCGACGAGCGCGCCGAACGCCAATCCGGCGATGATGACGGGCAGGCCGACGATCTCCTTCGCGGCCAGTGTAACGACGACCGCAAGCAGCATGCCGAGCGCGCTCATCAGGTTGCCGCGCACGGCGGTCCGCGGATGCGTCAGCCCTTTGATGCCGAGGATGAACAGCACCGACGCAGCGAGGTAAACCAGGTTGAGAAGGGATTCGTTCAAGGCACTAGTCCTTCTTCTTGAACATGCTCAGCATGCGATGGGTAACCAGGTAACCGCCGACGACGTTGATCGTGGCCATCGCGACGGCAATGAAGGCCAGCACCCCCGTGAGCGTCGGATGCCCGGTCCCCGCGGAGAGCACCGCCCCCACGAGCGTAATGCCGGAGATCGCATTCGAGCCCGACATCAAGGGCGTGTGCAGGGTGGGCGGCACTTTCGTGATAATCTCGAAGCCGACGAAGATCGCCAGCACGAAGATCGTAAGCAGCATAATGAGCGTCGGGTCCATCGCGATCAGCTCCCTTCTTTCGTTTCGGGCGGCGCCTCCGCAGTCTCGGCGGGCGGTTCGATTCGCTCGAGCCCCATGGCCTCGCGGACGCGGTTGTTGACGACCTCGCCGTCACGGCAGACGAGCGTTTCGGCGGTGATCTCGTCGTCGAGGTCGAACTTGATCCGCCCCTCATCGAGCAGATGCTCGAGAAACGTGGAGAGGTTCTTGGCGTACATCTGGCTGGCGTGAAACGCGGTCGTGCTCGGCAGGTTCCCCGGACCGAAGATGGTCACGCCGTGCGCCTCGACCGTTTCATCGAGCTTTGTCAGCTCGCAGTTCCCACCTCGTTCGGCCGCCAGGTCGACGACGACCGAACCGGGCGGCATGCCCTTGACCATGTCCTCGGTGACGAGGGTCGGCGCCTTCTTGCCGGGGATCGCGGCCGTCGTGATGACCACGTCCGATTCGGCCACCACCCGGGCCATCAGCTCGCGCTGCTTGCGGTAGAAGTCCTCGCCCATTTCCCTGGCGTACCCGCCCTTGTCCTCGGACTCGCCGGCCTCCAGCTCCATCTCAACGAACTTCCCGCCGAGGCTTTGGACCTGCTCCTTCACGGCCGGTCGAACATCGTAGGCATTGACGATCGCTCCGAGGCGCTTGGCCGTCGCGATGGCCTGCAAGCCCGCCACGCCGGCGCCGACGACAAAGACCCGAGAGGCCTTGATCGTGCCCGCGGCCGTCATCATCATCGGAAACATCTTCGGCAGGGCGCTTGCGGCGACCAGCACCGCCTGGTAGCCCGCGATCGATGCCATCGAGCTCAGCACGTCCATGCTCTGGGCTCGTGTGATCCGAGGCATGAGCTCCATGGCGAACAGCGTGACGCCCTTCTCAGCGAGGGCCTTTGTCTGGTCGTGGGCCGTCAGCGGTTCGGCCGTCCCGATCACGACCTTCCCCGCGCCCAAGAGATCCACGTCGGCGCGGCCTTGTTCGGGGTTGGCGCCGAAGGTCCGCACCTGGGCAAGCACGTCGGCCTCCGTGAAGACGGCGCTGCGGTCCCCGACGATCCGCGCCCCCTTCTCCTTGTACAGGTCGTCGGGGAATCCCGCGGACAGCCCCGCCCCTGCCTGGACGACGATCTCGGGCCCCTGCTTGGTCAGGCTGGGCAAGACCGCGGGGATCAGCCCGACGCGACGTTCACCCGGAAACGTCTCCTTCGCTACGCCGATGATCATGGTTCATTCCTCTGGCGGGGCCCTTCGTCGGTCGACGACCCCGTGATGACCTTCCTCTGGTTCTTAGCGACCGGCAGACGCCTGCCTCCTCGACCGCAGCGAGAACCTCGCTCCCTTGCGGCTCGGCCGGACAGGCTGTTAGAAGGCGACTCGGGCTGGCGGGACCTACCGCTCGTCTCGGGGCCCGCTCCGTCGTTTAGATGCAAAAAGGGCCCTGTTTCTGAGCACAATCTTTAGCCGAACCTGCGCTCCGATACAAGACCGGCGGCCGGAACGACAAGGATGTCGTCTCTCGGGGCATCGACCGCCGAGTGTCCGGACATGGGATCACGTAGCGTTCCCTGCCGAGGTGTCTGGCAAAGGAAGGCAAGACGGGCGTCGCGGTCAGTTGCCCTCCAGCTGTTTGACCATGACGATCGCAGGACCGGCAATGGTCTCGAACTCCTTCGTGACCCGGTATCCGTGTCGGTCGTACAGACGTCGGGGATAGCCCTTGGCGTCGGCTTCGAGGTAGATCGACGGCAAGCCCTCCTTCCGGGCGTGGTCGTCGATCGCCCGAAGCAAGGCGGCGCCGTACCCGCGGCCGAAGACATCGGGACGCGTCCCGAGCATCGCCAACCGAAGCCACTCGGTGCTCAGCGGCGAGTGCTCCCGCAAGGCGCGGTCGAACTGCAAGACCTTGCGAACACGGCGCAATCCCAGGCGCCACATGAGGGGGGCTCCGCGAATGAGCATCGGCAGGAGAGGCGGTTCCTTTCCGGGGCCCTGGCAGACGGCGACGCTGGCGAGCCCCTCGTCGTCTCGTATCCCAAGCAAGACGGAGTGGGGATTGCGGAGCATGGGCGGAACCACCAGGTCATACAGACACCGCAAGGACCGGTGATCGTCTCCGAAGATGCCCTGAACGCCAGGGTCCGTGGCAAATGCCGCCGTGAGGACCGCACAGGCCTGATCGGTCTCTTCGAAGGTTTCGATGCGGGGCTCGGACACACGCCGCCCTCCTGTGACGATTGCAGGCCGCCTCGGCAACGACCCTCCGCAGGGCCGCGGACACCCGATCCGGTCGCCCCTTGGAGGAAACGAGGACCGCCCTGCAACCGTCCGCGCCCGGCTTAGTCCTTGCCGAGGTTCGCTGAGGTCCCGGCAGCTTCGGCGGGTGCGGGCTGATCCTGCAATACGGGCAGACGGCTTCGCACGTCGGCCACGTTCTCTCGCGTCACGACCAACGGGGGCGCTTCGTAATCCGTGATCGGCAGCGCCAACGGGCTCAAGAGCTGGAGACAGGTCCGGACGGCTCGCGCGCCGAGATCCTTCCAGTCGACGCCGACCAGCGCGTTGACGTGCCCAGACTCCAACAGGTCGAGCCCACGCGGATGGATGCCGTATGCCACGATCCGCGCCGATCCGTGGATCAACGGTGTCTCGAACGCGACGTCCTCGCGCAACCAATCACCGATCAGCGCCCAACCGCCCAGGTTGGGGAACCGCTCGCTGGTGCGGCGAAGATATCGCATGGCGCCCTCGGGGTCGCCGAGGCAATCATGCTCCTTCAGGACATCCAGCCCGACGTGCTGCTCCACCCCTTCGATGAACCCTTCATGCCGAAGACGCGATCTTTCGT
>CAZOBD010000273.1:0-3877 GCA_964577665.1 uncultured Hyphomicrobiales bacterium
GTCGCTCACGTACGCGCCGAGCTGCTTGCGCTGATCCTCGGTGAAAAGGTCCGCCCCGAGGTTCGACAGGATGATCGCGTCGTAATCGAGCATGTCGAGCACGTCCTCGGGCGCCTGGTCGAGCGGCCGCATCGTCACGTCGACGTACTCTCGCTTCAGGGCGTCGACCATCGCTTGATCGGTTTCGGACTCCTTGGTCAGCAAGAGCACCGCCCCCTCGCCCTGCACGAACGTGAATGCCCGCGCGACGTTGTTCTCGGCCACCGCGTCCATGTTCGGGTCGTCGGGCTCGAACCGGGCCTCGAACTTGTGCACGCCGGTGCTGTCGAGCGGCAGCTCCTGGACGAACGGGCGGATCCCCGGCTCGAGCGTGACGCGCTCGCTGCTGATTCGCCGGCCGTTGTGGTAGAGCACGAGGTTTCCCCGGGCCGCCTGTTTGGTCCGTAAGACCATTCGAATCGGCACGCGCTCCTGCTGGTTGCTCTGCGTGGGCACGTCGATGCGGTCGAAGAGGACCTCCGCCGCGTGCTCGTATTCCAGCGGGACCACGTCGATGCCCACGTCGCCCGCGGCCGCCTCGGCGGCCTCGGCGAGGGCCTGCCCGTCGTTCTCGTTGCCGTCGCTGAGCAGGACGATCCGCTTGGCCATGCCCTCGGGAAACGTCGCCAGCGCCAGGCGGATCGCCCCGGCCGGGTCGGTGCGGTCCGGCTCGATCGGCGGGGTGATGCGGTCGATGAACACGCCCCGCATCGGCAGCTGCTCGATATTCGTCTTGCCGTCGAAGCTGACGACGGCGGTCTTGTCGTCTTGGGGGCGCGGGCCCTTGCGGCTGGTCTCTTGGATGAACGTCTCCTGTCGAAGCTGGAGATCGTCCGGCACGCTCCGCGATCGGTCGAGCAGGTAGATGACGGCCAGGTCGCGGTTCTCGCGGACGTGCTCGGCGCCGGCCATCGCCAGGATGAGGGCGACCAGCAAGGCCGTCCGCGTCAGCAGGACGAACACCTTTCGTCCGCCCTCCAGGGCGGCCAACGAACGGAACCACAGCGGCAACGCGACGACGATCGGCACGAGCAGCAGCCACCACAGCCACTCGGGCCTCTCGAACGACAACGGAATGAGCGCCAGTTGCATCACCGATTCGTTCCTACATCGCCACGATCTGGACGCGGTTGTTGCGGGCGTCCACAACGTAGACCCGGCCGTCCTTCGACACGTCCAGCTCCCACGGTGAGTTCAGCTCACCCGGCTCGCGTCCCGCCTGTCCCCAGGTCCCCAGCGGTTTGCCCTGCCGATCGAATCGCTGCAGCCGGTTGTTGCCGTACTCCGTGACCAGCAACGTCCCGTTCGACAAGACGACCACGTCGTGGGGATAGCTTAGCCGGCCGGGCTCCCGGCCGAACGCCCCGAACGTCAGCAGCAGCTTGCCGTCTCGATCGAACCGACACACGCGATGGTTGCACGTGTCGGCCACCCACAGAGTCTGCTCGTCGTCGAACGCCAGCCCCGACGGCGGCGACAGCGCGGCCTCACCGCTCGCGGGTCCGGGAAAGCTCAAGACGTATTCGAACGCCGGCGTGAACTTGCTGATGCGATCGTTTCCGCCGTATTCGCCCACGTAGATGAAGCCGTCGGCGTCGATGGCGATGTCGGTCGGCAGGCGAAACTGGCCCGGTCTTTCCCCGAGCGAGCCGAACCGCGCGAGCTCATTGCCGTCGGCGTCGAAGACCATCACGCGGCTGTAGTGCGTGTCGGCTACGAAGAGCCGCCCGTCGGGATGAAACGTCATGCCCGTCGGTTTGCCTTGCTTCCATTCGGGCATCCACCAGAGGTGCTGGAACTCGCCGCCGGGACCGAACCGCTGGATCCGTCCGCTCTTGTCGGCGACGAACACGCGCCCGTCCGGGCTGACGGCGATCGCCCGGGCATAGGCGAATTCGCTCTCGCCCATGCCCGTCTCGCCGAAGACACCCAACACCTCGCCCGGCTCAGCCCGGTCGGAGCAGCCCGCGGGCATTGCGAGGAAGCACACCGAAACGCAAAGCAGAGAGAACCACCTCTGCTCGATCCCGACCCGGCGTCTTCTCAGGCCCGCTCCGATGTCGATCCGGCAAGCCCTTCTACCCCGCACCATTCCGAGCCGGCCTGTCCTCAGGCCGGTCAACCCCCGCTGCCGCGGCGGATCGAACGTGACGAACTGTCGACATGCCCGGCGGATCATACCCCTTCCTGCCTTCGCCATGCGAGCCATCCCAATGCCGCCGCCGGCAACGGCGCGACCATGAGCACGCAGCAGATGGTCACGAGCATCTGGTCCTCGAAGCGGTGGAACTTCTCCATCAGCGTCTGGGCGATCCAGCCGATGCCCGGCGGACGCACGATCGACATCGCCGCCACCTCACCCAGCGACAAGGCCGCGATCACCGCCGCGGCCGCCGCCAGCGTCATCCATTGGCCGCGCCATCCGACGGCGATCTCGGCCGTCGATTCCGCCGCGCCGTCGGTGCGGGCCTGATCGGTCAGCGCCACCGGAGTGGAGCGCACCACAAGCCACCCCGCCAGCCACCCGATCCATCCCCATCGCGCGACCTGCGTGAGGATCATCACAGGCCAATGGTCGTAGACGAGGTCCGCGCGACGGTAGGCAATGACCATCGTCTGGCCGACGATGGCGGCGGGCATGATCCCGAGCGCGACGGTCGCGGCGATGCCCCCACCGCGCAGCCATCGCCATCGGGCCCGGCTGGCCAGCCACGTCCCCATCCAGATCGCCGTGACGCCCACGCCGGCCGCGATAGCCAACGACTCCAGAATCTCCCCACCATAGACGAGCCAGAGCTGTTGGAAGCTTTGCCACGAGGCCAGCCGGCCGATGAGCCCGCCGATGGGAAGGACGACGAGGCCCCCCAACACCACCAACACCGGGAGGATCGACCGCCCCCGCGCCCCATGCAGCGATGCCGCCGGCTCTTGCCGATCGTCTTCGGCGGCGCTGCCCCGGTAGCGCCACAGCAGCAGTCCGACAACGACCGCGACCAGCCCGACCAGCGGCGCCGCGCGCGCGACAACGTCCACCGCGTGTCGACTCGCCTGCGCCCACGCGAGCAACTCCGTCGCGAAGACCTGGATCGAGCACGCGTGCGGCGCGTTGTATTCGATCAGGAACAGCGCCCACAGCAGGCCCGCCGCACGGATGATGGTGAACATGATGATGCCGGTCACAGCGGCGAAGCCGGCCACAGCGACCACACCGATTGCCTGGGTAATGAGTGACTCGAAGCTGCCAGTCACGAACAGGCCGCCCGCGTTTTCGGTCAGCGCCGGGATACCCCACAGGCCGATAGACAGCGAGCCGAGCATACCGCAGGCCCCATGCACGCTGAACGCGCTCACCGCGTCATCAATTTTGGCGGCTTCGACAGCCATCACCGAAAGCACCACCAGGACACCGGCGGTCAGGCCGATCATGATCGCAGCGAAGGGCGACACGAAGGCGCAGGGGGCGGTGATGCCGACCAGACCGGCCAGCGAGCCATTCAGAATGAAGGGCATATCCCATTTGCCGGTGCGGAAATACATCACAGCCATCGCCGCCAGCGCGCCGGTTGCCGCCGCCAGGGTGGTGTTCACCACGACCAGACCGAGCGCGTTCGGGTTGGTGGCTTCCAGCGTGGAGCCGACATTAAAGCCGTACCAGCCGAACCACAGGACAAATGTGCCCATCGTCGCCATCATCAGGTTGGACGGAGCCGGTGGGCTGCCCCAGATGCGGCCCACACGCGGCCCGACAATCGCCGCACCCATCAGGGCGATGACACCGCCAGTCTGATGCACGATGGTGCTGCCCGCGAAATCCAGGAAGCCCAGTTCCGCCAGCCAG
>CAZOBD010000274.1:0-3869 GCA_964577665.1 uncultured Hyphomicrobiales bacterium
TTAAAGGGGTGTGTTCCTCTCCTTACTAAACTCCGATTTAGTAAGGAAAGTATCATAAGAAACTCTGTTCGATTTAAAAATACATTCCCAAATCGGAGTTTGGGAATGAGGGAATCGACCCATCCTAAATCCTCACCAGAGTAAGGTGATAGAAAAAAGGTGGGTAAAGGAAAAGCGTGACCGAAAAAAATGTTTTACAAAGAAATATTAAATCAAGTTAAAGAAATTATCTTGAAATATGCTAACCCCGAAAGAATCTATATTTTCGGTTCTTTCGCACATGGTGAGTTTTCACAATCCAGCGATATTGATATTGCTTATGATGACAGTAGTTTCCATGAAAATCCTCTTATTCAGGCTGAAGCAGATAAAATCGACACTCTTGTAAAGATTGACATTAAAAATATTGCGCATACTGATAAGAGGTTTCGAAGCAGAGTGATTTCAACAGGAAAAGTAATTTACAGCCATAGTAAAATGCTAAGATTTGAAGATTCATTATTTAATTTCAATCAAGCCCTTAGCAGATTCAGTATTGCTTTAGATGATAAAGCAGAGCTGGAAGAAAAGGGATTTGGCGAGTATTTTGCAGATATTTCAATTAAACGTTTTGAATTTACTTTTGAGATGGCATGGAAAACAATCAAGCGATATTTAGATCATGTCGGATTGGACTGCAGAAGTCCGAGATACTGCTTGAAAGAAGCTTTTGCTCAAGGGCTGATAGATGATGAAAACATCTGGCTGGAGATGCTTGAAGCAAGAAATATAAGCTCACATATTTATGATGAAAACGAAATTTCTGAGATTACTTCACGTTTCAAGGAATATTTAAACAGTTTCAATGTTCTTAAGAAAAAACTTGATCTGAATAAAAAAGCTACACTTAGCGGGGAAGATCCCATTCGCTCCCCCTTATAAATAAGTGGGATGATGAGATAGGGGAAAATCCCGTCAGGGATTAAATATTTGTAGAAAAAGAATTGTCATAAAGCTGTTTATCCCGTTAGGGATTAAATATTTGTAGAAGAGAGAACCCCTTCTTTATCCTCCCCAAAGGGAGGAGATAAGAAACTCCCCTCTCGAGAGGGGATTAAAGGGGTGTGTTCCTCTCCTTACTAAACTCCGATTTAGTAAGGAAAGTATCATAAGAAACTTGAGTTTTGATTGAAATATACATTCCCAAATCGGAGTTTGGGAATGAGGGAAAAAAGAACCCCGCCTAAATCCTCACCAAGGGGAGGAGATAGAGAAAGACTTACCTCTCCTTACTAAACTCCGATTTAGTAAGGGTAATAGTTGAAGAGGGTATTTTGAAACTAAACAATCAGGATATAGATATAAAAGAACTAAAAGGCAATCTGCAAGGATTTTATCGAATTAGGAAAGGGGATTTAAGGGTTATTTTCAAATATTACAAGGGTAGAATCCACATAGTTAATATAGAAAGAATTGATTCCCGTGGCGATGTTTATTAGCCGTCAGCTAAACTAACTCAATAATTGATTAACTTAAATGACTAATTAAATCAACAACTAACTTGAACAAAATATTTCTCTCAATTGATTTAGATGTTTGAAAATAATTTCATACAACAGAATATCGAAAAATCAAGGATATTGTTTTGATAAATACTGAAATAATAGATATAGTGAAGAATGAAAAGGATTTTTTATTTAAAATGTATTCAGTAACTAAAATTGGGATCTTCGGCTCTTATGCCAGAGGTGAGCAAAATAAATCCAGTGATGTAGATTTAATTATAGAATTTAGTCATACGCCTGACTTGTTTACTTTTATTGAGATCATGAACTATTTAAAAAGTAAAATCAAAAGAAAAGTTGATTTAGTAATTGCAGATTCTCTAAGACCAGAGATAAAAAGCAAAATTATGACAGAAGTTGTTTATTTATGAAAAGAAACCTTTCTTTTTTTTAAATGATATTAAGAATTCAACAACTGATATTCTTGATTTTACTGATAATATAAGTTACGAGGATTTTTCAAATGACAAGAAAACAATTTATGCTGTAATAAGAGCTTTAGAGATTATGGGAGAAGCTTCAAAAAATATCCCATCATATATGAGAAAAAAATATCCGAATATTGAGTGGAAGAATATGGCTGGTTTGAGAGATGTCTTGGCTCACGAATATTTTGGAATCAATTTGCCAATAATTTGGAATGTTGTTCAAAATAAACTTCCAATTCTTCTTGTAAATATTGAAAAAGTAATTGTTGATTATAAAACTCTGAATCCCGAACTTTTTGAATAGTTAAAAATGAAAACAACAAACAAAATCTTCCTGTCCATTGACCTTGATTATTGGTATCATGCGCCGGCGATAACGGGAGGAGTGTTTGCAATGTGGATGGATATTCAGGATAATGAAAGGTTGTATAAGTAGTATCTTAAAGAAGCCCTTAGCCGTTTGCTCTTAGCCATTAGATAGAATAAAAAAATTAAGCTTTAAGAAGGTATCAGGTGTTAGGGGTCAGGGATTAGAAGTGGAAATTATGAATTAAAAATTAGACTTAAAAAAGCCGATAGCTGAACGCTGAATGCTTAGAAAAATAACAATATGGTTTTTCGCTTTTCGTAGTAATATTAAATTATTAATTGTTGTTAAGTGAACCACATGAATAAAACTATAAATATTGCAGAAAATGAAAAGACTTTATTTCTTGCAATCGAAAAGGATAAAATGAACATTGATGTAATAGAGCAGATTTATTCAATTTTGTCAAATAAATATATTAAAAATATTCAAATACCAGAAGTTGATGACGATGAACAAGCAGAAATTGAAGCTCTGCTTGAAGCTATGACAGAAGATGACAAAAAGATAGCAAGAACAGAGAAAATATTTATTGAAATATGAAAATTGAATTAGATATTAATTATTCTAAAGCGTCTGAAAAGTTTATCTTAAAGAATAAGTCAATCATAAATTTTCAAAAAGTAAGGGTAATAGTTGAAAAGGGTATTTTGAAACTAAACAATCAGGATATAAATATAGATATAAAAGAACTAAAAGGCAATCTGCAAGGACTTTATCGAATTAGGAAAGGGGATTTAAGGGTTATTTTCAAATATTACAAGGGTAGAATCCACATAGTTAATATTGAAAAGATTGATTCCCGTGGCGATGTTTATTAGCTAATCAGTTGACTCTATGCAAAATAAAAATAACATAATACATTACTGGTTAGAATCTGCGGAACATGATTTAGATACGGCACAAGGTTTATTTGATATATCAAAATATGACTGGTGTTTGTTTATAAGCCATTTAGTTATTGAAAAAATCTTAAAAGCACATTATGTAAATGATAATAATGAATTAGCGCCAAGAACGCATGATTTGGTTTATTTAGCAAAAAATACGAAAATTGATTTAGATTATGAAAAGATAGTTCTTCTTGATGTTATTAAAGATTTTAATATGGAAGCAAGATATCCAGACGACAAGTTTGAGTTTTATAAAAAATGTAATAATGAATTTGCATCAAAGTATTTTGAAAAAATAAAAGATTTATATATATGGCTAAAATCGACTCTAAAATATTAAATGATATAAAAAAACTAATTGAAGAGTTAAATATTAAAGATTACAATATTCTTGAGGCATATATTTTCGGTTCTTATGCAAAAAACAAACAAAAGGACTGGAGCGATATTGATATTGCTTTAGTTTCAGATAAATTTGCTGGTAGTCGTTTTATCGATAAAGATAAAATTCGAGATATATACTTAAAAATAAATTGGAAACTATCTCCATACCCGATCACCATAAAACAATTCAATGAGGATTGGTTTGTAAAAAGTGAAATAATTGATAAAGGGATTAAAATATATCCATATAGTT
>CAZOBD010000275.1:0-3836 GCA_964577665.1 uncultured Hyphomicrobiales bacterium
TATATTATGTATTCAAATATAATTAAATGGAATATAGGTATGAATACTAAGGCTGGAATTAATAATACTAAGTAAATTAAATATAAACGCTTGTTAATATTTTATAATGAAACGGCTTCCCCTTTTTCGAGACTGTCAACGGCGGCAAAAACGGCGGCGCTGACGGCTTTCAGTTCCAAATATGGAATGGGCATAGGGGTACCGTCTTTTATAGCCTTCAAAGTTTCCCGCACTTCTTCCTTTTGCCCTTTGCTTCCGTCGTATTTTTTCTTCTCCGAGCTGTTTTTGCGGAAAATCTCGACGTAAGTGAAATTATTCATGACGGCAGAAGTGCCGCCGGAGAAGATTTCGCAGTATTCCTTGTTCATCGCAGGAGCGCCGGCGGCGAGATAGCTGACGGTGCCGGCGGAACCGTCGGAAAATTTAACGGTTATAAGGGCGTTATCGCGGTTTATATATTCTTCCGATGAGGATGAAATGTTTTCGGCATAGATCTTGACGGGAAAAGCGCCGGTAAGGTAAATCATCGTGTCGATAAAGTGGCATGCCTCGCCGATAATCCTTCCGCCCTGGGCGTGTACCCAATGGTCTTTTGGGATATTCCCTGCGTTTACTCTGTAATTAACGACCATCGGCAGGGTTCTTCCTGAGAACACTTTCTTTATGAAATTAAACGGTTTGGAAAAGCGCCTGTTGTACCCGACCATAATTCTGCCGTTGTTGTCTGAAACGGCTTTGTGGATGTCATCAAGTTCGTCTTTGGTAATTGCAAGCGGTTTTTCGACGAAAACGGGCTTGCCCGCTTTGACGGACTCGATTACGAAGCGGGCGTGGGTGTCGTGCCTTGCGGCGCAGAAAACGGCATTGACGTCTTTGTTTACAATAAGCCCGGAAGAATTCGTGGAGCTCATGGCAAAGCCAAATTTCTTTGCGGCAGAATGTGCATTAGCTGCGGTAGCCGTCGAAACGCCGATGAGCTCAATATCGGGGGCTTTCAAATGCGGAATAAGGTAGTTCTGAGCAAATGTACCCGCCCCGATGAAAGCCAGCCTTAGCTTCGCGTGCCTGTTGAAGTCGTTCTTTAGCCTGATGGTTCTCTTCAGCGCGTCTTTTCTTTCGGGGTAATTGAGCAGAATACCCAGGTAAGGCTCGCTTTTTTTGCCGGAGATAAGCTCGTATGCCTGGGCTGCACGTTTTATATCGAATTTGTGAGTCGTCAAGGAAGCGGTATCGAGTTTTCCTTGTGAGATTAAATCGAGAACCGCCTTCATGTTGCGATTTTCAGTCCAGCGAACAAAAGCATAGGGATAGTCATGCCCCTGCTCTTCGTAAAAAGCATCGTATCTGCCGGGGCCATAGCTGCAAGATATTCTCAAATCAATTTCTTTTTTGTAAAAAGGTCCCCGTGGAATGTTCATGCCAACGGCTCCGAGCACGACGGCTTTCCCTTTTTTTCTGGTAATATCAAGGGCAAGCTCCATCGGCTGATTTGAAGAGGTGCTTGCAGCAATGATAACGGCGTCGAATCCCGCGCCGCCGGTAAATGCCTCTAGATTGTTAATGTAATCGGCGCTGCTGGGGAAAACCGCGTCGCATCCGAATTTCTTTGCATTCTCAAAAAGGCTTTCGTTAATGTCTAAGCCGGCGACCCTGCATCCGGAAGCTTTCAAAAGCTGTACTGCAATCTGCCCGAGAAGCCCCAAGCCGATGACGGCGGCATTTTCGCCGAGGCGGAGGTCTGCCTGCCTGACCCCCTGCATGGCTATGGCGCCGAGGGTTGTGTATGCGGCATCATCAAAAGAAACATTTTCGGGAATCAGAGCTGCCAGATTCTTAGGCACTGCAATTATTTCGGCGTGAAGAGCATATCCGGCGCCGGCGCATGCAACTCTGCCGCCCGGGGAGAACTCTCCGCAATTCGATTCAAGCACGGTGCCGGAGGCGCTGTAGCCTAAAAACTTGTATGATTCCAATTTGTTTTTTACTCTTTTAAGGGTGGAAAAGACTCCTTCTTTTTTGACGTAATCTATTACCATTTTAACGTCTTCGGGCTGGCGGCGGGCGCGCTCCAAAAGGGATGCTTTCGCATTTTCGACCGATATTTTCTCCGTGCCGGCGCTTATTAATGACGAGCTTGTCCGAACTAATATGCCCCCTGCGGGACATTCCGGCGCGGGAAGTTCTTCAACTAAAATATCACCTGTTTTCTGATGCTGGATAACCTGCAGCATTGTTCTCCGCTGTTTTTATTTCACAATTTTGCAAAGTTAAGAAATTTTTCATGCTTTTTATAAATTATGATAATGTTGAGTTCGGAAATATTTTTTTATTTAAGAACTATACATTAGAAATATTAAGTCTGTTTCAGTCGGCTTTTAGGCAGTGTAGAAATTTAATTATAATATACATAAAGTTTATGCCCTATATATTTTGTTTTTAGAAATAAAAATTTTGTGTTATATTGCTTTTATTAATTTAACTCCCATATATTATTATATTTTAGTATTTAAAAATAAAACAGGATGCACAATGAAGGACATTGAAAAAACTAAAGAAGAATTAATAGATGAACTTCAGGATTTAAGAAAGAAATGTGAAAGTCTTCAAAAAGAAAGATTTGAGGAAATATCCTGTGAAAACGAAAACGAAACCTGCCACGGGAATATTTGTGTAAAATACCGGCTTTTTGCAGAAGAAATGAAGGATGTGCCATGGATATTAGACCCCGAAACATTTTATTTTATCTATGTCAGCCCAACCGTAAAGGATTTAAGAGGTTACAGCGCCGATGAAGTAATGGCATTATCCGTAACTCATGCCCTTAGCGATGAAGAAAGAGATTACGTCAGGGAAAATATGAATCAGCGGATAAAGAGATTTAGGGAAAATAAGGAGGATGAATTTCAAAAGGATTTCATCAAACAGCCCTGCAAAGACGGCAGCTATGTTTGGACAGAAGTTATAACGAGATTATTTGAAAATTCGGAAACAGGAAAGATAGAAGTTTATGGCGTTTCAAGAGATGTAACCGATAGAAAGAAAATTGAAGAAGAACTGAAGGAGAGCAAAGCCAGATACAAAGCGCTTTTTGAAGCATCGCCCGATGCAGTCCTTCTCGCTGATAGAAGCACAGGTATAATAATAGATGCAAACCAAACAGCCGAAAAATTGTTTGAAACCTCTCTTGATAATATAATCGGAAAGCATCAATCGCAGTTGCACCCGGAACCTCAGCATCAAAAAGCCAAAAATACCTTTAAAAATAAGCCGACAAACGAAAATCAACTCGCTACGCCTGTCGAAATTGATATTGTAACTGCACAAAATACCATAAAGAGCGTTGAAATAAGAGGTAAAATCATTGATTTAAAAGGTAAAGAGTTGGTTTTGGGTACTTTTAGGGACATCACAGAACGCAAGCGGGCGGAAGAGGCATTACTAAACAGCCGCCAAAGGTTAGAATTTGCGATGCAAGGTAGTCGAATGGGGGTCTGGGATTGGAATATTCAAACCGATGAGGTCGTTTTTAGCGATTTATGGGCTAAGATGCTTGAGTACAGTTCCGAAGAAGTTGAGCCAACGGTTGATTTCTTCAAGCATCATATTCATCCCGATGATCAAGCTGATGTTTTGGATAGGTTAATGGGGCATATAGAAGGTCGCTATGCGATGTATGAATCTGAGCACCGGCTCCGTACCAAATCCGGCAAGTGGCTGTGGATTCAAGACCGCGGCAAAATTACTGAATATGACAATGATAGCCGCCCTGTGAGAGCGAGCGGGATTATTCAGGACATTACCGACCGAAAACAAGCAGAACAAGCACTCAAAGAAAG
>CAZOBD010000276.1:0-3637 GCA_964577665.1 uncultured Hyphomicrobiales bacterium
AAACGTCCATGATCTGGCAAAACACCCAAGGGGATGTTTATTTTTAGTAGATTTGTCATATATTGATGAAAAAGTAATGTAAATTAAAAACCGGAAGAGACCCCACCCCGGCCCTCCCCAAGGGGAGGGAGCAAGATCATTGAATTCCCTCCATTTGGGGAGGGTTAGGGTGGGGCTTAAAATAAACTTTTGTAAAACTATCGTTTTAAGGGTAATGAACGGTAAATATTTAACGACAGTAATATTATTATTAATAAATTTTACGGCGGTATTTATGACAGCACAAGACAGCATGTCAGAAAAGGACATTTCTTACAGACCTGCAACTGTGGCAGGAGCTTTTTATCCCGATAATCCCGACAGCCTGAAAGCCCTAATTGACAGGTATCTTCTCAGCGAACTGCCTAAACTGGCAGAAGGAGATGTAACCGGTATTGTAGCGCCTCATGCCGGCTATGTTTACAGCGGCTGGATAGCAGGGCTGGCATACCGCGAGGTACAGGGAAAAGAATATGATGCGGTGATTGTGATTTCTCCCAGCCATCAGAAACATTTCAAAGGTTCGTCCGTTTTCAAGGGTGATGCTTATGTAACTCCTTTAGGAAATGCGATGGTTGATAAAGAATTAGCAAAGAGCATCGCATCCCGATATGAAGATGTAAATCTTTCTATGGACGGACACGAATGGAGAAATAATCCGGAGCACGCACTTGAGGTGCAGGTACCCTTCATACAAAGAACCCTGCCCGGCACGCCCATAGTACCGATAGTTATGGGAGAGCAGGATTTCGATTCTCAAGATTTTCTTATGAGAGCAATAGTGGAAGCAGTAAGAGAATCCGGTAAAAAAGTTTTAATTATTGCCAGCAGCGATCTTTCCCACTACCACGACAAAAAAACGGCTAGAAGCATCGACAAGGAGTTTGTAACAGCGTTTGCCAATTTTGATTATTACAAGCTTTCCACAAAGCTTTATACCCGCGAGGTTGAAGCATGCGGAGGCGGACCCGTTACAGTGATGATGTCCGCGGCAGAGCAGCTCGGCGCCGACGGTGCAAAAATGATCCGCTATGCGACAAGTGCCGATTCACCCGACGTAAAAGGCAGCGAAGACAAGGTTGTCGGATACCTCGGCGGCATCGTTGTTGACAGAAAGGGTTTCGAACCCCGGATTCTTCCGTTTTTGGAAGATAATGACAAAAAAGAACTTCTCAAAGCCGCAATAAACGCAGTGAAAAAGACAGTAAAAGGCGGTAAGGAATATAAGATAAAAACTGTGCCCGTGAACCTTGCAGGGCAGTATGCGGCATTCGTTACCTTGAGAAAAGACGGAAACCTGCGAGGATGTATGGGACACACTTTTTCAAGTTCACCACTTTACACCGAGGTCGAAGAATCGGCAAAACTTGCCGCACAGCGCGACCCGCGTTTCTCACCTGTTTCTGAAAGTGAACTTGAGGAGCTTGAATACGAAGTTACGATACTCTCCAGAATGCAGAGACAGCTTAATCCCGACAGCGTTAAAGTCGGCAGAGACGGCGTTTATTTGCGCGTGGACGGACATTCGGGGCTTTTCCTGCCTCATGTGGCAACCGAACAGGGATGGGATAGAGAAACATTCCTCGAGCAGCTCGGAAGAAAAGCAGGACTTTCTACCGATGCTTACAAGCAGAAAAACGCTCAGCTTTATACTTTTCAGACACTTTTGATTGATTCGAAAGATTTTGATTTTGAGATTTCTAAATGATTCAATTTTAACGTCCCTGTTTTTGGAAAAACAAGCAAGGAAATGATTATTTTAGAAATTGTTAAAAAATGAAATAGAAATTATGGATGTCATTCTGAACTTGTTTCAGAATCTCACGAATGAGGGACACACCCCTTAATCCCCTCTCAAGAGGGGATGTAATTTGTGAGATTCTGAAACAAGTGCGGAATGACAAGAATTTTAAGAATAGAGGATCAAAAATAAATAGATTAAACATCTATGATTTGGGAAAAGCACATAAGGGGATGATTATTTTTGAAATCAATGTCATTGCGAGCAACGCGAAGCAATCTCTAAGAAAACTGCATAAGGTTGGAGATTGCTTCGTCACTTCGCTCCTCGCAATGACGAAACAGGATGAAAAAGATGTCCAACATCTGCCAGATGTTGGACATCTGAAGCGGGAAGTAAAAAATAATCAGATGAAACATGATTAGGGAAAACACCCAAGGGGATGATTATTTTAGGTAGATTTGCCATATATTGAAGAAAAAATCGTATTGTAAAAGAAAAACCGTAAGAGACCCCACCCCAGCCCTCCCCAAGGGGAGGGAGCAAGATTATTAAATTCCCTCCCTTTGGGGAGGGCTAGGGTGGGGCTAAAAATAATCAGATGAAACATTCAAATAGAATCCTGCCTGTTTTTTTAGCGGCGCTTATACCGCTTTTTTGCCATTATGACGCCTATGCCCAAATCGACTATGACATACGCGGCTATGTGTATGATCTGCCCATTTTTCAGAGGTACCCAAAAGCGGCGGAACTATTTCAGCCCGAAGGTGATAATGACGATATTATTATGAACCTGACCAGATTCCGTCTTATGCCCGAGCTGTTCATAGGTGATAATTCACGAATAACCATGCATTACGAACTGGATGCATCACTGTCAAATTCTACGATGATGAGCATGTACGAAAAAGGAAAAACTAACAGGCAGATTGCAGAGCTTTATACAGAATTTGCGAAAGGAAATATTGATTCGAGTGTTTATTACTCGGCAGAACATTACATCGACATGCTTTATTTCAAGCATCTTTTCGATTTCGGAGAGATTACTTTCGGCAGGCAGGTAATAAGCTGGGGAGCCGGGAGAATATGGCAGCCAACAGACCTTTTCAATCCTATAAATCCGGCAAATTTTACGAAATTTGAACGCGACGGCGCCGATGCTGTTTCTTTTAAATATTACTTAGGTTCTTTTTCGGATCTGGAGCTTGTTTATAATTTTCGCGAAACTTGGAAGAAAGGCAATTTTGCAGGCAGATACCGCACAAACACAGGGGAATATGATTTAACTGCTATGGCAGGATATTTCGATGAAAAAATAATAATAGGCGGAGATTTTGCAGGCAGTCTATGGGAAGCAGGTGTCCGCGGAGAAGCTGTTTACGCTTTTAATCAAAATGATGCTGATTCCAATTATGTGCGGTTTATTCTCGGCGCCGACTATCAAATTACTTCAAAGCTTTATGCCCTGATGGAATATCAGTACAATGGCGAAGGCACTTCGGAAAAAGAAAAATACATTTTATACCTGCAGCGACTTATGCAGGGTGAAATACAAAATATCGGCGTACATTATTTAGCCCTAAGCGCCGATTATCAAGCCCATCCACTTGTCAATATTAATCTTTCTTCCATTAGCAACACAGGAGACGGGAGCGGTTTTCTGAACCTCGGCTGCACCTATAACATACTTGAAAATTTAAACATCGGAGCAGGCGCTGCAGTTTTCTGGGGAGAAAAACTAAGCGAATACTGGTATTATTCCACTTCATACTATCTTAATCTTCAGTTTTATTTTTAACATTTTATTTTCATCTGTTTATTTTTAGCCCCACCCTAACCCTCCCCAAAGGGAGGGAA
>CAZOBD010000277.1:0-3633 GCA_964577665.1 uncultured Hyphomicrobiales bacterium
CCTTCGCCCGGACCCCATATGGGCCCTCGCGTCCGGCCCGCACCACGGTATCGATCCGGCCGTCCTCAGCCGCCACGTCCACCAATGTCGTGAAGAACCGAACGGTCACGCCCGCCTCGGCCGCCATCTCGTCGTAGAGGATCTTCAGCGCCTCGGGGTGGAAGGCGACCCATCCCCACTTCTC
Source organism: uncultured Hyphomicrobiales bacterium (assembly GCA_964577665.1). GTDB lineage: Bacteria > Bacteroidota > Ignavibacteria > Kapaibacteriales > UBA2268 > CAYVTD01. The sequence continues at coordinate 185 of CAZOBD010000277.1, forward strand.
GGGCGAGTCCTTCGGGTTCGTCCCACCGGCGTCGCGGAGCCGGTCGACGACCTCCCGGCCGATGCCCCCGACGAGGACGCGCTCCCCGTCGGTCATCGGGCAAAATCCGGGAACCAGGCCGCTCGTGCCCAGCCCACCGAGGCATCCCAACTGTTCGACGAGTAGGACCGAGGCGCCGAGCCTTCCCGCCGCCAGGGCCGCGGCCACACCCGCCGGGCCGCCGCCGACGACAAGCGCATCGACGTCTTGGCGAATCGGAACGGATCTTTGCCATGGGAGCGTTTTGTCGGCCATCCGAGAACCCCTTCGGGTTGTGGGGGCTAGTACGGGGTTTCACAAGTCGTGCGACTATGGAAAGGACCGCACCCGCCACTATCGCTGCCCGAGCCGCGGCATTCATGCCGCGCGGCCGCGCCGGATGAATCCGGCGGCTCGACTTGGCTCGCCACGAGCGGCTCGGGCATATCGTCGCGATACTTCTGAAATGCAGTACTACAGCCCGAGCGGCAGTGCCCGTCTAATCTTGGATCGCGAGCGTTCGGGCGTCGGGCTGAAGCCGTCCGCCACGTTCAAATCGCTTCGGGGCACAACGACCACGTGATACGGGCAGGACATCCTGATCTGCTCGCGGTCGGGCTGGCCGTACTTGTGCGTTTGCACATCGACGCGGATGCGCGACCCCTCCCGCCAGACGCGCTCGATGCGGATCGCGAGCCGATCGGTGAAGACCCGCCCCAGCGTCACGGACAGGACCATCTCCTTGTCGAAGTCGACAGGGACGTCGCTGATGGGGCAGTTCGCCATTTCGGCCCGGTTTCGGGCGACCAGGCGGGTCGGCGTGGTGAAGTCGCAGTACCGGCCGGAGCGCTCCCACAAGATGGGGAACTCCTCGGGTTCCTCGTCCGGACGGAAGGCCGTCTGCGGGAACTGACCGCAGCCCATCGGAAAGCAGAGGAAACACACCGCCGCGTACCGGAGGATACGGCGCTTCGTCACGGCAATGGGCGTTCGGCTTCGTGGCGACTTCGCTTGCATCGGGCGCCTATTGTACGCCCACCGCGGTTTCGTGCCCAGGCCTACACGCCGGACGGGGCACGCAAGTTCCCCGTGGATTCCTCTAAGGGGGGCGTGTCCCTTTGCTCTAAAGGTCCTGCTTGTGGCGGAGAACCGGCCAATCTGCCCTGAGCGCCATGCGCCCCGGCGGTTGTCGCGATGCGCTCCCGCGAGTAGACTGGCGGATTCCGTTTGCCCGCGTCGTGTCTGGCCGGCCACGCCGCCCGGCGTGATAGGCCGATTCGTCGAGACGTGAACCTCAGCTTTGTGGAGTTGCATCGATGGCCGCCAGTCGTAGCTATGAGCTTACGCCACAGGACGTCCCCCGCGTGGAGACCCAATACCGTCGGATCGTCACGAAGTTCCCCGTCCCGGAGTCGGTCCCGCTGCTCGAGTCGCTCCGCAGGAACGAACCCCACAGCATGGAAGGCCAGCCCCCGGTCGTCTGGGACCACGGCGAGGGATGCCAGGTGTATGACAGGTACGGCAACATGTGGCTGGACTTCTCCAGCGGCGTGCTGGTCACCAACGCCGGCCACGGGCGGAAGGAGATCGCGGATGCGGTCATCGAGCAGGCCCAGAAGGGCTTGCTGACGCACTACTGCTTCCCCGGCGAGCCTCGAGGCCAACTCGCCGCCAGACTTGTCGAGCTCGCTCCGCCCGAGATGAGCAAGGCCTTCATCCTGACCACCGGCAGCGAGGCGGTCGAGTGTTGCCTGAAGCTCGCCCGCAAGCACGGCCAGACCGCCGGCGGAAACGAGAAGAAGGTGACCGTCAGCTTCACCGGGGCGTTTCACGGCCGGACTTTGGGCGCCCAGCTTGCCGGCGGCATCGCGGGCCTGAAGCAATGGATCGGCGACCTCGACCCGTCGTACATCCAGGTGCCGTATCCGGACGGCTTCGTTCAGGAGGACACGAGCTTCGCCGTGTTCGAGAAGACGCTGGCCGACAAGGGCGTTCGTCCGGAGCAGGTTTGCTGCGTCCTGACGGAGACCTTCCAGGGCGGCAGCGCGATCTTCCTGCCGACGGACTACATGCAACAGCTCCGCGCGTGGTGCGACGAGCATGACGTCGTGCTGATCTGTGATGAGGTGCAGGCCGGCTTCGGACGCACGGGCACAATGTGGGGCTTCGAGCACTACGGCATCGTGCCGGACCTCATGCCGCTCGGGAAGGGCATCAGCAGCAGCCTGCCGGTCTCGGCCGTCGTCGGCAAGGCAGACCTGCTGAATCAGTTCCCGCCCGGCTCGATGACCAGCACGCACACGGGCAATCCGATCTGCGCCGCCGCGGCCGTGGCCAACATCGACCTCATCCTCCGCGACGGGCTGATCGAGCACGCCGCAAAGGTCGGTGAGGTGCTGCAGGCCGAGCTGCGGAGCATTCGGGATCAGTTCAGCGACCACATCGGCCGCGCCGACGGCAAGGGATTTGTCGCGGCGCTTCAGTGCATCGTCCCCGGCACGAAGGATCAGGACGCGCAGCTCGCCTGGGACGTCGTCCGGAGATGCGTGGAGAGCGGGCTGCTGTTCTTCAGCCCGGTCGGCCTGGGCGGCGGTTCGATCAAGGTCTGTCCGCCGCTCTGTACGCCGGAGGACGCCATCCGCGAGGGCTGTCAGGTCCTCCGCGAGAGCTTCGCGGCCGTGTTGAAGAGCCGGTAGACCGGATCCGACCAACGCGCCCTCGGCTGGGATTCTCTCTTATCGTGGCCCGGCCGCCCTCGGCTACGGAGAATGTGGTCCGGCCGCCCTCGGCTGCGGGGAATGTGGCCCAGCCGCCCTCGGCTGGGATTCTCTCCTATCGTGGCCCGGCCGCCCGAGCTAATGGTGACGATCCAATCGCCCGGCAAGTGGACCTTGTACAGATCTCTGCGGGTTGCAGCGCATGTCTCGATGTGAGCCGCATGTGTTCGCGCAAGAAGCATGTCTTTGCAGGGGTTGGAGGGCACAGCACGACGGCAGTGCTGAGAAGCCGACGACCATCCGCTCGAGCGGCTCGCTCATCGGCTCCGGCAGGGACGGCAACACGATGACCTTGCCGTTCGTGGTTGCGTTGTCGCCCCGGCAGATCACGTCGACGCCGAACAGCTCGGTCAGCGTCGCTGGCCGCCGGCCAAGGGCCGGGCGCTGAAGCGGGGCCGCTGGAGCCGGCCTTCGAATGGGTTGCCGGTCTTGGCTCCGCTCCTTCTGCGACGCGCATGGAGGAAAGCCATGCCCGCGGCATCGCTTGTTCGCGGGGATGGCGCTCGTACCGCGTTTCACAAGTTGTGCGACTATGGACAGGGCAACGCATGCCACGGTTGTTGCTCGAGCCGCGGCATTCATGCCGCGCGGCCGCGCCGGATGAATCCGGCGGCTCGGGTGCGTCCTTTGTGGCACGGCCGCCCCCGGCCGTGA
>CAZOBD010000278.1:0-3600 GCA_964577665.1 uncultured Hyphomicrobiales bacterium
TTCAATAGCCCCGACTTTTAAGTCGGGGTTTATTAGCTGTAATGTTGTATTAGCTTTAGACAAAAATACAAATAATCTGAATAATTTGGCTAAAGCCGCCAATACTGATTTTCAATACCCCCGACTTAAAAGTCGGGGCAATTAAATCCCTTATAGTCGTGTCATTACTCTCAAGAGGGGATGTCTCTTTTTAACTTTTCATGCACTATAATCATATTAAATTTCATATCTTTTTGTTTTATTTCTTTTTCTCACGCCGGACACACCCCTTTATCCCCTCTTGGGGAGGGGATGTCTCTCATATCACTCCTTATCAAACAGCATCGTCAAAAGAGCCATACGCACATACAAGCCGTTTTTTGTCTGGCGGAAATATGCGGCGCGGGGGTCGCTGTCCACTTCATGGCTTATCTCCACCGAGCGCGGCAGAGGGTGCATGATGATGGAATTGAACTTCATCTTCTGCATTACGGTCTTGTCGATGTTGTAAACGCTGAGATCCATGTCCTTCTGTTTCAGGCGGTCCCTGATTATTCGCGTCTGATATGCAACATCAACGCGGTTTATTATGTCTTTCGTAGTGTTAGAAAGCTCGTAAGAGACATTGCGCTTGTCAAGATATTCCAAAATGTCAGGCTTAATCTGCATCTCTTCGGGAGCAATGAAATAGAGCTTTACCCTGTCATATTTACTGAGAAGATATGCAAGCGAACGTACTGTCCTGCCTTGGTCGAGCGCTCCTATGAAAGCAACGGAAATGCCTTCAAGCTGGTGGCACTCCTTGTAAATTGTGTAAAGGTCGAGCAAAGCCTGTGTCGGGTGCTGCCCGCCGGAACCGTCGCCGGCGTTTATTACAGGTACGGGCGAAACTGCTGCCGCTCTTTTTGCGCCGCCCTCTTCGTGGTGGCGGATTACTATTACATCACAAAAGTTTGAAATAATCTGTATTGTGTCTTCCACGACTTCTCCGGGTATCTCCGAGGAGAATTCATGTGCCTGCTCTGTAGTAAGCACTCTTCCTCCAAGACGATACATTGCCGCTTCAAATGAAAAGCGGGTTCTGGTAGATGGGCGGTAAAAGAGCGTAGCGAGGATTTTATTTTCATAATCCTTAGTGCCGCCCCGGGCGACGATTTTCTTCATGCGGTCTGCCCTCTCGAAAAGCTCTTTTTGCAAAGGCAGAGTGAACTGCTGGGATTCTACTATATGGTCTAAAATCATAATTTCCTCATATTTATTTAAATTACGGAATTATGTGAGTGCCGGCTTTCTCGGCTAAAGCGTCCGGCAGATACTCGTAAGATGTAATAATTGCCTTTTTGCCGCCGTTTTTCACGAATCGCAGAACGGATTCTACTTTCGGCCCCATATTCCCGGGAGGAAAATGACCTTCATCATAGTATTTCTGCATCTCTGCGGCTGTGGCTTTGTCTATGCCTTTCTGGTCAGGCTTTTTGAAATCAAGGTAAACCTGATCGGCATCTGTGCTGATTACAAAAAGCTCTACATCAAGCTCTTTAGCAAGAAGAGCCGATGAACGGTCTTTGTCGATAACTGCCTCCGAACCCTTTATTTCGCCGTTTTCTACAACGACGGGTATGCCTCCTCCGCCGTTTGCAATTATGATAAGCCCCATCTCGAGATTTTTCTTAATTATTTCAAGCTGGAGTATTTCCATAGGTTCCGGCGAAGGGACAACTCTTCTGTAGCCTCTTGCGGCATCTTCCACTATGTCCCAGCCGAAAGTTCTTTTTCTTTCTTCGGCAGTTTCCTCTGAATAAAAAGGACCTATGGGCTTTGAAGGATTTTTATAAGCGGGATCGCTTTCGTCAACGCGGCACATAGTAGGAATAGTAGTTACTGACTTGTTTATGCCGGCGGCTTTCAGCTCGTGCTCAAGCGCTCTCTGCATGATGTAGCCTATTTCGCTCTGAGTGGTGGCAACGCACATGTCGAGAGTATGTATATACACGTCTTCCGAGGCTCGTTCCGAGCGGAGAAGCGCCGCGCCGACCTGCGGGCCGTTGCCGTGAGTTATTACCACATCCCAGCCCTGCTTTATCATGTAAACAATAGCTCGGGCAGTCTCCGCGGCATTGTGGAACTGTTCTTCGATAGTTCCGCGCTCACCGGCTTTGATAAGTGAGTTCCCTCCGACGGCTATTAATGCTTTTTTAGGCATGTGTACCTCATGATTTCATAAGTTGATACATAATCGCTTTTTGTGCGTGAAGTCTGTTTTCGGCTTCCTGGAAAACAACCGAATATTTTGAGTCGATTACTTCGTCGGTTACTTCGTCGCCGCGGTGTGCCGGCAGACAGTGCATGAAGATTGCGTCGTCTTTTGCGTAGTCCATAAGCTCCTGATTGACTTGATAGGGCATGAAAATTCTTCTTCTTTCGGCGGCTTCGGCTTCCTGCCCCATGCTTGCCCATACGTCTGTATAAACAGCATCGGCGTCCTTTACGGCTTCTTTCGGGTCGTGCACTACTTCGATTTTTGCTCCTGTTTCCTTTGCGGCTTCGGCTGCCATCTGCCATGCAATCATATTCGGTTCGTATCCTTTGGGGCACGAAACTGTTACGTCAACGCCGAGGCGGGCGCCCGTGTTCATCAGCGAGTGCGCTACGTTGTTTCCGTCGCCTACATAGCAAAGTTTCAGTCCTTCCAGCTTTCCTTTTACTTCCTGAATAGTCAGAAAGTCTGCCATTGCCTGGCAGGGATGAGTGAAATCCGTTAATCCGTTAATGATAGGTATTCTTGCCCAATTTGCCATATCTTCTACAACCTGATGTGCAAAAGTGCGGATCATAATGCCCTGCACCATTCTTTCTAAGTTTTTGGCAACATCGTAAACGGATTCGCGTTTGCCGAGGTTTATTTCATTAGGAGAAAGGTAAATTGAAAATCCGCCGAGCTGCTGAATGCCGACGTCAAAGCTGGTGCGTGTTCTCAGCGAGGGTTTTTCAAAAATAAGGGCAAGGGTTTTGCCTCTTAGGGCGTCGAAGTATTTGGGGATGTTTGCTTTCATGTTTGAAGCAAGTTCGAAAGTCTCCAGAATTTCATCTCTGGTAAAATCCAATACTGTTAAAAAGTCTTTTTTCACTTTAAAACTCCTTAAGTTTATTTATAAAATATAAAAAATATAAAAAAAATCGTTTTTCAAAGAAAAGGGAAAACTCAAATGGGGGCGTCTGTGTGGTACTGCATACATAAAAGGATTTTTCCGGCGCGGCTCTTGGGAATGGAAATCGGCGGCATAAGGAGATTGTTTTCCATCGCCTGCCGGGTGCCGTCCTGTATGTTTTTCTGCCGCATAATCAGTTCTGTAAATCCTGCATTTATCACAAAAAACAAAAATACGAAATATTTTTAAATATTAAAAATAAAAGCAGTTAATTTTGGGTTAAGAGAGGATATATTGTCCTGAAATATGTTGACCAAAATTAATTTAAAAGTTGTTGTTGCACATAAACATTTCTTATTCGGAAGATACTTTGATGTTTTTTGGAAAAAATGGACATAAGGAATTTAATAAAACTGTATATTCCTGTAACTTTTTTCATTTTTTTGTGTTATTACTTTTAAGAATATAGCAG
>CAZOBD010000279.1:0-3520 GCA_964577665.1 uncultured Hyphomicrobiales bacterium
AACAGCGAGATAGTGCAAAAAGGAAGTTTTGTGGTGCTGAAGTGATTCCAGAAAAAATTTTTTTCAAGTCTCGAATACTTGGAAAATCTGACAAAAGCGCGAGAGCACCACTTTTTTGTCTCTCAAAGGAATTGTTATGATGAAAATGATGCTAAAACTCTCGAAAATACTTGGCATCCGTAAGGTATAAAAGATCTTTCATTTCACTGGTCATTACGAGGGACATCAGAGGCGATGCAATCTCTAAAGCTCTGCGCATGGGATGGAGACTGCTACGCTGCGCTTGCAGTAACGGGATTATTTGACGGGCTGCACTGTAAAAGAGATGTCCAACATCTCCAAGATATTGGACATCTGAAATACATAGATTCCGCAATAAGTTCGGAATGAAAAAAGTATGAAAAAAATTATATTCCGGAAATAGTCATTTCCTTTATTTTGATTGTCGGTGCAGTGGTAGATCGGTCGAAGACAAGGTCATTGCCGACCATTTCAATGTTTTTGAGCATATCGCCGAGGTTTCCGGATACTGTTATTTCAGCTACGGGATAGGTAAGCCTGCCATTTTCAATCCAGATACCGTAAGCGCCCTTGCTGTAGTCGCCCGTGGTACTGTTAGTGCCCTGTCCCATAGATTTTACAAAGAAAAGTCCCTGCTTGACGGAAGAGATGATTTCCTCGGGTTTATGTCTGCCTGCCTCCATGTAAAAATTCGTAGTTCCCCCTGAGTTGCCCGTAGATTTCATGTCAAGTTTTCGGGCGCTGTAAGTGTCGAGAATATAGTTTTTCAAAACACCGTTTTCGATTATCGGGGTTTTTTGCGAAGGAACTCCTTCATTATCAAAGGGACGCGAGCCTAAGCCTTTGGGCAGTAAACCGTTGTCTATGATGCTTATGCCGGAAGCGGCTGCGCTTTCGCCGATTTTGTCGGTTAAAAATGAATTCTTCATGTAAACAGCCCTGCCGTTTACGCACTGGGCAAAAAAACCGAGCAGAGCCGATGACATGCTTCTGTCGAAAATAATCGGTACATTTTGTGTTTTAATCTTCTTAGAACCGATAAGTCTTGTTACGCGCTCTATGGCTTTAGAGGCTATTTCTTCGGGAGATGAAATACCATTAGCAAAATGTGAGCTTTCATACCAGTAATCTTCTACCGGATTTTCTTTATCTCCAGCCTGAAGGTCAACAAACGCAGTAACAGAGGTTGATTTATAAGAACCGCTGAATCCGTTTGAATTAGCAAGCACTGTCGAGCCGATATTTGAGTAATAAGACGCACCGCCGGAAACAGTGATGCGTTTGTCTGCCATACCGATTTTTTCCATTTCCATGGCCGTTTTTATTTTCTCATCGGGAGAAAGGTTTTCAACTGCCGGATCATATATTTCTAGTTCCTGCCCGCTGACCTTTACTGTGCTTAGCTCAGGAAGTTTTGAATAGGGATCGGGGCTGGAAAGTTTTGCTCTTTCTATTGCATTGTCCACCAGTCTGTGGAGGGTATCTTTGTTAAAATCTGATGAGGAAGCTGTGGCAGCTCTTTCATCGACAATCACTTTGAGAGAGAGACCACGGCTGCCTGCCTGCTCCAGCTTTTCAATTTCCTGCTCGCGCACGTTGGCTGAAAATTTTCTGCCTTCGGAGATGCTTATTTCTGCCTGCGATGCGCCCTTCTGTTTTGCGTATTTTACGAGTTCTTCTGCTAATTTTCTCATGCCTTGCCTCCTACGGTCATTTTACTTATTCTTAATGTGGGGGTGCCTGCCGTAACGGGAACTGACTGACCTTCCTTGCCGCAGGTGCCTAAGAAAAATCCTGTGTCTGTGCCTATCATGTCCACATCCTGCAAAATTTTCAGGTTGCTGCCGATAAGGGTTGCGTTTTTCAGAGGGTAGGTCAGTTTTCCGTCTTCGACCATATAGCCTAAGTTTATGGAAAATGTGAATTTACCTGTGTTATTCACCTGTCCGCCCTGATACGAAACGGCATAAAAGCCTTTCTTAACGGATTTGATAATTTCTCCAGGGTCTTTGTCGCCTTTTGCCAGAACAGTGTTGTTCATGCGTGGGATGGGTATGTTTTTATACGACTGCCTTCTGCCATGTCCGTTCGGTTTAGTCTTCATAACTTTTGCTGCAAGCAGGTCGTTTAAATATCCAACTAGTCTGCCGTTTTCAATAAGCATTACATTTTCGGTTTGTGTACCTTCGTCGTCGATGTTCAGGCTGCCTCGGTAATTTGGAATGGTTGCATCATCGTAGATAGTAACTATGGGCGCCGCGACCATTTCGCCCATGCGTCCGGACATATTGCTCTGTCCTTTCCAGTTGGCATCAGCTTCGAGCGGATGCCCGACGGATTCGTGTATCATAACGCCGGACTGCTTTTTATCTAAAATTACCGGCATTTCACCGGCAGGAGAATCCTTTGCTCCGAGAAGTATTATTGCTTCTTCAGCCGCTCCTTTTCCAATGTCTTTGGGTGTTTTTCCTTTTGTGTAAACATCGGCGCCGCCTCTTCCGCCTTCGGAATTAAAAGCCGAAGTTTTTACTCCGGTCTTATCGTCAACAGCCGTTGCATAAACATAAAGCCGTGTTTGCGGACGTACATCGGAAATCAATATGCCTCTGCTGTTTGCTATAGTAATTTTCTTTAATGAGTCAGAAAGTGAAGCGGTTACTTTTTGAATACGGTTGTCGTATTTCTGTGCAGCAGAGTATGCTTCTTTTATTAAGTCAATCTTGGGGCTGAGTTTCATATCCGCCAGAGGACGGTTCATATCATAAATAATATGTTTCAGCTTTTGCCTCTCAAGATTAAAGGATTGTATTTTGCCGTTTCCTGATGCTATGGCGGCAGCAGTAAGAGCTGCTTCCTTTATGCTGTTGAAATTAATATCGTTTGTGTAAGCGTAACCCTGCTGTTCTCCTTTTATGACACGCACTCCCGCGCCGAGAGAGATACTTTCGGAAGATTCTTTAATAATATCTTCCGCCATGGTTACCGAATTAGAAATAGTGTTCTCGAAATAAAGCTCCGAAAACTCACCGCCTTTGCTCAGGGCAATTTCCAGCAGTTTCTTAACGTTGTCTTCAGCAATACCGAAAACAAATCCTCGGGGCGTTTCTGCATGCTTAGGATCGCATCCGGAGAGAAACTGGCTGAAGACCATGCCGGAAGCTAAAGTAATTCCCATGCCTGCTCCTGCTGTTTTTAAAAAATCTCTTCTGTTCCAATATGACATTCTTTTTCTCCGTATTTGAACGAAAAATTAATTAGCGTATTTTATAACTATTTATCTCAAAATTAGTCAATTTTTAACAAAGAATATAAATTATTTATACGTGAGACAATCCGAAAAGTTCGATTGAGACGTATTTTTTTAATTTATCTGCGAAATGAAGAAACTTGAAATATTAACTTATGCCTGCAAAATGCAGAAAATCTTCTTTAAACTCATTAAAATTCCTGACTTCCGCACTTTTTGAAAAAAGCGAAAAAAAAGCTGGGGAACCGCATA
>CAZOBD010000280.1:0-3502 GCA_964577665.1 uncultured Hyphomicrobiales bacterium
TTTCGCATCTCATTCCCAAACTCCGATTTGGGAATGTGCTTTTCTTTCGCATCTCATTCCCAAACTCCGATTTGGGAATGTGCTTTTCTTTCAAAACTCTGTTTTGCATTAACTCTCAAATAATCATCCCCTCGTGTGTTTTCCATTATCATGGACGTTTCATCTGATTATTTTATCCCCTGTGGAAATTTTCGCTGCCGGCATTGCTTTATCATTTTCAGGCATATAACAAAAACAGGCTCTGCCGAGTTTTTCAGAGAGCCTGTTTCCTTTTAAATACCGTGTGAATTTTAATTCAAAGTGTCCTGTCCCTGTTCCCAGTTGCATGGCGTAAGTTTTCCGGACTGAAGAGCTTTCAGCACCCTCAACACTTCTTTGCAGTTTCTGCCGATGTCTTCATTATGAATGACTGAATACTGCAAAACGCCGTCAGGATCGATGATATAAAGACCTCTAAGGGCATAACCCGTGTCTTCTTTTAATATTTCGAAATTTCTGGAAATTTCTCCGTTGAAATCGGCAAGCATTGGAAAAGGCAGATTTTTTAAACCGGGATGGCTGCTTCTCCAAGCCAGATGTGAAAACTGACTGTCTGTTGAGCAGGCTATAACTTCACAGTTATTTTTTTGAAACTCTTCGTAATTTTTGCCGAATTCTTCTATTTCAGTGGGGCATACAAATGTAAAATCAAGAGGATAAAAGAAAAGTACGAGCCATTTTCCTTTGTAATCGTCTAATGAAACCTCTTTGAATGCTGTTTCGGGATTAAGTTTATCGGCATTTCCCCCGACAACTGCCGTGCCTTTAAAATTTGGCGCCGGATTACCTACTAATAATGACATCCTTAATTCTCCTCCTTTATTATATTAGAAAAAACAACCAATCTGTATAAAAATAACTTTTTTCGGAAATATAAATAAAATGAATCCGTTTTTTGAATCAGAACGAAGCCTAATCATATTTAGTGTAAAATTATTTGTTTAGGGTAAATATTAATTTTGTTAGTTCTAAAATTTTACTCATGCTTTATATAAGACTTTAAAAACAGAAAGGATTTCATGGCAGACAAAACTCTTTTGATTGTGGAATCACCCGCAAAAGCCAGAACCATTAAAAAATATCTGGGACCGAAATATATGGTGGAGGCTTCTGTCGGACATGTAAAGGATTTGGTAGCATTCAGGCTGGGAGTTGATGTAAACAAAGATTTCGAACCGAAATATCAGACTATACGCGGTAAAGGACCTATTTTAAAAAAACTGAGAGACCTTGCAAAAAAAACTCAGTCGGTAATGATAGCGACCGACCCCGACCGCGAAGGAGAAGCAATCGCATGGCATATTGCCGAAGATTTGAAGTCGAGAAACAGTGACATCAACCGTGTTCTTTTCAATGAAATTACAAAAAAAGGCGTAAAAGAGGGCTTGAAAAAACCCATGCCTATCAACGAACAGCTCTTCAAATCACAGCAGGCAAGAAGAATAATGGACAGGCTTATCGGCTATAAAGTATCACCTTTTCTTTCCTCAGCAATGCTGAAAAAAACATCTGAGTCTCTCTCTGCCGGCAGAGTGCAGTCAGTTGCGCTGCGTCTTATCTGCGAAAGAGATGCTGAGATAAAAGCTTTCAAACCGATTGAATACTGGTCAATACAAGGATTTTTCAAAACCGAAGACCAAAAAAACGTTGAAGCCAGACTCGTTAAGTTCGACGGTAAAAACATAAAGAATCCCGAAGGCAGCGCTGCGGCTAACACCGAAGAGGAAAAAAAGGCTCTTAAGGAGATGTTTGAAAAAGCGCATTATATTAAAAATGAAGACCATGCCCGAGAGCTTTCAGAAAGAATCCGCAATGAAGATTTTTCCATAGAGAGTATCAGCAAAAGACCCGAAAAACGAAATCCGCAGGCTCCCTTTACCACCAGTTCACTTCAGCAGGAAGCCTCTAAGCGGCTTGGATTTTCAAATAACAAGACCATGCTTATTGCACAGCAGTTATACGAAGGCGTCAAGGTTGGCGGAGAAGGCGAAACAGGCTTGATAACCTACATGAGAACGGACTCTGTGCGTCTCAGCCCCGATGCTCAGTCAGCCGCAAAGGATTTTATCGGCAATAACTACGGTAAAGACTATCTGCCCGAAAAACCACCGTTTTATAAAACTAAATCATCCAATGTGCAGGATGCTCACGAAGCCATAAGACCCACTACAGTGGATATAACACCCAAAGAGGCAAGAAAATACTTGAACAAAGATCAAGCAAATCTTTATGAATTGATTTTTAACAGGTTCATAGCCTCGCAGATGGCTCCTGCCGTAATGGACAAAACAACTGTAAATATCAAAGGCGGTGATTTTGTATTCCGTGCCACCGATTCTATCGTAAAATTTCCGGGCTTTTTGAAAGTATATGCCGACGACAAAGAAAACGGCAAAATCGCCGAAAAATCTTCGTCAGGTTCTCTTCCTCCCGGATTAAAGGAAAATGAACATCTTGATTTGACAGGACTTGTTGAAAACAAATCAAATACAAAACCAAAACCGTCTTACACAGAGTCAAGCCTCGTCAAAGAAATGGATGAACTCGGCATAGGCAGGCCCAGCACTTATGCTGCTATTATCAGCAGGCTTTTAGACAGAAACTATGTTGAGCTAAGCAAAAAATCTTTTTCTCCCACAGAACTTGGCATTGACGTTAACGCCGTACTGGTAAGGAACTTCCCCGATCTTTTCAATGTTGATTTCACTGCCGAAATGGAAGAAGACCTCGACGTTATAGCCGAAGGAAAAAAAGAATATATCGATGTGCTTAAAAACTTTTACGGACCTTTTTCAAAATCACTTGAAAAAGCAAAGGAAAACGTTGACAAAGACGGAATACCCTGCGAAAAATGCGGCGCGCCGATGGTTATCAGAGTCAGCCGCAGAGGCAGGTTCCTGGGATGCTCCAACTTTCCCGATTGTACTCATACTCAGCCTCTTCCGAAAGGTGAAAATGACGAAAAGAAAGAACCCGTTCTGGCTGAAGACAAAGAATGTCCCGAATGCGGCTCTGCTATGTACTTGCGCGAAGGACCTTACGGACGCTTTTACGGCTGCGTAAAATATCCCGAATGCAAAGGTATTTTACCCCTTTCTACTAATGTAAACTGTCCAAAATGCAATCATGGCGAACTCGTAGAGAAATTCAGCCGCAAAGCAAAGAAAAAATTCTGGGGATGCTCCAATTACCCGAAATGCGACTATCTCACCAACCATGAACCCGTCAACATGCGCTGCCCCGAATGCGGCAATTATTATATTGAAATTCGCAACAGAAAAGTAGAAGGCGAGTGGCACAAATATCTGAAATGCCCCGAATGTAAAAAAGATTTTCCTTTGAAACTGATTGAAAAAGAGACAGATAAAACGGTGCAGCAAACATGATAAGATAATCACTCGAGGAGATGATTTTTTTTGATTTGATGTAAAACAGAGTTTTGAAAGAAAAGTACATTCCCAAA
>CAZOBD010000281.1:0-3373 GCA_964577665.1 uncultured Hyphomicrobiales bacterium
CTTCTCTAAATCTCACATACCTAATATAGACTTCGTTCTGAAGAAAGAGTTTTTCATTACTGCAGTTCGTTTAAATATCTGAGGGAAAAGGCATGATTGGGATTCAACTTAAGCGCCCTGTTAAAGTTTTCGCGTGCTTTTTCTCTTTGCCCCAGCAGCATATAAGCCCTTCCGAGATTGGCATACAAAGCGGGGTCGTCTTTTATGTGAGCAACAGCTTTGCGGTAAAGCTCAGCAGCCTGCTCATAACTGCCCTGCTCCATAAGCCTGTTTCCGTAGTTGGCGCAGGCAAAGCTGAAATTCTTACGAATATCGGGCTGATCGGGCTTTACTGCTAATGATTTGTCAAGATAATACACGGCGCTGTCCGTTCTGCCGATATTATTGGAAATTATGCCGAGGTTGTTTAAAATATCATGCGAATTCGGTGCATAATGCAGCGATTCCCAGAGCATTGTCCTTGCTTGGTCGAGCTGACCCCGCTGCATGAGCTGCTGGGTATAAATCGAAGATGCTCTTGCAAGTTCTTCGCGGGCAGCATGGTCAACCTGATTTACTATGGCGCCTTTCCCGTAGTGAATTGCCACTTTCTGGTGCCAAATTGCCGAGTCGAGCTGGCCTTTTATCGCAAAGTATATGCCTGTAAAATAATGAACTCGGGCATGTTTGGGATACTTCCAGACAAGTTCTCTCAGCCATGTGCCTCCGCTGTCTAAAAGCTGCCGGCTTTTATCGGGGTCTTTCTCCTGGAATGATTCCTGAACAAGTTCGAAAGCGGCATACCAGTCGTCGGTAACTCTTTCTTCGGGAGTTGACCAGACAAATGTCAGATACGCAAACGCAAGAATAAAAGGTGCAAATGCAAAAATCATTTTTTGCGTTCTGTTTCCGCCTGAAGTATTAAACTGAATGGAAGGTCCTTGAGGAACCTCATGTTTTGGCTTGGGCTCTTTCGGTTTTGCTTCTTCCCTGCTTTTTTTTACATGTACAGCCTGTTTTTTTGGAGCTGAGGCTTTACCGGAAGATTTTGCTTTGTAGGATTTACTTTGTTTTCCCTTATCTTGATTTTGAGTTTTCTTTTTAGCCATAGTTTCTTATTTTGCAATTTGAATTATTAATTATTTATAAAAATAACAAATATGAAGCAAAAACGAATAAAAAATATCGAAACTTATCTTTTCCCGATGCTGATTTTTTTTCTTTTCGAAAGTTTAGTTTTTTCCAAAGGGAACGATAGCGTAATAATCGATTCGAACATGAGTTTTGAAGAAGCAGTACGCGGAAGCGATGCTCCGGGGGAATTGATTGAAAAGCTCGAGCTTCTCACCGTTGAATATTACTCATTAGACGGAAAACTGCACCGTGGACAGATGGTTGTACACAAGGATATAAGCAAAGACGTTAAGGATGTTTTTAAGCTTATTAAAGAAACTAAGTTCCCCGTAAAAAAAGCAGTGCCAATTGTTCAATACGAATGGTCGGATAACGCCTCAATGGAAGACAACAACAGCTCTGCTTTCAATTACCGCTTCATAGCCGGAACAAAACGTCTCTCCAACCATGCCTTCGGCAAAGCCGTTGATATTAATCCCATGCAGAATCCGGTTATATATTCATCAGGTAAAATTTCACCCGGCGGCGCCGGATACGATAAAAACAGACCGGGAACTTTCTTCGAAAACTCTCCTATAGTGAAAAAATTCAAAGAACTGGGCTGGCGATGGGGCGGCAATTTCAATTCGTTTAAAGATTACCACCATTTCGATAAGGAATAATGGTGGTTTTGCTGGTGTTAGGATTATGTTAAATTGTTAAAAATAAAAAATATCTTCGGAAATGATACGTTAGAATTTTTAGCTGACGCTAAAATAATTTGTAACATAAAAATTCTCGTTAGTTATGAAAGCAGTATTGAATGATACGGTGCTGGCTGAAAGCAGCAACACCATAGAAGTGGACGGAGCTGTTTATTTCCCCTTCGAATCGGTGAATCCTCAATATTTCCGCAGAGTAAAAAAACGCAGTCAATGCCCATGGAAAGGAGAGGCACATTATTGCAGCATTGTTGTTAACGGCGAGAAAAACAAGGATGCAGCTTGGTATTATCCCGATCCTAAGCCAGATGCAAGTCATATCAAAAATTATTTCGCTTTTTGGAGAGGCGTGGAAATAATCCCTTAAAAATCGGATAAATATGAATTCAAAAGAACTCGAGCTTTTTAAAAACGACGTGTTAGAAGGACTCTCTTCAAAAAATAAATTTCTACCTTCAAAGTATTTTTATGACGAGTGCGGCGACGAGCTTTTCATGGAAATTATGAACCTGCCTGAGTATTACCTTACAAATTGCGAATACGAAATATTAGACAGACAATCTCCCGAAATCATCAAGAACTTCGATATGAACGGACAGGTATTCGATTTGATAGAATTCGGTCCGGGCGACGCTTCAAAAACCAAGCTGATGATAAGCACACTTTTGGAAAACGGTATAGATTTCAAATATGTACCCATTGATATTTCACCAAATGTTATCGAAATGATAAAAGCTGATTTCCGGAAAAATTTCTCCTCGGTAAAGCTTGATCCGAGAAACGACGATTTTTTCAGGGCGCTCGAAGATATCAATATATCCGAAAATGTTCGAAAAGTAGTGCTTTTTATGGGCTCAAACATAGGAAACTTCAAAAAGGATGACGCGGTGAACTTTCTGAAAGAAATTTCCTCAAGGATGCACCCCAAGGACAATCTTCTTATTGGCATTGACCTGAAAAAAAATCCTGAACTTATTCTCAACGCTTATAACGACAGCCGCGGCATTACCGCCGAATTTAACTATAATCTTCTCAGAAGGATAAACCGGGAACTGGGCGCCGATTTCGTCATAGAAAATTTTATCCACTATCCTGTTTATTCACCCGAAACCGGAGAAGCGAGAAGCTATCTTGTAAGCAAAAAAGAACAAACAGTCGAAATCAAAGCGCTGAAGAAAACTTTTCATTTCGCTCAATGGGAGCACATATTTATGGAACTTTCCCGGAAGTTTGATTTGGATATGATTGAAGAATACGCCGGGACTGCCGGTTTTGAGATTGTAAAAAACTTTTTCGACTCAAAAAATTACTTTGTAAACTCCCTTTGGAAGCTCAAATAAAACATCCATGATTCGGGAAAATTCACACAGGGGATGTTTATTTTAATGACTAAGCAGCAGTAGGAAAAAGATGTCCAACATCTGGCAGATGTTGGACATCTGGAAGCAGAAAGTAAAAATAAGCAGATGAAACGTCCATGATACGGAAAAACACACAAGGGGAAGATTATTTACGATTTAATGCAAAACAGAGTTTTGAAAGAAAAGTACATTCCCAAA
>CAZOBD010000282.1:0-3371 GCA_964577665.1 uncultured Hyphomicrobiales bacterium
CAAACTCCGATTTGGGAATGTGCTTTTCTTTCAAAACTCTGTTTTGCATTAAATCGCAAATAATCATACCCTTCTGTGATTTTCCAAATCTTGGATATTTCATTTTATCAATTCGGCAAAATAATTTAATTATACCTAAAAAAAGCCAAAGATTTACTTAACAAGAATCATTTTCTTAACTGCCGTAAAACCGGATACCTGCAGGCGGCAGAAATAAACGCCGCTTTCAAGATTCCCTGATGTCCATGCGGCTGTGTGCCTGCCCGAAGCTTTTATTTCATCTGTTATAAGGGCAATTTCTACGCCGTGAGCATTCAAGATACTGAGCTTTACATGCCCGCCTTCCGGCAGATAATAACTGATGTTTGTCCTGTCCGAAAACGGATTGGGGGTGTTTGTTCCGAGATAGTATTCATTTTCTTTTGTATCTTCAACGTCTGATGCTCCTCCTTCTGTCAACTTCACTATACTGTTGGTTTCAATATCTGTAAAATCTTCATATTCAGTTTTTCCGGGCCAGCGAACTGATATTTTATCTATCGAAGTGTTCGTACTTATTCCGAAATGCAGGCGGTAAGGTTTCTGCATTTTTTGTCCGCGTCCGCAAGAAACTTCCTGTATATAAACATCATCTCCGGCAAAGACCTTTACCCTGGCGCCGATAGCATATTTATTTGCGGAGGTAGATTCCAAATCTACTTGAACAAAGTTGTTGACGCCGATGTCGAGAGTATTTTCAAAAATGCGGAAATTGCGATTGTCGGACAGAAGCAAATCCAAATCGCCGTCGTTGTCAACATCTACCCAAGCAGCATCTTCGCCTGTAACAATTTTGTCCAAACCGTAATCAAATGTTTTCAGTGCAAAAGTATTGTCAGGCTGCTGTTCGTAAAAGTCGATATAGCGGCAGCCGTAAAAGGTAGTAACCACGAAATCATCCAGACCGTCATTGTTTACGTCGCCCCAAGCGCCTCCGGCATGGGTTTCTTCAAATTCTATACCGACTGAGGATGTCCATGTATCGGGATTATAAGTATCGGTGAAATTATAACCGGGTGAACCGCTGTTTTTGTAAAGAGTAGTGGGGCGGTGGTCATACTGCAGAAAGCGGGGATGCGCAAACTGAAATAGGAGCAGGTCCATGTCGCCGTCGTTGTCGAAATCGCTCCAGTCAACTCCCGTGCCGTGGTTATGTCCTGTTTCATTTTGATCAATGTCTTTTTCCCTGCAGATATCCGTAAAACTTCCATCGCCGTTATTTCGGTAAAACTCATCTTCATGCAAAAAATAATTAGCAATGTAAAGATCGAGGTCGCCGTCCTCGTCAAAATCCACCCACTGGGAGCCGCGGCTGTTACGGTTACGGTCAACCACATAATTGTCAGGATCCCAAGCTTCATTCGGGAAATTCCATGTCCCGTCCCAGTCGGGATAAATCATTGCGGTACCGTCGGTAACATTATTGCTGCCGTCGTTTATAAAAAGATAATTCGGCTGTGACTGCGGGTACTCTCCCCAAAGCTGTCCGATGAAAATATCGGGATAAGTATCATTGTTTATATCCGCTATGCTGAAGCTTGTAATATTTACAAGAGGAGGTATATTTAGCTGTGTCTTTGAAAAATTGCCTTCACCGTCGTTTTCAAACAGATAGCTGAGCTGCTGGCTCGAGCGAAAGAAAATAATATCCAGGTCGCCGTCATTGTCGAAATCAACAAAAGCATTGCCGGAGGCGCCGCCTTCCAATCCGGCTTCTGCCGTTACTTCAGTAAACATGCCGTTTTCGTTTGCATACAGTCTGCCTGATATGAGTATATCCTGAAAACTGTTGTTATCGTAATCGGCAGCAGCATAAGAAGCTCGTGAAAGTCCTGTTTCAAATCCCATCGCCGTTGTGGCGTCCTGCAGGTAACCGGCAGGTGTTTTTGTTGGATAATCAACCACTACGTCTATGGCATAAGCATGATTGCCCAGCGCCCACTGCCCCTGAGCATTATATAATGACTGGTAATAAAAATTACCGCCGTCGTTTGATTCGCAGAGAGGCTGATATGTTGTCTGGTCGCTGAGAAGATTAAGCCCCTGGCTCATGCCTCCCACACCGATGAAAAAGTGGTCATTTGCAAACCATACAGGTTCTTCCAATTCGACTTTTACCCCGGCGGGCTGTCCCTGCTCCGGATTTACATTTGTAGTCCATGCTCCAAGCACTTTATTGCCGCCTGTGCCTACAAACAGTCCCGGCACGGGATTGCCTGCTTCATGCCCCAGCAGCACGATAGTCGCTTGACCGGGATTCCCGAAAAAGTATAGGGTAAACTCTTTGATGTAGCAGGGCGCCTCAGGAGCAAACAAGGCAAACTGCCAGTATGTGTTCTGGTAATAGGTAAGCTGTCCCTCGCGATTCCAGTAAGAAAGAGTCTCCTCGGCAGAATATGCCGCAGAGCTTACGGTTATAAGAAGTAACAGGGTCAGTATAAATTTTTTCATAGTCTTCCTCATGTTTTCGTTAATAAATACAAATTTCATTGTAGTTTATTAGTAAATATGCAAAAAAAACTCTAAAAAAGAAAATCGGAGCTGCTAATTTTTATTTATATGACTGCATTATTTATGCAATAAACATTTTATTCCGACCTTCGAGCGGAATTATCAATCAGATTTTATCAGTATTCTTGATATTCCTGCCAAAGTTTATGCCGAACATGGTTCGGTGGCGAAATAAGATGTAAGTGATTATTCAATTTTTCGGAAGTCTCCTGCTGTCATATAATCAATCAGTGAAAAAATACTCCGACATATCATCGAAACGGATGTTAACAACTATCCATCCGTGCTTAGGAGATTTATAAAAAGTGAAAATCCATCGCATCGGATATTCTTCGTGCAAAGCCATATAACGCAGCCTGACAAGAGAAGAAGCCACGTTTTCAGTGCTGACCTGCTCATAGCTGATGGCTCTGCCGTAAATATTGTTTGCACGGCGTGCCTGCTTTATCAACTCGTCTATTTTGTCTTCTTTTTCTTTGATGGGACTGTCTTTTAGTATTGTTTTAAAAGCCTGCTCTGTTTCCCCTTCTATCATTGTCTTGAAAAAGTCAGAGCATCTTTCTGAGACAATATCGGGCACTTGCAGCTTGTATTCTTCTTGTGCTTCCGATTGACGGTAAGCGTCATTCTGAGCAGGTAAAACCGAAAATGAGGCAAATAAGATAATTAATAGAATTTTTTTCATAAAGCTCCCTGATGTTTATTTCAATAATTTCCTTTTTTTTAGACGTATTTCTAAAAGGAGTAATCTTTCATCTGTTTATTTTTTTATACTTCAGATGTCCAACATCTGGCAGATGCTGGACATCTTTTTCTTCCAA
>CAZOBD010000283.1:0-3362 GCA_964577665.1 uncultured Hyphomicrobiales bacterium
CGGTTGAGCTGAAGATACCAGTGCACGGTTTCGCGCGGCTCGGGCGTCGTACCCGTCAGCGTGCTCTTCGGGTTGATGAGGTCGAGGGCATCGAGGCTCCGCCCACAGTCCTCGCATTGATCGCCGAAGGCGTTTGGACTGTTGCAGTGCACACACGTTCCCTGAACGAAGCGGTCGGGCAGAAACTGGTTGACCTCAACGTCGTACAGCTGCTTGGTCTTCTTCTTGGTGAAGTAGCCCTTCTCGTAGATCTTGAGGAACAGCTCCTGGCTGATCCGCTCGTGCAGCCCGACAAAACCCGGCTGATGCGTGCCCCCATAGATGTCGAACTCGATTCCCAGACCCGCGAAGCTCTCTTGCTGCGACCGATTGAACTTCGCCGTCAGCGCTTCCACGCTGATGCCCTGCTCGCGCGCGGTCTTGAGCGCGGCCACGCCGTTGTCGTCGCTGCCGCAGATGAATCGGACGTCGTCGCCCGCGGCGCGACGGTATCGAACGTAGATGTCCGCCGGGAGGTAGGCCCCGGCGATGTGCCCCACGTGCAGCCTGCCATTGGAATACGGCAGGGCACCCGTGATCAAATAACGCTTGTTAGCCATTGCCATGCCTCATCTTGTATCGGACGGACCCTCGCCCGGCCTCGACAGATTCATCCATGTCGGGGCGCTACAAGGGTAGTGGTTCTGCTCGGGAAACGCCACGGTCGTCGGAATGCCCGCGGGGGTCTCGGTGGCGGGGCTTGTCATCGGTGTAATGCGACGATCAACGGCCACACCGGCCCTGCGCGGGCCCGGGCATGACCATCGTCCGGAAGGAGTCATGTCGAGATGGTCGTTCGATGCGCGTCATAGTGCGAGAAGTGTACAACATTCTCTCAAGCCAGGCAAACCCCGACATGCACCCACTGCCGGCGGGGTGCATCAAAGGGATCATTGCAGGGATGCCGTGTAGGGTGCGGACTGCCCGAGCCGCGAGATTCATCTCGCGGCTCGGGCAAGGGATACGCAGCATGTGCACGGGGGTGCTCGTGCAACCGAAATCAAGATGCACCCCTGCCGGCGGGCATGGGACGGCTTCGCGCACTCCTCGGAGCGTTCACCCTCCGGCACCTCCCCCCCGTCGCCGGTCCGCGGGCCCGGCAAGCTCCAGCGGCGTCACCAGCGGGCGGCCATCCGGACAGGCCGTTACCTGCGCGTTCACGTGATAGACGGAGGCGATCATCGATTCGGTCAGCACCTCCGTGGCCGGGCCGTGCGAGTGAACGGCGCCGTCCCGCAGAACGTAGACCACGTCGGCGAACCGCGCGGCCACGTTCAGGTCGTGCAGCGCCATCACCGTCGTCATCCCACGCGAGGCGGTCAGCTCCCGCATCAACGAGCAGATCTCGAATTGGTGCTCAAGGTCCAGGTTGGCGGTCGGCTCGTCCAGCAGCAGGATCCCCGGCTCGCGCGCCAGGGCCTGGGCGAGGGCGACCATCTGACGCTGCCCGCCGCTGAGCTCGGAGATGCTCCGGTCGGCCAGGACGGAAAGATCCAGCTCCTCGAGCAGGCCCGATACGATGCGCAGGTCCTCCGCGCTCGGCCTCCAGCCGAGCCCGTGAAGGCGACCCAGAAGGACCGCCTCGATCACGTTTAGTACGGCCTGGGCGGAAAGCTCCTGCGGCAGATAGCTGATGATGCGGCTGCGTTCGGAAACCCGAATCCGACGGAGATCGCGCCCGTCGAGCTGAACGCTCCCCTGAGGCTTCAACAGGCCGCACAGGCAACGGAGCAGCGTCGACTTGCCGGCGGCGTTGGGACCGATCACGGCCGTCACGCCCGGCTCAAAGCGGACGTCGACATCGCGCAGCACCCGCTCCGTCCGATAGGCGAAAGACAGATCGCGAGCCTCGAGGATCACCAGTACGACCTCCTACGCAGCAGAACCATCGCACCGAAGAACGGCACGCCCATCAAGGCGGTCGCGATGCCGATGGGAAACACCGCCCCAGGAAAGATCGACTTGCTGGCGATCGAGGCGAGGGACAACAGCAGCGCGCCGGTCAGGCCCGACAACGGCATGAAGAAGCGCTGATCCTCGCCGACCATCATTCGTGCCAGGTGCGGGCCGACGAATCCGATGAACCCGATCGTGCCGACGAAGCACACCGCCACGGCGCCGAGCAGGGAGACGAGCACCAACGTGGTCAGCCGCAGCCTCCGAACGTTGACGCCGAGCGAGCGGGCCCGATGATCGTCGCCCAGACGGAGGGTCGTGAGCTTCCAGGCATTGACGGCCAGCAGCGGGGCCGTCACCGCCACCGAACCGGCGACCACGGCCAGCTTCGGCCACGTCGCGCCCTGCAGGCTCCCGAAGATCCAGAACGTGATGGCCGCCAGCTGCTCCTCCGATGCCACGTATTGGAGCATTCCCACGCCCGCGTTGAAGAGGAACAGCAACGCCACGCCGCCCAGGATGATCGTCTCGCGCGATGCCCCCTTGATTCGGGCCAGACCATAGACCGCCACCGAACAGAGCATCGCCATCGCGAACGCCGATGCGGGCAGGGCAAGGGTCTCCACCAGCGGAACGGCACCGGCCCCGAACACCACCGCCAAGGCCGCGCCAAAACTGGCGGCGGCCGAGACCCCCAACGTGTAGGGGCTGGCCAGAGGATTGTTCAGGATGGTCTGCATCTCCGCCCCGGCCACACCCAGCGCCGCGCCGACGGCGACCGCCATCAGCGCCGTGGGCATGCGGAAGGTCCAAACGATGACGTGATGCTGCGGCGGGACGGATCCGACACCGACGATGGCCGCCAGCACCTCGGCAGCGGTCAAACCGGCCGGCCCCGTCACGATGTCCAGGATCACGGTTGCGGCCAGAAGGAGTCCGACCAGCCCCATCAACACGGCGCGCCGTCGCACCATGCTGCTATAGGCGGCAAGGGTGGGGTCGCGATGGGCAGGGGTGTCGTTCATGCGTCGATGCGCTTCAACAACTCGTCCAACGTGCTCACACGGGCCCCGCGCTCCGAAAAATGCTCAACCGTCTCGCGGATGCTCTCCGACGTGCCGCGAGCGCTGAGCGCCGCCACGTCGGGTAGAAGGCAGATCCGTTGGCCTGCGTTCAATAGCCCCCGAGCACAACAGGCCACGCAGAGATCGAACGCGTTGCCGAAGACGATCCACTCGTCGACCCCAAGCGCCCGGACGAGGCGCTCGGCGTTGCCGTTGTCCTGAAACATGTCGAACGCCCGCCGCGCGGCGTTCACCTTCGGGTCGCCGTAGGCACGCTTGGCGAGGTAGAAGCGCCGATACTCCGAGAGCTGATCCTCCCACGCCCGGTCGGCTCCGTCAACGCCCGGTCAACGGCTGGATCGC
>CAZOBD010000284.1:0-3341 GCA_964577665.1 uncultured Hyphomicrobiales bacterium
ATTTTTCTCCCTCCCTTTTTTAAAAGGGAGGGGCGGGGAGGGATTCTTTAAAATTAGGGTAATGTAAGCCTCCCGAAGAGGGGATTAAGGGGAGTCTTCCTCATTCGTGAGATTCTGAAACAATACTGAAACAAGCTTTCGGCACAGAGACAGAATGACATTCATTATTTCGATTATTAACTATTTCTAAATAATCATCCCCTTGGGTGTTTTCCGAACTTATGGTTTTTATTTAATAATAATTTTTTTTATAATATATGTACATACATAGCTATAAGCTCATTTATCATATTTAGTTATAAATATTCCCGAAGAAAAGAAGAAAAAGAATTATTTGCAATATTAATATTCTTTAATTATATTGCCGTTTGAGTATATACAACAGGGAGCAAAGAAATGGATACTATGCCTGATGCAGAAATCCGTGAAAGCAGTAATTTTATCGATGCGCTTTTCGAAGGATGCGCCGATCCTATTGCCCTTTATGACACCCGCGACTTAGTCATTGATGTTAATAAGGCTTTCGTTGAAAAATTCGGTTATGAAAAAGAAGAAATAATCGGGAAAAAATTTCCGGGGCACTTTGGTTTTGACGACGGCATGTTTCTGAAATGGAAAAAAAAATGCGAAACCGGCACTGGCATATCCGGCTATGAAACTATCAGAATAACCAAAAAGGGAAAGAAAATACCCGTAAGCATTACGGTATCCCCAGTCTTCGGGAAAAACGGCAGGCTGCAGGCAATGTCATTCTGGTACAGGGATATTTCAAAGCGTAAAAAATATCTTGACGCATTGACCGAAAACGAACAGAAATACCGCATGATTTTCGAGGATGCCCCACTCGGCATTTTCCGCTCCACTCCCGAAGGAAGATTCATTGAAGTAAACAAAGCGCTTTCTGATATGCTTGGATATGATTCGCCTCAGGATGTCATTGAAAACATTAATGACATCGGCGGGCAGATATACGTAAATACCATTGAAAGAAAGAACGTTGTCGGCAGTACTATTAATAATGAAAATGGAAAAAGGTTTCGCAACCGTTACAAAAGAAAAGACGGCACGGATTTCATAGCAGACCTTTACCTCAAAACAATAAAAGACACTGACGGCAAACCTCTTTATCTGGAAGGAATTGTAAACGACATAACAGAGCAGTTTGAAATCCGGCAAAAGCTCAAAGATGAAGAAAAGCGCCTTCAAAGTATTTTTAAAGCCGTACCGGCAGGCATAGGCGTTATTACCAACCGCGTTTTCATGTCGGTAAACGACCGTTTTTGCGAAATAACCGGATACAGCAAAGAAGAACTCATAGGACAGAACGCACGGATAATATATCCCTCCGATAAAGAATACGAATATGTAGGCAGGGAAAAATACAGGCAGATAGAAGAAACCGGCACCGGCTCGGTGGAAACACGCATAAGAAAAAAAGACGGTAATATTAGATACATTGTTCTCAGCTCATCCCCTATGTACCGGGATGATCTTTCAAAAGGCGTAACTTTCTCTGCCATAGACATAACCGAAAAGAAAATGACAGAGAATGTCATTAAGGAAAGTGAAGAGCGCTTCCAAAAAATGCTTAATCTCGTGCCGGATATGATCTCCATACATGACACCGATATGAATATTATTTACAGCAACTGGAACGGTTTTGCCAGCGTACCCGTGCGGCTGAGAAAATTAAAAACAAAATGCTACAAAACTTACAGAAACCTTGATGATATATGCCCCGACTGCAAAGCTGAAACAGTTTTTAACACCAAAAAGCCATACCATAAAGAAGTTTATCTGCCGGAAGGAATATGGGTTGACCTCAGAATGATCCCTCTGCTTAACAAAGAAGGAGAGGTCGAACTTTTCATGGAATGGGTAAGAGATATTACTGTCAGAAAAAAAGCCGTAGATGCCCTCCGTGAAAGTGAAAAAAGCTTCAGAATGGTTATTGAAAACCTGCCTCATGCCGTTTTCGCACATAATCTTGACGGAAAAATCATAATAGTAAATAAAATCTCTGCGTCAAATACCGGCTATACAGAGCAGGAGCTTTTGAATATGTACGTTAAGGACATTGATCCCTTAAGTCCCTCCCGAGACGACAGAAAAAACCTTTGGCTTAATCTGAAAGAAGGCTCTTATGTACAGATAGAATCAATGCACAAAAGAAAAGACGGCAGCGAATTTCCCGTGGAAATCACCATTAGCGCTATATTTCTTAAAGGCGAGCAGATAATGCTTGCTATCGCCCAAGACATTTCTGAAAGAAAACGAAGCGAAGAAAAAATAAACAGACAGAACAATGAACTCGAAGAAGCAAATGCGGCAAAAGACAGATTTTTCTCCATAATTGCTCACGACCTGCGCTCTCCCATTTCCGGTCTTATCGGATTAACGGAAAATGTCGTCAAAGAATTTAGCAGCTATTCACTTAACGAACTCAGCGAAACAGCAAACGCACTGCATAATTCCTCTTCATATCTCAATAAACTTTTGAACAACCTTCTTGACTGGTCGAGGATCAACCGAGGCAAAATTGAATATAAACCTGAAAATATCAAACTTCTTGATATTTCTCAGGAATCAGTGGAACTTCTGCGCCAGACAGCCGCAAACAAGAAAATAGAAATTATAAATGAAATACCGGCGAATATTACTGTTTTTTGCGACAAAAACATGACTGCCGCAGTTTTCCGCAATCTGATAAATAATGCCTTGAAATATTCTTTTTCAAACGGTATCGTAACTATCATAGCCCGGCAAGCCGATGGTAATTTCATAGAAACCTCAATAAAGGACAACGGCACAGGTATAGACCGAGACACTTTGAAGACACTTTTTGACTTGGACAGCGTTAAATCCAAACCCGGTACTTTGGATGAAAAAGGAACGGGGTTAGGCTTACTGCTCTGCAAAGAATACGTAAATAAGAACGGCGGTGAGATAAGAGCGGAAAGCAAGACCTGCAAAGGCAGCACTTTTTATTTCACCCTGCCCTGCAGTGCAGAATGAAACATCCATGATTTGTGAAAAACACACAAGGGGATGAATGTTTTAGGCAGATATACAAAATCATAGAGAAAAAAACGTAGTGCAATGAATAACCGTAAGAGACCCCACCCCTGCCCCTGACATTACCCGAAAATTTCAAAAAAGGAATATTTGAGTAAAAAAAGTGTTGTAGAAATGTTTTTCTGAAAAAAAGATCCCCCTAACCCCCTTATAAATAAGGGGGTAATATTTATTCTTTTCTCCCTCCCTTTTTTAAAAAGGGAGGGGCGGGGAAAGATGACAGCTCCGGAAAATATGTGTATTTTTCTCCATCCCTTTTTTAAAAA
>CAZOBD010000285.1:0-3326 GCA_964577665.1 uncultured Hyphomicrobiales bacterium
TTCACAAAAATACGAAATATCAGGCGGAAAAAGAAGGAATTGAAATATGAGGGCTATATTATGCTTAGGAATCAATCCTTGGCATAATTAGAATCTTTTCGCCGGGAGAATGAAAAAACTATATTTTTTTTTGATATAATAAATTTTTTTATTACATTAACCTCTAATAGGAGCTGTTATTTACATAATTCAAGCCTTCTAAAATATTCGTACTTGGCAATATATAAAGTTATTAAGAAATATTATTAATAATAATGGCGGCATTATGCTCAGATTATCTTCTATCCTAATCACATTTGTTTTCATGGCAGTAAGTTCACTTTTCTCATTCAGCGGGGGCGGCACGGGCACCCAAAGCGACCCTTACCGCATTACAAATGCAAATCAGCTTCAGGAAATGAAGGACGACTTGGATGCATATTATGTTATTCTAAACGACATAGACGCTTCCGGCACAGAAAGCTGGAACGGCGGCGACGGATTCGAGCCAATAGGCACCTATACGATAGATACTCCAACAGACGGCTTTACCGGCAGTCTTAACGGTTACGGCTATACAATAAGCGGACTTTACATAGACAGAAGCACTGAAGATTATGTCGGCTTGTTCGGATGTGTTTCTGACGGGGGTGTTGTACAAAATGTTAATATTACAAATGCCCGGATAAATGGTAAAATATCCATTGGTATTTTATCGGGTATTATTAAATCAGAAGAGATTGATGCAGAAACTTCTTTAAGCAATTGTTCTGTTTCTGGTACTGTTTCGGGAGATGATATTCAGGGAAGTTTATCAGGAGCTATATACTCTTTCGGTGGATATGTTTCTTTACAGAATTGTTCAAGCAGTTCAACTGTAACTACATCTAATACTGCTTCCGATTTTACGGGAGGTCTTTGTGGAAGAAGCATGGTAAACTCAACATCGGGTAATATTTATATTGAGAATTGCAGTTCTTACGGTTATGTGTCAGGGGAAAATCATGTCGGTGGGTTTAGCGGAGAAATTGAGACTTACACAAACGGAGGTTCAATTACATTTTCTAATTGTAAAAGTGAATGTACTGTAAACGGAACTGGAGGAATTGGTGGATTTGCAGGGACTCTAAGAGATTACCATGCTTCTTCAACAATATATTTAAATTATTGTTCAAGCTTAGGAGATGTTTCCGTGAATAATGATTATTCAGGTGGTTTTATTGGCAGCCTGCTCAGTGCTTATGGAACTGTAACCTTAAGTAATTGTTTTTCATCAGGAAATGTAGAAGGAACTAGATATGTAGGGGGGGGGTTCAGGTGCTCAAACCTCTGCTAACAGCAATTCAAAATTAACTGTTACAAATTGCAGAAGCACAGGAAACGTTACTGGAAGTGGAAAATATGTAGGGGGGGGTCTGTGGTGCAAATTGGAATAGTAATATAATTAATATTTTAAAATGCGCTTCTTACGGTGATATTAACGGTTCAGAAAATTCCGGAGGCTTTTGCGGTTACTCTTATGAGTACGAAGCAGGTTCATCATCATCATTTACTGATTGCTATAGCAGAGGTAATGTTGATGGAACAGTTCAAGTTGGAGTTTTTTTCGGTCAATGTAAGACAAGGTATGCTTCATCAACAATTTCCATCAAAAACTGCTACAGCACTGGTAAACCTACAGGCACAGCAATAGGTGGTTTCTGCGGAGGGCACAGCGGCTCCGGTACCTTTTCTTACACAGACTGCTATTGGGATGAACAAACATCAGGTACTACTTACGGTGTTTACGGAATTCTCACTCCAGCAGGTTTGAACAACAGGAAGACTACACCAATGCAGACCCAAAGCACCTTCACCAACTGGGATTTCGATGATACATGGATAATGATATGCGGCAGCTACCCCTTGCTGAGAAATGTTTCGCCCTTCAGCGGTTCGGGCAGCGGCATGGAAGCAGATCCGTATCAGATAACTGATGTATGCGAACTGCAGGAAATGATACTCGACAGGGATGCCCATTACAAAGTAATGAATAACATTGACGCCTCCCAAACCTCGGGCTGGTATGGCGGCAAAGGCTTCGAGCCGGTAGGATATCATCAATGGAAAAAACCTCTCCTTGCTTTTACCGGCAGTCTTAACGGGCAGAACTATGAAGTATCCGAGCTTCTTATTAACAGACCAACGGAAGATGATGTAGGCTTATTTGGCAGCGTAGATGACAACAGCCGAATATACAATATCCACCTTAAAAGTTTCTCAGTTTCAGGTAATGAATCAGTTGGATGTCTCTCTGGAAGCATTTTTAGTTATGATACTGATTCCGAAGTAAAAGTATACAACTCTTCTGCAAGCGGTACTGTCAGCGGAGAAATTGAAGTAGGAATATTCTGCGGTGTGATTTATTCAACTTATGGAAAATGCTTTGTTTATGACTGTGAAAGCAGCGGTTATGGAACTGGAGGAGACTGGAAATTAGGAGGTTTTACAGGATTAATCGCCGGTTTAAAAATTACTGCCGAGACTTATGTAACTAATTGTCAAAGCAGTGCCACCTTAACCGGTCATACTTCTGCAGGTGGTTTTGTCGGCTTGGCTGGTTCTTTTAATTCTAAAACAGAAATCAAATTTTGTGAAAGCAGCGGCAACGTAGAAGGAATATATGAAATAGGCGGTTTTTGCGGTAGATCAACCGCTTTATATGAAGGCACTGGATCAACAATATCAAAATGTAAATCAACTTGTGATGTTGACGGTGAAAGATGGGTTGGAGGTTTTACTGGTTATCATAATCCGAACCAAGAGACTTCTGCCATAATAGAAAACTCATGGGGCGGAGGTAGTGTATCAGGAATAAGAGATGTAGGCGGGTTTGCAGGTGGAGTATCTACCGAGTCGACAGGATCATTAGCCAAAATAGAAAACTGCTACAGCAAAGCTACGAGCGTAAGCGCTTCATCCGGTACTGTCGGCGGTTTCTGCGGATATATGGAAAACGGACCGGGCACTGAAGAAATAAATAACTGCTTCTGGGATGAAACACTTGCAGGTAATGACAACAGTCTCGGCAGCGGTAAGACTACTGCCGAAATGAAAACCCAGTCCACTTTTACATCTGCAGGCTGGGACTTCACCGATATTTGGGATATTAGAATATCCAAAAATGACGGCTATCCCCGCCTTTTCCCGGGGATGGATGAAGACCCGGAAAAATATCCTGACTGCAGTTCAGCCGGCGGTCAGGCTTCACCGGCAAAAATATTTTTATACTATGACGCTCCCTCAGGCATAGAAAACTGCGACGGCTATCTCGTTGCAATGAACGAGTGCAGCCCCGTTACAGAAGA
>CAZOBD010000286.1:0-3304 GCA_964577665.1 uncultured Hyphomicrobiales bacterium
GCGAGCTTTACACGTTTGTAACAAACAAGAAAGGCAAAGGCAAACAAGGCACATTAGTAGCATCGATCAAAGGAACGCTGACAAAAGACATAGTACAGGTATTGTTAAAACTGCCTTTAGAGCTAAGAGAGACAGTAAAGGAAGTAACCCTTGATATGGCAAAAAATATGGAATCAGCAGTTAAGCAATCCTTCCCGGAGGCGAAATTAGTAACAGACCGTTTCCATGTGGTTAGATTAGCTTCAGAAGCATTGCAGCACCTAAGGGTAAAACACAGATGGGAAGAGCTTGACAAGGAAAACGAGGCAATTGAAACGGCTAAAAAACAGGGTAAAAGACATAAACCTATAGTATTTGAAAATGGAGATACTGCCAAACAATTATTGACAAGGTGCCGGTACATAATAGCCAAGAAACCTGATGAGTGGACGCCAAACCAGCAAGCAAGAGCCAAACTGTTATTTGAACATTATCCGGGCATAGAAACAGCGTACAAACATGTTCTAGAGTTTAGAAGTATCTATGAATTCACCAGCCAAGAACAAGCACAGCAAAGATTTATCCGTTGGATAGACAAAACCGACAAACTCAAAATAAAAGAATTCAACACAGTAGCAAACACGGTAAAACACAATATGGTAAACATCCTGAACTTCTTTATCCACAGACATACAAATGCCAATGCCGAGTCATTCAACTCAAAAGTCAAACTGTTTAGAGCTAATCAAAGAGGCGTTGTTGACACACAATTCTTCCTCTTTAGGCTTACCAAACTCTTTGCTTAATCCCCAAAAAATAAATGTGAGCCGGAATTTAACCTTACCGATGATTTGTACATAAAAATGAATGCAAGGGGCATTCCCCTTTCACCTTATGAAAATTTCAAAGCAAAATTTGAACAGCATTTAAAAAAGTCCCCTTTTAATGAAAAACACCCTTACACATTAACCTTTGGCGGCAACACTAATGATGTTGATGTTAAAACCTATTTCTCTCATAAAATTGACACGGATTGGGCGAACTTATTTTGGAAGCATACTTTGGCGGACAAAAAGAAATTCGATAAACTGATAATGAATTTTATCAGGGCTATTGTAACAAATAATTATGCAGCAATCTCGTATAAACCAAATTTTCTAAAATATTTAATAGATAAGCGTAACAAAGATATTTCTTTTCAAGAGTATTCAAAAAACGAATGTTTAAACGAAAAAACTGTAATTGACCTCATAACCATTCTTGATTTAATAAAGAACGGAAACCAAAAGGTAAAGAGTTATTTGTCCGATTCATTTCATTATAATGAAGCGGAGCAGTTTGATATTGTTGTAAATAATGCTTTTGATAGAGCCGGTTATATTGAAAGGATTAAACTTTATGCATATTGTCAATATTTAATTCAATGGAAAACCGAAAAGGGTTTTGAAGATATTGAAGGCTTGCAAAACTGGATGCGGGTTATTTATAACTTAACTGAAAATACAGCACCCTACAACAATGAAAGAGAGTTTTCAAATTCCATTCAAAAAATAAAACAACTCATTCCGCAAAGCAATAATATTCTGAATCACATTACAACGCTTGATAATATAAGTGGCTTCGATAAAATCCAGTTTGAAGAAGAAAAGTTAAAAGCCCACTTAATTTTAAAAGACAACAATTGGGATAAACTGATTTATGACATTGAAAAACATGGATATTTTAAGGGACAAATCGGATTTATCCTTTATTTAAGCAGCATAGAAGAGTATTTTAATAAAAATAATAATTGTGATTGGAGCGACCAGGATGATAATGCCTTTAAAACACAGTTTAGAAAATACAGAGACATAGCATTAAAGATATTTAATGATAAGGGAATAAATACTTTCCCTGATTTTATGTGGGAAAGAGCTTTATTGGCAAAAGGAGATTATTTAATAACCGAAGGCAGCAATCAGAGTTTCCTAATTAATTCCGACCGTGATATTAGTTGGAAGCGATTTTTGAAAAGAGATAAAGAACCTACAATACATAGTAAAATTATTAGTCAAATATTTAATGAACTTGATGCAAACAACCTAACTCTATCACTTGAAAAGATTAAAGATAGTTATTCAGGTTCAGACTGGCGGAACAAGTTTATTCAAACCCCAAAACTTTTCAATTATTTAGTGAACAAACGCTATGTAAGAAAAGAATCGAATAATCACGGGTTTGTATTATTTAAAGGTGAGCGTATGAGTGGCGCACACGCTGAACTTTACTCTTATTCATTTTATCTTGATAACTTAGAAGGAATAGAATTTCCTCAATTAGACTCAAAAGCTAATTACTATTTTGCGGCAGGTGACGATGTGGATGACCGCCCTTGTGCTGTTATTGATGGCTGGGAATATGATTCCAATAAATACGCAATAGATATTTTATACTCCTATAATCAAAATAAATTTAAGCTTCGCTTTTTCTTCAGGGAATTAGGTGGCGATAACGATGATTTGAGCAATGATTTAACAAATCACGGATGCGGCTATAACGATGATTTGGTTAAGGTTTTAACAAATCACGGCTTTGAAAGCATTGAAAAATCGTATGCGCTTTATTTGGAAGAAGGTGAAGTGCTGGAGAAAATTAGTGATTTAGGGTCAGATTTATCAGATTTAGAAGGATTAAAACTATGAGTACAGTTGGTCAATTAGAAAGAGAAACCCAAAACCGTGTGGTTGAGCTGTTTCAGGATAAATTAGATTACCGTTATCTTGGAAATTGGGAAGACAGAGATGACAATAGCAATATTGAGGAAGAAATTCTAACCGCTTATCTCAAAAAGAAGAAATACAGCGACAATCTTATTGTCAAAGCACTATACGAATTTAATAAAGTAGCCAACGACCAAAGCAAAAGCCTTTATGATGTAAACAAAGCAGTCTATTCCATGCTGCGTTATGGCGTAAATGTACAACCTGATATTGGACAAAACAAAAAAACAATTCAGTTAATTGACCGAAAAAAAACCACTCAATAACGATTTTGCCATTGCCGAAGAAGTTACCATAAAAGGCGTACATAAAAAACGCCCCGATATTGTAATCTATGTAAATGGAATTGCATTAGGTGTCATAGAACTTAAACGAAGCACGGTTTCAATTACGGAAGGCATTCGACAAAATTGTGATAATCAAAAACACATCTTTATAAAACCTTTCTTTTCTACTCTTCAATACCTAATGGCAGGCAGCGACAACGAAGGAATTGCCTACGGGACTATTGATCCATAACTTTTCACATTTTACGTAATAGGTATATTCAACACTTTAAGAAGGTC
>CAZOBD010000287.1:0-3301 GCA_964577665.1 uncultured Hyphomicrobiales bacterium
GGCTCTCTTCCGGTTTTTCATTTACTTTACGTTTTTTTCAATATATGGCAAATCTTCCAAAAATAATCATCCCCTTGGGAGATTTATTTATCATGTCTTTTTCTTATTGAATTATAAATCGTCCCGGGCAGTATTTCTTTTCTTTTCAAAACGAACTCTTTGTGAGAAATATCGTCGAGTCCGAAGACTGCCTGCAGCATTGGTTTCGATACTATTGGAAAAATGCAGAGCGACAGCATATTTACAATAAACTGCAGCGGTTCGATTTTAATAATATTTCCTTTTTCAGCTTCGAAAAGAAGCTGATTGCTGAGATTTGTAAAATCCGGTTTTTCAATATTCTCAAAAAAGTTTCTGAGAAGAGAAGAATCACGGGACAGCTCATGCAGTATAAAACCGGGTACGTATGGCTTGTCAATTAAAATATCTATATACATTTTAACAAAAGCGTCAATTTTTTCCGGGAGGGGTATGTCTCTGTTCAGAAGTTCTTTTATGTCTGGCACAAATTCTTTGAAAGCTTCCGTGAAAACTGCTCTGAATAGTTTCTCCTTGTTCCGGTAGTAGTAGTGCAGCATGGCTTTGTTGATTTCGGCTTCGTCTGCTATCTCCTGCATACGCGCTCCGTAAAAGCCTTTGTTATAGAATACTTTTCTGGCTGCCTCCAGAATCTTCTTTTCCGAATCCATTTTTATTTCAACAGTCATTATATTATCCAAATAATCTAATCAAATGATCTAACTAAAAAATTTAACCAAATAGTTAATTACAAATATACAATAAAAAAACATATTAGTCAAGTTTTTTTTCTTGTAATTCTTTTCTTATTTTGAATTTTTTGGAAAGATGCTTCTGAAAATTAGATAATTAAAAGAAATGAGGATTTAAAAAATGCAGATACACGATGGAGATTATATAAGCGCCGGCGATAAAAAATTATTTTTAAGAGTTATGGGAGGGGGCAGTCCGACTGTGATCTTCGAACCCGGTTTCGGCAGCCTTTCTCCAGAATGGATGCCCATTGCCCAAGAAATAGCAAAGAACACACAGGTAGTCCTTTACGACAGGGCAGGTTACGGTGAAAGCCGGAAAGGAAAACAGCCGCGCACAACAAGACAAATCAGCTTTGAGCTTTACGATATGCTTGCTAATGCCGGTATAGAACAGCCCTATCTGCTTGTGGGAAACGGCTTTGGCGGCTTAATAGTACAGAACTTTGCCAAAATGTTTCCAAGGGAAATTGCAGGTATTGTTCTTGCAGATTCTTTTTCTGCGGATATTGACGAAATCGAAAATATAGATGCACCCGCATTCATAGAAAAAGCATCTCTGAAAGCAAGAATGAATAACATAGCAAAGCTGACGGAAATGGAAAAAGAAGAGTTTGAGCAGCACACTGCAAAAATGCTTCAGGATGTTTACAATAACTTTCCGAAAACAATCGCCGATATGCTCTTTGCTTACCAGACTGATATTACTCTTTACGAAACAATTCTGGAGGAATATGAAGCGCTGGGCGAAAGCACGGAAATTATCAGAAACATCCCCGATTTCCCCAATGTGCCTTTATCGGTACTCTGCCGCGATTTCAAAGTAATGGTGCATCTTGCCGGGCAGCTCGGCATAGCCGAAGAAGAAGCACGAGCTTCGGAGGAGATATGGCTCCGCCACAGCAAAAATCTTTCGGAACTGTCAACTGAGGGGGAATTTAAGATAGTGAAAAACAGCGGCAGTATGATGCATCTTTCCAGACCTGATGCGATTATCATGGAAATAAAGAAAATGCTTATTCCTTAAATTTATAGTCTGCATTTCCGGCTATTAAATCAAACACAGGCACCGGGAGTATTTTTAAAAGAATTGTTGCAGCCGCCATGGGGAAGGGGAAACTCACTACCTTTTTCGATTTTTCTATGCCGCTTACAATTTTTACTGCGGCTTTCTCTGCGCTCATCAGAAAGGGCATGGGAAATTCATTTTTTGCGGTAATGTTGGATTCAACGAAGCCCGGGCGGATGGTGATTATCTTTATATTATCTTTTTTAAGCTCCGTTCTTGCGGCTGCGAAAATTTCGCTCAGCGCTGACTTGCTTGCATTATAAGGAGAACTGCCCGGCATTCCTCTGGAGTCTGCCAGCGAACTTACCGCAGCGATTTTTCCGCCACCCTGCTTTTTCATAAGCGGTATCAGATACTCCATGAAGTTTACAACGCCGAACAAATTCACTTCAAAGACCTGCCTGAAAAGACTGGGATTGAAATCCGTGTACCAATTTGTGCCCGCCATGCCTGCGTTTAATATGGCAGCATCTATTTTTCCGAATTTTTCAACGGCATAGTCAACTGCCGACTTAACTTCTTCTTTCTTGGTTACATCACATTGAAAATATTGCGCACTTCCGCCGGTTGAATTAATTTCTTCGCATATTTTTTTTAGTTCGCCGGCGCTTCTTGCGCATAAAAGCATATTTGAACTGCGCCGGGCATATTCAAAAGCAATCGCTCTGCCTATTCCTTTCGAGGCTCCCGTTATCAAAACACTTTCTCGGCTCATATCAGACCTTGAACTTCTTTCGGATTTCTCTTTCTGATTCTTTTTTCTTGGTGGTTTCGCGTTTGTCGTATTTCTTTTTTGCCTTGACTATTGCAATAAGCACTTTCACGAAAGGTCCCGAAAAATAAATCTCAAGCGGAACAATTGTCATTCCTTTTTCTTCAATTGCGGTGCGGAGTTTTGATGCTTCGTGGTCGTGCACAAGCAGTTTGCGGCGGCGCTTAGGCTTGTGGTTGGCTGTGCTGCCCTGCTTATAGGGGCTTATGTGGCTGTCTATCATGTAAAGTTCATCTTTTTTCTTGTCGGGAAAGGCGCAGTAAGCCTCGCGTATGCTGCATTTGCCCTCGCGGAGAGATTTAACCTCAGTGCCCTGCAGTTCAATGCCCGCCTCAAGAGTCTGCACGATAAAAAAATCATGCTCGGCTTTCTTGTTGGAAGCAATAAGCCTTTCCTCACGTTTCTGCATCTGTTCTGTTTTCATCTGTTTATTTTTTACTTTCCGCTTCAGATGTCCAACATCTGTCAGATGTTGGACATCTTTTTCATCCTATTCGCATCTCATTCCCAAACTCCGATTTGGGAATGTGCTTTTCTTTCAAAGCTCTGTTTTGCATTAACTCTCAAATAATCGTCCCCTTGAGTGATTTCCAAAATCATGTATGTTTCATCTGTTTATTTTAAGCCCCACCCTGACCCTCCCCTTGGGGAGGGAATTCAATGATCTTGCTCCCTCCCCTTGGGGAGGGC
>CAZOBD010000288.1:0-3290 GCA_964577665.1 uncultured Hyphomicrobiales bacterium
TTTCAAAACTCTGTTTTGCATTAACTCTCAAATAATCATCCCCTTGAGTGTTTTTCCCAAATAATGGATGTTTCATCTGTTTATTTTAAGCCCCACCCTCACCCTCCCCAAGGGGAGGGCTGGGGTTGGGGCTCTTTCGCATCTCATTTCCAAACTCCGATTTGGGAATGTGCTTTTCTTTCAAAACTCTGTTTTGGATTAACTCTGAAATAATCATCTCCTTGTGTGTTTTCCAAAATCATTTTTGTTTCCATCCTCCAAAAAGTCTCTATTTTAATAAGCAGCATTTCTTCATAAAAGAATTTTTAAAATAATTAATTGTTTCTAATTAAACAAGAGTCAGCTTTAAAAAGCATATTTTTGTTGAGTGCTTTAAAAATGACGATTTTTCTTCTGAAAATTATGTTTAAACAAAAAAATGCTTAAA
The DNA here is from genome assembly GCA_964577665.1 of uncultured Hyphomicrobiales bacterium. Classification (GTDB taxonomy): domain Bacteria; phylum Bacteroidota; class Ignavibacteria; order Kapaibacteriales; family UBA2268; genus CAYVTD01. The sequence goes on from CAZOBD010000288.1 coordinate 428, forward strand.
CTTGCCTTTAAATGAAAATATTTACATAATTTCGATGCTTTTTGCTCTACTTTTGCTAATGAAAAAATAAATGTTGCAGCTAAAGCGGTGCTCTCGGCGGTTTTGGGCGCTGTTTTTGTCATATATCTGAATATTCTGCCAAAGTTTATCGCCATTGCCATTGAAAATGCAAATATTCTTGTTTTAAACGAGCCGCGAACTTTTAGTTTCTTCTTTCGCAATCGGCAGCTAAACTCGTTGACCGTCGCCTCTACGTTTGGTCTTATCTTTCGCCGTTCCGCCGGTATTTCCTTTATGTTTCGATTACGTCTGTTACGCAGGTAGTCTTCTTCTGTAAAATAATATGTGCGGCTTGTTTTTCCTTCTATGGCAGGGCATTTGTCCGACACAGGACAGGTCTCGCATATTTCATTGTTAAATATACACTTATGTCTTTTTCTCATTGGCTCTGATAATGCGCTTTGGTATGGACATTCCACTTCGTATTTATCTTCTTCGTGCTTGATTATGCTAAACTCCACTTCGCTTTGTCTGCCCCGTACAGCCGTCTGCACATGCGTTATTTCTGAATCCTCAAATTTTTTGTCATTTTCTTCACTGCCGTAACCGCCGTCAGTATGCAATTCTTTCAAGTCCTCTGTCTTTTCTTTTATCTTGTCTATACGCTCGTTTATTACCTTGCTGTCGTCTTTATTGTTTGGATTTACGGCTACATCGGTCAATAAATTTATTTCGTTTTCAGGCGAAGCTGTTTCGGTTACATTTATCGATTGTCCGCGATGAGACTCGCCCCGCTTTCTTCTGAAGCTGGCATCTTCGTCAAAACATTGAAATTAATATTCTTAAACAACTGCTCATACGTCCGGTTATACTTCTCTTTCAGCATCAGTGCCGATACCATGCAGTTCAATGGTGCATTCGGACGGCTTGCCTTATCGGAATACAACACGCTGAAAATATCTTCATCGATATTGCAGAATATTATCTTATAGAAATGGTATTCCTCTGATGAATACAACAGCTTCTTTTGCCTCTCCGACAAGCTGTCTGATATTCCAAACATATTTAACTGGAGATGATTCTTGTTTGGTCTGTACATTTTTAATGGGTTTTTTGTGAACAGTTTAGCAGTTGGTATATTGCAAATTTAATAATTTTTATTTTTACTTTTTTAAATTATCAAATTATTTTTATATTACCTTTTTAAAGTGAACTCAATATTAATAACGCTAATTAGTCGATGCTGAAAAACACATCATCCATAATTCAGAGTCAATATTGTTCTGTTAGCCAATATAGATCTCCCAGCCAAAATTAACTTGAGAAAAGAAAAACGCAGCTCCCGCATCAGCTTGCGTAAGTTGTAAGCTGCACATGATAGTAATAAATTCATTTCGTTGCCGAGTACCCCTTTCAGGTAATTTCGTGCCATCCTGCAATCGCTTTTTAGGTAGCCGATGAACGCCGCGGCAGAAAATCGACATTCATAACGAGCCAGTTTCCTGTAAGTCAATAGCATGAAGTGATAGCAGAACCTACCATAGCAGATGCAATACTGGACAGAATTGTTTACACGTCACAAAGATTAGAATTGAGACGAAGTTCGATGATAAAGAAATAAAATTTGGCTGCATGAAAAATATTTTTGGGTTACGCCATTTACGTGTCAAAGTCAAGAATTAGGTTAAATGTAAACCACTTTATATAAATCGAAAAAATCGTATTAGTCAGAATTCTTTAGAGCAGCTAAACATAGGTTGGAATTGCCGAATTTGTAAGTAATCATTGGTTTTGAGATTATTGCTTTTGATTATTTACTATAGCTTATTATTTTAAATGGAACAGATATATCCTCTGCAAATTCTTCGCCGCTTTCTTTTATTACATCATTATCTTCGCGGTAAAACCAGTTAATAAGCACTTCGCATCCTTCTTTACATTTTTCTTCGAGCATATCCATTATATCAAGAATAGCAATAGATGTGCTGGTGTTAAAGTACTTGAAACGGAAGTTAACAGTGATTTTTTTATCAGTATATTTGAAATAATCTTCCAGCCATTGTATAACGTCTCCAAAAAAATTGGATGTATTTTCTGGATAGGAAGCACCGGAAATATTTAAAGTACCGGTATCTGCATTGAAGTCTATCTCGGGAGTGCATTTTGTTCCTTCTTTATACAAATTATTCATTTTTCTGCCTCCTCCTTATTTATTTTTACGTGTAACTCAAGGAAAGAATTTCTATTATTAACTTTTTTTATCAGAAATCCAATATTATTATTTGAAAGCCTGGCAATAAGCAAAAGGCCTAATCCACCACTTTTATCACGGTTTAATATCCTTCTTGCAGTTTGTTTTTTGTACATTTCTTTAAGTTCCATCGAAGATGCTTTGTTTATTTCATTTATTCTATCAGTAATCATCTTTTCATCTTCATTTTTAATAATATTGCCGGAATAAATATTATAGAATTTCTCATTCTCAGTAAAAACAATGATACCTACCCCGATTTTGTCTCCGTTAATAAGTTCTTTTTCGGAAGAATAATTCATTATATTTTGTGCCATTTCGACAAAGACAGAAAAGGAGATGTGTATTTCACGGTTAAACTGATTGTCGGGCTTGCTGATTATTTCTCCCATTTCAATTAATATTTCCTGTGAAAGAGCGCCTTTAAACTGAAGAAGGATGTTCATATCTTTGACATCATGGTAATGCTGAAATAAGTCCATTTTTTGCATAATAAAATCCTGCATTAGTTAATCTTTATTCCTAAAATAGTAATATCATCTCTGTTAGGTTCGTTTTGAGCTACTCCCCAAAAATCGGACATAAGAATAAGGTGGAAAAAGGTTAAGTTGC
>CAZOBD010000289.1:0-3285 GCA_964577665.1 uncultured Hyphomicrobiales bacterium
ATCATCTTAAACGACATGCTGCTTAATCGTTTGAAATATTATAGTATTAGGACAAGTCAGAAAGTTGAGTTTAGATGATTTTTATTATTTTTACTGATAATATCATTATGGGTTTAATATTATATGAAACAGCTATAATAAAGGAAAAACACATAAGGGGATGTTTATTTCAGAATTAAAAAAATGTAACAGAAGGAAGAGATCCCCCAACCCCCTTATAAATAAGGGGGCTGCTCCCTCTCTTATGGAATGGAAAGATGGACTCCACTTTAGAAGTGGAGTCCATCTCGAGAAATAAAAAATGTCATTCCGGCTGGAGCGAAGCGTAATGCCGGAATCTCAAGTTAGAGGGAACACACCCCTTAATCCCCTCTCAAGAGTAATGGCGCGAAAATAAGAGATTTAATAGCCCCGACTTTTAAGTCGGGGTATGAAAATCAACAGTGAGGCTTTAGCCAAATTAATTATATTTTTGGCTAAAGCATTTATAATATAAGATTTAATAAACCCCGGCTTAAAAGCCGGGGCTATTGAAGAAAAAATAAATTTATGTATTTTTGAACTAACTTCATGACATTACTCTCAAGAGGGATGCACAATTTGCAAGAAAAAGATGTCCAACATCTGCCAGATGTTGGACATCTGAAGAGGAAAGTAAAAAAACAACAGATGAAGACATGTGATTCAAATTTTGTATCCATTTTTGTTTCAAGTGCATCCATACAAGCTTCTAAAGTCTTAAAACGCTCGTCATATCGTATCAGCAGTTCCCTGTCTGCCTGAGTAAATGGTACTTCCTTGTATTGTCCTGAGGCATATCCGTAAAATAACAGCAAAACCAATATGTAAACTAACTTTTTCATATTTTTCACTAAACAGACGAGTTTAATATAAGAAAAAATTTGGTTTAATGAAGATTATCAAAATCTCACTTCGCCGGGCATTCCAATTTTCAGGGAACCGTCATTCTTTACTTTTATTTTTACCGCGTAAACTAGATTGACTCTTTCCTCTTTGGTCTGAATTATTTTCGGAGTAAATTCAGCCTTATCTGAAATCCAGATTATTTCACCCTGCAATTTTGTGTTTTCGGTTTTTGTTTTATCAATTAAAACTTCTGCTTTTTGCCCGAGTTTGATTTTGGGAAGCTGAGTGCCGCTGACATAAGCCCTCAATATAAGGTAATCGATATTCGCAATTTTGTAGAGAGGCTTTCCTGCTCCCGTTATTTCATACTGTTCGGCATATTTATTCAGTACGGTGCCTGCAGCGGGATTGACAACAATACTTTTCTTAATTATTTCATCAATTTGCTCTATTTGTGCTTCCGCCGATTTAATTTCTGCAAGTATGCCGGCATTCTGCGTTTTAATGCTTTCTATCTGCTTTTTTATGACGTCAATCTGTCCGTTTATGTCGTCCATCTGCTTTTCCGTTGCGGCGCCTTCCTTGAACATTTTTTCGATTCTTGCTTTATTTTTGCGTGCAGTTTCGAGCTGTTCTTCGTAAATGTCTATCTGTGAGAGAACACTTTTTATTTTCGAGGAAATTCCTTCTTTCATGGCAGTTAGCTGCTTTTTCTTCAGATAGTTTATGCTTGTATCAATAAGCGCTGCCGTGTCTCCTTTTGCCAGTAACATGCCTTCTTCTATATTGAACTTAAGAAGTTTTCCGCCTGCTTCTGCGGAGATCATTGTTTCCACGGCTTCAAAATTTCCATAAGCATCCGATTTTTTATTCCCGCTGCTGCAGGATATCAGAAAAAGTAATAAAATTACTCCGAAAATCATCTTCTTCATTGATTTTGTCCTTTATTTATTTCCTAAAAATGTCTGATATTCAACTTTTGTTTTTATAAGCTCCAGTTTATGTACCTCAAGCGAAATCTCCGACTGCTTTTGTTTGTTAAGTTCTGTTATGTATTCAGTAGAAGTGATAACGCCTGCGCCAAGCTGTTTTGCTGCTTCAGACGCAATTTTCGTTCTCATTTCAATAATCTTTTTGTCCTGCACTATCATCTTTTCAAGTTTTTCAATGCTGTTTAGAAAATTTCTTTCCTCTATACTAAGTTTTTTTGTGAAACTGTTTTCAGAGGCATCAAGCATCTGTTTCTGAATCTCGAAAATCTGCTCTTCGCGGGATGATTTGTTCCAATTCCAGAAATACCACTCTGCCTGAATACCGGCGATAAAATAGGGCTTAAAATCTTCGGAAAACATATTAAGCCCTGGTTTTGCATATATCCCCTGTGCAAAAGCATATATTTTGGGCATGTATTTGGCTTCGTTCATCTGCTTTGCTGTTTCTAAGCTTTTTCTTTGCAGATTAAACTCTGAAAATTCCGGACGCATTTTGTCTTCTATTTTATTTTCTATAACGGGAGAAGGCAGGTGAAGTTCTGTTTCTTCGCTTAAATCCTTATCAATAAGTTCACCGAGCATTTCGGAAGCAGTCTTTTTAGCATATTTTGCTTCGAGTATGTTTTGACTAATGTTTAAAATTTCTGCTTCGATTATTTCCGCATTACTTTTTAAGACCATTCCGGCATCAACCGCCGTTCTGACTGATTTGAGCCTGTCATTCAAAGTGCTTTCCGTTAATTCAAAAATTTTTATTTTTTCATTAAATAAAAAAACAGCAAAATATACAGAATTGACCTGATTTCTTATTTCATATAGTTTAATCTCCGTATTTTTAATATCGGCTTCTTTCTGCGACTTTTCCAAATCGATGCTGCCTGCCGTAATACCTCCGTCCCATATTAACTGCTGAATTCCCAATGAGATTTGATACTGATCGTTCGGCATTTTAGGAAAATCAATATTTGAACCGGGAATTGGAATATCCATATCAATCTGAGTAACATCTGACTGATACTGCGCCTTACCGCTGAGATGAAACTGCGGAAGGTACTGCGAGTTTAAATTTTCAATTTTCAAGGCGGATATTTTCTCCCTTAACTCGATATTTTTTCTAAGGGGCAAGCTCTTTTCTGCCATCTCATAGCATTCTTGCAGAGTCAGCGTCTGCGCATCCATTTCTAAGACAACAAATCCGAAAAGATGTATCACAATCATTAATAATTTTAAGTGTTTCATATTACAACTCCTGTTACAGCTTATTATTAATCTTAAATAGTTTCGCGTTTCATCTGTTTTTTCTTCCCGCTTCAGATGTCCAACATCTGCCAGATGTTGGACATCTTTTTGCTCCTACTGTTCGCACCTCACTCCCAAACTCCGATTTGGGAATGTGCTTTTCTTTCAAAACTCTGTTTTGCCTTAA
>CAZOBD010000290.1:0-3210 GCA_964577665.1 uncultured Hyphomicrobiales bacterium
CGTTAAGATGATATTTTTATTCGCTTAGATTATGATTTTATCCGTTAAGATGATAATTTTACCCGTTAAGATGATATTTTTATTCGCTTAGATTATGATTTTATCCGTTAAGATGATGAGAATATAGCGTTATAATATAATTTTACTCGATTATAATATAATTTTACTCGATTATAATATAATTTTACTCAAAAAGATAATTCCCAGATAGGTATATATCCCGTATTTTTTACGATATTTTGTCCCTCGGCGCTTAAAGTCCAGTCGATGAAGCGTTTTAATTCACCTTTTGGAGTGTTAACAGTGTAAAAATACAGGTAACGGATAAGTGGATATGTGTCATTACGCACATTTTCGGCGTTAGGAGCTATGCCGTTTATTTTACAATGCTTTAATTCCCGTCCAAGAGATATTCCTCCGAAGCCAATAGCTCCTTCCTCTTGAAATATTTCTTTGATAATGCCTTCCATAGATGATTTTACGAGGACATCAGAGCAATAATCTTCGCCATTTAATACGTGATTTTTGAAATATACTCTTGTGCCTGAGTTAGGAGTCCTGATAACGGGTTCAATAGGCAAATCAACTCCGCCAGCATGCTTCCAATTCGTTACAGTACATAAAAAAACAGCTTTCAATTGGCTTAAATTTATGTCATTAACCGGATTAAGAGGGTTCAAATAGACGCTTAGAGCGTCTTTAGCCACGAGGAAGCTCATACCGATAGCGGCAAAGTTGTCAGCAAGCATTTTTGATTCGTCAGCATTGAGAGTTCTTGAGGCAGTACATATATCAACGATGCCAAGAGCCAGGGCTTCAGCGCCCTTAGCCGTTCCGCCTCCTTCAACGTATATTGAAACGCCCTTATTTTGCTTCATGTATTGCTGAGCAAGGCGCTCGACGACGATACGCATGGTGTCGGAGCCCTTAATATTGATAACTTCGACCTTAGCAGTATCGAAAGTGCATGCAAACGACAAAAAAATTAGTGCAGCGGTAGAAAAAATTGTTTTCATAAGTGTTTATCTTCTTTCAGCTTTGCTCCGCAGGCGTGCATTTTTGAATTTGACGCCGTCATTCCATTCGATAATGGCGTCAGCGGAGGAAATATTTCTGCAAAAATAGTAAATGAAGTTCAAATGCTGCAATGCGGCGTCGTAATTAATGCCTGCGTTCAGGTCATCGAAGGGAGAATGATAGATATATTGGCTGTAATCTATTAGTTTGCGGATGCCTTCTTGCTTAGTAATGGTTTTGTAATCGACAGCATCCGAGATGAGACATGCAGGAACGCCCTCGACAGCGAAAGCAATCTGATCGGAGAACTCAAAAGACTCGCCTTGAATGAAAGCATCCGGAATGTCTGCGACAGATAAAGCGCATTCAGCGGCAGCATGCTGGAGGAGAGCGTCAAGAGATGAAAAAACAGTGCCAATACCCGTAACGGCGTTGAAAGAATCAATAAAAGCGACGCCGTCGATGTTAATGTTGGCGACAGTTTTATAAAGCGGAACGACAGGATGCTGTGTGTAATACTTAGCACCTAATAAACCGTGTTCTTCGCCGGTTGTGAGTAGGAAAATAATCGAGCGCGCCGGGGGAGCATCCGCTTTTTTAAAGGCAGCGGCTATTTCGATTAGCCCGGCGGCACCCATGGCGTTGTCAAGGACGCCGTTGTATATGGAATCACCTTTTACGGCGGGCCCAATGCCCAGATGATCATAGTGAGCAGACAAAATAATATAGCTGTCTTTCAGTTTTTTATCGACACCTCTAATCATGCCGATGATATTTGCAGCGTGAAAATCGCGCTCGCGGAAATATCCGTAGAAACTCATTCTGACATTAAGGGGAAAACTGGTTAAAAGACTGCCAGCGTGAAGGTCGTAAAGGTCATCGAGTGTTTTACCTGTACCCGCAAGCAGTTCGTCAGCCTTCTTCGGATTAATAAAAAGGCTGAGATGCCCCGCGGGATTGTAAGCCAGTGTAATGTGCTCGAAAGAAAAGCTCTGCTTCAGCTTATCCCAGCTGCTGCGGAAGTCCTCATCAGGATTGGGGATGACAATCGTGCCTGCGGCTCCGCGAGAGAGCGCCACGCGCTGTTTTGTTTCGGGATAAGAATAGACAGTGCGTTTCTCACCTTCAAAAAAAGTCGAATCGGAAGAGAGCGGCTCCCCATCTAAAACTACGACAATTTTCCCGGAAACATCTATGTTGTAATCATTGTAATCATATTCCGGAGCCGTAATTCCGTAGCCTGCGAATACGAGTTCAAGCGGTTTTGGAATAAATGTCTGTTCCCCGGATTTAAACAGAATATAATCTTCCCAAAGCTCAAATTTTGCCGTATCACTTTTTGAATAAAGCGAGAGGTCTGATTTCTCAAGCGGAAAACTGCCGTGCATAGGGATATATTGGTAATATGTGTTATTATCGCCGATTGGTACAAGATTGAGCTTGTCGAACTCATAAGCAAGGTATTTAGCCGCAAGAGTACCTCCCCGCTGTCCGGTACCTCTGCCTTCGAAAAGATCGTCCCCTAAATACTCCAGATGTCTTATGTAGGATTCTCTGGAAACAGCATCAGGCAGTCCGGGCTTATCCCCTGCCGTTAAAGGAATTTCTCCGGCGAGCATGAATAAAACAATATATTTTAGCATTCTTTTCATCCATTGTAAATTAATAATATTTTTTTAAAATGAAAAATATGTAAAAAATCTTGCATCAATAAATCAGTTATTAGAAAACTCCGGTATGTTTTCCTTCTTTAGATAAAGTGTAATGATCCGGAAATCATAATTTTATGGTACTCACTCAAAAATCAGTGTATTATCATCAGTTTGCTTTATTTTCTCCACAGGAAGCTTGAGTATCTCTCTCTTTTGAATATTCTTGGCTTACTTACGGTAAAGGGAACGCATAACATTGTAACAAGAAAAAAAAGGTTGTAATCGGGCTGATGCAGAGAGTAAGGCGAAAATAATATACCGGGTGATTTCGAGTTGTTTGGATTTGCTTCGGATTTAAGCATAAGAAACATCCATGATTTTGGAAACCACATAAGGGGATGATTGTTTGAGAATTAATACAAAACGGAGTTTTGGAAGAAAAGTACATTCCCAAATCGGAGTTTGGGAATGAGACGGGGAAAAACTGCTGATGGCTGGAGATTGCTTCATCGCTTCGCTCTTCGCAATGACGAAACAATAT
>CAZOBD010000291.1:0-3202 GCA_964577665.1 uncultured Hyphomicrobiales bacterium
TCCATCTACGAATAATCATTCCCTTATGTGTTTTATTGGATCATGGATGTTTCATCACTGTCAAAAAAACTTTCCAGTTTACGCTTAACTTTCTCCATATACCACTGTGGTGTGCTTGTTGCTCCGCTTATGCCGATTTTCTCTGCATTTTTAAACCAGTATGTGTCAATTTCCTCGTAATTTTCAATGAAATAAGTATTATTGTTCACACTTTTACAAACATTGTAGAGACTCTTGCCGTTAGAAGATTTTCTTCCGGCTACGAATAAAACAATATCATGATTTTCGGCAAAATTCTTCAGTTTCTCTTCCCTTCCGTAAACAAACTGGCATATAGTATCTTTTGCCGTAAACATATTTTCACAGTTACCTTTACATTTTTCCTCAAATTTTCTTTCCAAAGCTTCTTTTATTTTATAAAAAGTTCTTTTGTCCATTGTAGTTTGGGAGAAAAGAACCGTTTTTTTATTACAATCGACATTTTCGAGAGCCTCATCGACGCTTCTGACTACGATGCATTCGTCATTGCATACTCCGCGTAAGCCTATTACTTCTGCATGTTCCCTCTTTCCGAAAATAACAATTTTCCAGCCTTCCTCATAATATTTTTTTACTCTCTTCTGCAGGTTTTTAACTAGGGGACAGGTAGCATCAATAGTAGTAACACCAAGTTTTTTCAGATTATTATATGTTTCCGGGGGTTCACCGTGTGCGCGAATAATAACGTCAACATCTTTTTTATCGAGAGAGCCGAGGTTAGTATGTTCTATGGTTTGAAGTCCTTTATTTTCGAGGCGCTCTATTTCACGGGGATTGTGAATAATCTGACCCAATACATAAATATCCCTGCCGGGTTTTTCTTTAAGGTCTTTTTCAACGCTCTCAATGGTTTTTACTACTCCCCAGCAAAATCCTGCTGATTCATCTATATTAATAATCATATTCCAAAATAAAAATAATAATAATATTGATAGGACGAATAACAGGTAAGGACTATTTCCTGCATTGCAGGCACTATTTCTTCCATTTCATCCAGACCGATTCGTTAATGTCTTCATCTTCTTTGACGCTGTCCCAAATCCCCACATCCAAATTATCCAGCCAGTCCAGCAGCTTTCCGACGTCTTCTCCTTTGAAAATTGACCCGTGCTGGGGCGCTATCACAGAAGGATTAATCAGCCTGATTCTTTTCACCCATTTTTCTAAGGCATCCTTGGAGGGCATCCATCGCTGATGAAAGGCTTTCATTAAACCTGTATGCTCATCGAAGTTTTCCACAAAAAGCGGTTGATTCTGGTTCGGAAGCAGAGCCGAGCCGATGTCTCCGCTGAATAAAATATCCGCTTTGGGATCATAGCATGAAAAATTACCGGATGAATGGCAGTAATGAGCAGGTACAAGGTAAACCATTGCATTGGTATTTCCTATTGGAAGCTCCATGCCGTCGTCCGGTATCTTCTCCAGCCGCAGAGTGGCTCCCATTCCGAAATGTGATAAAAAACCCGTCCAAAGCCATGAACAGTAAACTTTTACTTCAGGGCACAAATCAAGCCACATTGACAAGGATGAAGCGATATCGGGATCCTGATGACTTGCCACAATAGTTTTTATATTTTCGGTAGGTATGTACCTGCTGAGTTCAGTCAAAACCTGCGGAAAAATAGCCGTTCCACCGGGGTCTAACATAAGTCCCTGTTTATTGTTAACGATAAGATACTCATTAGTGTCTATGACACTTACTTCTTTTTTGGCATCTCTGCCGAGTACTATCCACTTGTGGCTTCCTTCTTCAAATATTATTTCGCTTTTCATATTTTTATCTGAGTTGTTAGTTAAATAAAAAAACGGAGCATTAGATAACAATACTTAATCTCATTTAAAGAGAGTATGTTATTGTAAAATATTATGTTTAAGCTATTTCAACCATATTTTGTGATTAATCTGAGTTAATATGACACTAAAAGATTTAATTTATAATACCTGATTTGATTAGCTTTGAAAGAAGCATATCTCCATGATTGATACGTTCCATTATTTCGTCCAGACTTCTGTTTAAAGCTGACACCATTTGAGTGATATTTTCGACAAGACCTACGAAACTCTGCCTGCTGCCTGATAGATAAGCAGATTCGACGGAAATATTTGAGCCCATATAGTTTGCAATAAATCCGTTTCGTCTTATCCTGTCCATTTTATTCCTCGAATTGCTGATTGTTGTCTTCGACTGCCGAAGAAGTACATTAAGTTTATTTATTAGACTTAGATTGACACCTGCCAAATATATTATATTGCCCCTCAGCACTTCGTCAGTATTTTGCAATTCATTTCGACTCTCAATTTTTTCGAGCTGACCGGATGAATAAATATTAAAACCATCCAAGCTTTCTAAGTTCTTATTAATTATATTTTCTAAGGAAACAGAATACATAATTAGTCTTTGCAGCGCTATTGTGCTGATTGTGATTTCGGTAGCGAGTTTACTAGTAAGGTCTTCCAAATCTGTCAGTTCCGGTTCGATTTGTGATGGCAGGTCCGATAAAAAATCTGAAAGCGTTATCAAAGACTTGCCCTTTTCATCACCGAGTCTTGCTGCCTGTACTATTCCGTTTATGGCAAGAAGTTTAAGGTCTAAGCTTATGCTTTTCAATGACCGGGCGGTGTTAAGCACGCTGATACCGATATTGAACACTTTCATTATATCACTTTTATAAACCGACAGGTCTTTTTTCATTTTTTTCTCATCTGTTTAATTTTACTTCCCGTTTCAGATGTCCGACATCTGCCAGATGTTGGACATCTTTTTCCTTCTGCTGTTACGTCATTGCGAACTTGCAATAGAAACCTTACGGATTGCATACCCTCCCCAAGAGGGGATTAAGGGATGTGGGGTTTCAGATGGACTCCACTTTAAAAGTGGAGTCCATCTGAACTACGAATAATCATTCCCTTATGTGTTTTATTGAATCATGGACGTTTCATCTGTTTATTTTAAGCCCCACCCTAACCCTCACCATAGGGAGGGAATTCAATTAACTTGCTCCCTCCCCTTGGGGAGGGCCGGGGTGGGGTCTCTTACGGTTTTTCATTTACATTACGTTTTTTAAATTTTTTCGCATCTCATTCCCAAACTCCGATTTGGGAATGTGTTTTTCTTTCAAAACTCTGTTTTGCATTAACTCTCAAATAATCATCCCCTTGGGTG